>NZ_PSVN01000010.1:0-63933 GCF_002932235.1 Rathayibacter sp. AY1E3
CCGACCGCGTAGGGGACGTCGGCGCCGCGCGAGAACCGCCGCCTCTGCCACCACCGCCCGCGTGTGCCCGAAGACGCCGGACCTCCCCGTCGGCGAGCCCTTCGCGAGCCGGTGCGCGCCTCCTCCCGCCTCCGCCGTCGAGGCCCGGCTCCGGGCGCTCCTCGCCGAGCGGCTCGTCTTCGATCCGGCGCACACGGCGGTGCGTCTCGCGCGGCCGTTCTTCGAGCACTGCGAGGCGTGGCCCGACCTGGTGCTCGGCGAGCTGCGCGTCGCGATCGAGTACGACTCCACCGGCCGTCACGGACTCGAGCACGTCGGGCACCGCGAGGAGGCCGACCGGCGGAAGGACCGCGCGCTCCGCTCCGCCGGATGGGAGGTGGTGCGCATCCGCACGGGGAAGCTGCTGCCGCTCGGCCCACACGACCTGGTCGCCACGGGAGTCACGGCCGCGCTGGCGGACCGTCTGGTCGACCGGCTCCGCGATATCCGCGGTCCGCTGCTCGTCGACGCCTGGGGGCGCTGAGCGCGTCGCGCGGCGGCTGCGGGACGGTCCTCCGGGACCCGCCCCCGTCGCTCCCTCCCCGTCGCTCCGTGCAGGTGTCCGGCTCGGCGGAACGGGACCCGCGGACGCAGTGCCGGCGAGCGGGAACCGTCGCGTGGGAACCGGCGAGTCGGAGCGGTCGAGTCGTCGCCGCCGGCTCGCAGCCGACGCGTCAGAGCCGCAGGGCCAGCGCCTCGCTGCGCCAGCGGCGGTGCAGGGCCCAGGGGTCGGGCTCCCCGGCGCGCACGGTCTCGATGTGGGCGTCGAGCGCGGGGCTGCGCGCGAACCACTCGGTGCGCTCCAGGCGCTCGTCGGCGAACTGGGCGTGCCGGTGCTGCTCGAGTGCTCGCCCGCCGCGCTCGAACGCGAGGAGCTCCTCGTGCCGGAGCCGGTGGAGGCGCTGCCGGGGATTGCCGCTGGTGCCGATCTTGATCCGCTCGCCGAAGCGGATGTAGTAGACGACGTCGACCCGGGGCGGCGGGAGCTCGCCGTCGGGAGCATCGCCGAGCCGCCACTCGCAGGCGGCGCAGAGCCAGGCGGAGGGGAGTCGGACGCCCAGGCGGGACCCGCACGCCGCGCACGGCGAGGGCAGGGCGTCGATCACGCCGTCCTCGCGGGCGACCCAGTCGTGCGCGAGCTCGAGGTGCGCCGCGCAGAGCGCGAGGGGGGCGCCCGTCTCGGCCGAGGAGGCGCACCCTCCGATCGCGCACGCTGACATGCCGCCGACGCTAGGTGCGACCCCCGACATCGCGCCGCCGTCGACCGCGCCGCCGCGAGCACGCAGGAGTCGGAGTGCTCGCTCTCGAGGACGGTGGCACCCGCGCGCTCGCTGCCCGGCGGATCAGCTCAGGCGGTCGACCAGCGACGAGGCGAGGCCCGTGTAGCCGCCCGGCGTCAGCGCCAGCAGGCGCTCCTTCGCCGCGTCGCCGATGTCGAGACCCTGCACGAAGACGGCGAGGTCGTCGGCACCGAGGCGCTTGCCGCGGGTCAGGTCCTTCAGCAGCGCGTACGGGTCGGTGATCGAGGAGCGGCCGGCCGCCACCTCCGCGCGGATCACCGTCTGGATCGCCTCGGCCAGCACCTCCCAGTTGCCGTCGAGGTCGGCGGCGAGGGCGGTCGGGTCGAGGTCGATCTCGAGCAGGCCGCGGGCGATGTTGTCGAGGGCGAGGAGGGAGTGGCCGAACGCGACGCCGATGTTGCGCTGCGTGGTCGAGTCGGTGAGGTCGCGCTGGAGGCGCGAGGTGACCAGGGTCTGCGCGAGCGAGTCGAGCAGGGCGCTGGAGAGCTCGAGGTTCGCCTCGGCGTTCTCGAAGCGGATCGGGTTGATCTTGTGCGGCATCGTGGACGAGCCGGTCGCTCCGGCCTGGGGGATCTGCCGGAAGTAGCCGAGCGAGATGTAGGTCCAGACATCGGTGCAGATGTTGTGCAGGATGCGGTTCGCGTGCGCGGCCCTGCCGTAGAGCTCGGCCTGCCAGTCGTGCGACTCGATCTGGGTGGTCAGCGGGTTGAAGACGAGGCCGAGGGAGGTGACGAACTCCTCCGCGAGGGCGGGCCAGTCGGTGCCGGGGTCGGCGGCGAGGTGCGCGGCGAACGTGCCCGTCGCTCCGCTGAACTTGCCCAGGTACTCCGTCGCCTCGATCTGCGCGACGACCCGCTCGAGCCGGTACGCGTAGACCGCGAACTCCTTGCCCATCGTGGTCGGGGTCGCGGGCTGGCCGTGGGTGCGGCTGAGCATCGACTCGTCGCGGTAGCGGACGGCCAGCTCCCGGAGCGACGCGACGACCGAGCGCAGCTTCGGCAGCCAGATCTCGCCGACGGCCTGGCGGACCACGATCGCGTAGGAGAGGTTGTTGATGTCCTCGCTGGTGGCGGCGAAGTGGGTGAGCTCGGCGATGCGCTGCAGTCCCAGCTCCTCGAGCCACTGGCGGACGAGGTACTCCACGGCCTTCACGTCGTGGCGGGTGCGGGCCTCGAGGGCGGCCAGCTCGTCGATCTCGGGCTGGCCGAAGTCGCGGGCGCGGCGGCGCAGCTCCTCGGCGGTCGCCGCGTCGACGGGCTCGGAGCCGAAGAGGCGGCGGTCGGTCAGCGCCAGCAGCCACTCGACCTCGACGTGCACCCGCGCGCGGTTCAGCCCCGCCTCCGAGAGGTACTCGCCGAGCGACGAGACGGCACCGCTGTAGCGGCCGTCGAGGGGGCTCAGCGGCTGGGTGGGGAGCGAGGTCATGCGGTGGTGCCTTCCGGTTCTCAGGTGTCCTGCGCGAGGGCGGCGCGCGCGTCGGTGGAGTCGGGGCGGACCGAGCGGTTGCCGCGCAGTCCTGGTTCGATCTGGGCGAAGAGGGCCCGGCAGGCGCGCTCGATCAGCGCGAGCACCGAGTCGAACGCCGCCGCATCGGAATAGTAGGGGTCGGGGACGTCGCCCTGCGGGGAGAGGCCGGGCTCGAAGTCGAGCAGGCGGCGGATCTTCTGCCGGTCGACCTCGGTGCGCGCCCAGGAGCGCAGCGCGCGCTCGTGCCCGTGGTCGAGCGCGACGACCAGGTCGAACTCGGCGAAGCGGGACGGGTCGAAGAGCTGGGCGCGGTGGCGGCCCCCGTCGAAGCCGTGACGCTCCAGCGCCGCGAGGGCGCGGCTGTCGGCGTGCTCGCCGAGGTGCCATTCGCCGGTGCCGGCCGAGCTGATCTCGATCGTGGAGCCGAGCCCCGCCTGCTCCGCCAGGGAGCGCAGCACCACCTCGGCCATCGGCGACCGGCAGATGTTGCCGGTGCAGACGAAGCACACGGCGAAGGCCGAGGGCGCAGGGGAGTCGGGGGTCACCCGCCCATCATGGCGCACCGCGGCTCCTCCACAGCAGGCCGATCGCGGCCGTCGTCCACCGATGGCGCGCGACGCCTCCCGGGCGGCGGCGGCGCGGCCGATGCTGACTGCCGAGCCCGCGGTGTCAGTCCTGACGGCGGCGGAGGAAGGGGCGCAGGAGCAGGCCGATGAACCAGTTCACCAGGGCGAGCACGAGGGCGCCGAGCACGCCCCACCAGAAGCCGTCCACGACGAGGCCGAAGCCGAAGAGGCCGCTGATCCAGGCGGTCAGGAGCAGCAGGAGGCCGTTGACGAGGAACGAGACCAGGCCGAGCGTCAGCACGTACAGGGGGAATGCGACCACCCGCACCACTCCGCCGACGACGGCGTTGACGACGCCGAAGATCACCGCCACCAGCAGGTACGTGAGGACCGCCGCTGCGGGGCCCTCCTCGTACGGGTCCACGCGCACGCCCGCCACGACCAGGGTCGTGAGCCAGATCGCGACGGCGTTGGTCAGGAGGCCGAGGAGGAGTCTGCTCATGCCTCCACTATCCCCGCAGGCGGGGCGGGCCGCGAGCCGGGGCTCAGGTGAGGGGCCCGCCGATGGTCGGCTCGGGCGCAGGAGTGCAGAGGCGGGGGTCGTCGGCGCAGGTCCGCGGAGGGAGCACCGCGGTGGGCTCGGGCTGCGGCAGGGGCTCCGCCGTCGGCTGCGGGGCCTCGGTCGGCTCGGGGGCGGGCGCGGGAGCGCGGCCCGAGCGGCGGCAGCTGGAGGGGTGGATCGAGCGGACGGAGGAGTCGACGACGCGGCGCGCGCGGATCCGCTCGGGTCGGCGGGTGACACGGACCCGCGGCCGGTGGGTGACACGGACGTCGGGAGCCCCCGCGCGATCACGGCGGGCGGCGCCAGGAGGACGAAGGAGCCGTCGTCGGGGGCGGCCGCCGGCGCGAGCACCTCGGCGAGCCGGCCGCCGATCATCGGCGCGGCCCGGGGCAGGCGCGGCGAGGCGAGCTCGGCGCAGTCGGGGCACCAGGAGGAGCGGCGCCGCTCCCGGCCGGGACGGTGGCGCTGCTCCTCGGGAGTGGCGACGAAGACGTGTCCGGCGTCGCAGAGCCAGCACAGGTACACGTCGGCCGCGGGCGGGATCTGGCTGAGCACGATGCCCTCGTTGTACTCGGGCCGGTACTGCCGCACCAGGACGGGGTAGGACGCCCAGGCCTCCCGGTAGGTGCCGACCGCGTAGGGGACGTCGGCGCCGCGCGAGAACCGCCGCCTCTGCCACCACCGCCCGATCGCCTCCGCCACCCTCCGCACGCTACGCGCGACCACCGACGCGGAAGCGGCGCCCGCGTGCGCAGGCGGGATCTCGAGACGCCCTGCGGGCTGCTCCATCAGCATGCGCGGCGGAAGGGACTATCCGCCCGCGCGGCGTGCTCCCGGCCGACTGGGAGCGGCGGAGCCGTCCCTCGCCTAGTGTGCGGAGTCCTGCTCGTCGATGTCCGCGATCTCGGCCTCGTCCGGCTTGAAGGTCAGCGAGAACATGGCGATCGCGACGAGCACGACGATGAAGGCGACGCCGAACGAGATGAGCGCGATGACCGGCTCGCGGGTCGAGAGCATGACGACCAGGCCGACGAAGGCCGCCATCACCGCGGAGAAGCCGATGAGCTCGAGCGGGCGCAGGCGGTCCTTGCGGGTCGGCTGGAACGTGCGGGGCGTGAACTCGCCGGGGTCGCGCGCCGGGGCGGAGTCGGCCGCCGAGGCGCGGTCGGCGGGAGAGGCGGGGTCGGGCTGCTGGCCTTCGGCGGTCATCGGTCTCCTCCGGAGGTCGGTGTCGTGGGGGCGACGGGATCGTGTCCGGTGGCTGCGTCGGCGCCGGCGGCCCATTTGAGCGAGAACGCCGCGATGGCGAGGAAGACGGCGACCATCACGGCGTAGGCGCCGAGGAGGCCGACGGTGACGACGGGGTGGGGCGGGAGGAGTCCGAAGGCGGCGCCGAGGAGCATCGTGCCGACGCCGACGATCACGGAGTCGCGGGCGGCGAGGCCCTGACCGCGGCGGCCGCTCGAGAACTCGAGGAAGCCGGAGAGCAGCGCCCAGCCGGCGACGAGGGCGACGAAGGAGAGCAGGTTGGCGACCGGGAGCGCGACGAGCGCCGCGACTCCGGCGACCAGGGTGAGCACCGCGGAGCCGAGGGCGAGCGGGCGGGCCCGGCCGCTCCAGCTGCGGAGCCCGAGGGCGAGCGAGACGGCGCCGGTCGCGATCGCGAAGCCGCCGAAGACGGCGAGGCCGAAGGCGGGCCCGTGGTCGGGCGAGAAGGTGACGACGCAGCCGGCGACCGCCGCGATCACGGCGCGCGCGAGGGGCAGGGTCCACAGGCGGCGGTCGGAGTCGGCGGCGATGGCCACGGTCGAGCCTCTCTGGGATGGAGGGAGAAGGCGTCCGGGAGCGGACGGCTGGGCGCGCGACGGCACGGCGACGCGGACTCCAGCGATTTTACGCTCCCGCGGCTCCGCCCAGGCCCGGAGCGGGGCCCGGGGCGCGATCCGGGGCGAAGTCGCAGGCGGCTCAGCCGAGCCAGACCTCCTCGACCCGCGGGAACACGGCGTCGGCGGAGAAGCGCTCGCGGAAGCGCGCCCCGGCCTTCTCGACGACCTCGGCCCGGGCGTCCTCGTCGGTGATGAGCTCGGTCAGCGCGGCGGCGAGGCCCTCGACGTCTCCGGGCGCGACCACGCGGCCGCAGCCGTCGCCGAGGACCTCGGGGATGCCGCCGACCGCGGTCGAGACGACGGCCGCGTCGCGGGCGAGGGCCTCGAGGATGAAGATCGGCATCGCCTCGTCGCGCGAGGGCAGGACGGCGATGGACGCCTCGTCGAGCAGGGCGAGCAGGCGGGCGTTCTCGAGCGAGCCGAGGAACTCGATCCCCGGGACGCCGCGGTCGACGACCTCCGGCTCGCGGATCGGACCGGCGACAAGCAGGCGCCAGCCCTCCTTGCCCTCGACCTGCGCCCACGCCTTCTGCAGCACGTCGACGCCCTTGCGGTGGCTGACGACGCCGCCGAAGACGACGGTGCGGGTCTTCTCGCGCGGGGTGCCCTGCTCGAGCGCGTTGGGCACGAGGTGCACGCGCTCGGCGGGGACGTAGCGGCGGCAGATCGCCGAGGTCTCCTCCGAGAGCGAGATGATCTCGTCCGCGCTGCGCAGCACGTCCTTCACCAGGCGCGGGTGCGCGGCGGTGAAGGCGGCGAACTCACTGCCGTGCAGGTGGGCGACCGTGCGCAGTCCGAGACGGTGCGCGAGGCGGAGGAGGGACCCCTCGCGGAGGAACGAGCCGCGCTCCGAGAGGTGGACGACGATCACGGCGCCGGGCTCCCGGCGCGCGATCGCGACGATGCGGGCGGCGGCGCCGGCGGCCAGGCGGGCCGCGGCGACGTGCTCGCCCGGAGCGGTCCGGGAGGAGATCACCCGGACGTCCGAGCGCTCGAACGGCCAGCGGAGGTACCCGTTGACGACCTGCGTCATGCCTCCGGGGACCTCTCCGCTGCGGCCGACGTGGTACACCCGCGTCTTCGGGCCGGCAGGGGCTGCCGCGGCGGCCGGGCGGCTGCGGGGCGGCACGGCGAGCAGCGCCTGGATGTCGTCGCGGACGCCGCGGAGGCGCCCGCGGGCGACGAGCAGCTTCTCGAGCAGCTCGCTCCGGCGGGCGACGACGGCGGAGAAGGTCTCGACGCCGGCGGCCGGGGTCGTCCGGGACATGTCGACCGTGACGTCGTGGATCCCGATGGTCTCGAAGTGGCGCGAGGCCTTCGTCGATCCGTCCATCTGCAGGCTCACCGGGGCCGCGCCCTCGGTGAACGCCATGATGATCACGTGCAGCCGGTCGCTCATCGCGACGCGGGCCGTGCGGTAGAGCTCGCGCAGCAGGATCTCGTGCTCGTCGTGGGTGTGCGCCGGATCCCAGTCGAGGATGTCCGCGTCGAGGTCGGCGGCGAGACGGCGGGAGCGCTCGGCGTCGACGGCGACCTGCGTGACGACGACGATGTCGAGGTCCTCGCGCTCGGCGAAGCCCTTGATCGCGGCCAGCCACTCCTGCTCGGGGTAGGGGCGGGCGTCCACCTCGTGGTCCTCGCGGAGGGAGAGGACCAGAACGCGCCGCTCCTCGTCGGGCTGCGCGGCGAACGCGGTCAGCTCCGCGTCGCTCGAGCCCTCGCCGTAGCCGAGGTCGGGCATGGCGGCGCCGACGCGCATGTAGCCGGCCGTCTTGTCGTCGCGCCAGCGGGTGTAGCTCGAGAGCGCCATCGAGGGCCACATGATCGCGCGGGGCAGCGGGGCGAAGTTGCGGGTGCCCACGCCGGCGCGGATCACGCGGCCGCCGCCGAGGCGCACGAGGGCGATGCCCGGGAGCATCACGAGGTGCTCCTTCATCCCGATCAGGGTCAGCTGGATCTCTCCCGGCTTGAACACCGAGTTCGCCCGGCCGGCGAGGGCCTCGCGGGCGAGCGCCGCGTACCAGCGCAGGAGCGAGCGGTACACCGTGTCGTCCGGGCCCAGGCGCAGGCCGTCGTCGTAGCCCCACGGCGAGTGGCCCACGTAGACGTGGAGCGGACCCGACTCGCGGAGCCAGTCGAGGAGCTGGCGACGCAGGATGATGTCGCCGATGTTCTCGTACTGGCCGCGGCCGACGGCGAAGATCGATCGGGCAGGTGTCACGGGCGGGCCTTTCGGAGGGGTTCGCGTGGGGGTGACCGGTGCGGAGCGGGGAGCGTCGCGGGTCTCCCCGGTCGATCCTCCTGCCGCGCTGCCGTCGTGGGCCGGGCCGGCCGGGCTCCGCAGGAGCGGGCTCGGGGCCGATGGCGCCCCGGGCAGACTAGCGCAGGCGGGCTCGGCGGCTCGAGGAGGAGTGCTCGCGTCAACAGCCGTTGGTGACCAGGAAGGCCTTGAGGAACGCGCCGGTCTGGTAGACGTACTGGTTCACCAGGTAGTCCAGGCCCATCGGCTCGCCCGAGGGCACCATCGAGAGCTCGCCGGAGTAGCAGCGCTCGATGATCATCTCGGCGCGCACGAGGTGGGAGGCGTTGGTGATCACGATGACGTGGTCCCAGCCGTACTGCTCGGCCATGTCGCGCAGCTGCCGGGCCTCTCCCTGGGTCGTGAGCGGGTCGGCGGAGTAGCAGAGGACGTCGCCGCCGGGCTCGTTGCACTTCTTGTACTTCTTGGCCTCGTAGGGAGCGTTCATCTCGCCGGGGCCGACCGAGAGCACCATCGTGTCCGTCGCCCCGGAGGTGATGATCCGGCGGGCGAACTCGACGCGTGCCCTCGTGGAGGGGCCCAGCACGAAGACCGCGTCCGCCTGCTCAGGGATCGGGTCGATCGGGGGCGTGACGTAGAGCGGGATCCCGGCGCCGAAGAGGGCGAGCACCACGAGGGGGACGAGCAGGAGCCGTCCGATCACGGTGCGAGCGCGGACCCGGGGGCAGCTCGGGCGCTCCCGGGACGGCGGGGTGGACGGGCGGTCGCCGGTCGCGGTCGTGGCCGTGTCCATCGCGTCCTCCCTCTCGTCGGGACCGCCGCTCGCCCGCGGCGGGTGATCCGCGACGCGGGTGCGACGGCGATCACCAGTGGAGAGCCCATCATCGCAGTGTTTCGGCGAGGGGTCGGCCCGGTGAACGCCCGGTCAATTCTCTCGCCCAGCGGCCCGGCCCGGGGCCGTGTCCAGAGTCGCCGGGTAGGGTCGCCGTTCCTCGACCGAGCAGCACTCCCCCTCGTCCATTCCGCGGACGGGCATTCCCGGAGTCCCCTCCCGATCCGACATCCGCCCTCCGATCCGTCGTCGACAGCGCGTGTGACCGTTCCGTATACACGCATGCGCGGCGGTCCGCCAGTCCTTCAGCGGAATCGCTGATATAAGCCCGACCACCACGCCCGAATGGGGTACTACAACCTGAATCCGTCTCATCCAGCCATCAGTCGCAAGGCCCGTCTATAGCGTCGGGAGGACCAGCACCACCCCCTTGAGCAGCCCCCTCGAACCGCCCCCGACGCCCCCTCGAAGACCCGGAGCCGATCGTGAATCCTCAGACGACGCCAGACCCGACCCGCCCTCGCCGACGACGCGCACGCCTCTCCCTCACCACCGCTCTGATCGCCGCTCTCGGCATCCTGGTCGCCCCCCTCACGGCGCCCGCCGCCTCCGCGGCCACTCTCGACCCGGGCGCCGGGCAGAGCACGCGGATCCAGGAGACGAACTCCTCGCTGACCTACAGCGGCTCGTGGCGCACGATGACGGGCGGCGACAGCGGCGGCGGGATCAAGTTCCTCAACAGCACCGGCTCCGTCTCGTTCAGCTTCCGCGGCACCGGCTTCAGCTGGGTCAGCCGCACCACCGCCTCCGCCGGCATCGCCACCGTCACGGTCGACGGCGCGAGCACCTCGGTCGACCGGTACACGAAGACCACGGCGTACCAGGTCCCGGTGTTCACGAAGAAGGACCTCGCCGACACCGTCCACACGGTCAAGATCGCCTGGAGCGGCACGGCCAACAGCTCCGCGAGCGACAAGAACCTGGTCATCGACGCGTTCGACATCACCCGCGCGACTCCCGCCACCGAGGAGCCGACCGACGAGACCGGCGGCGGCGAGGACGACGGCCCCGTGCTCGATCCTTCCGGAGCGACCAGCCTCCTCGTGCAGGAGACCGACCCCGCGCTGCAGTACACCGGCTCGTGGAGATCGATGGCGGGCGGCGACAGCGGCGGCGGGATGAAGTACCTGACCTCCGCCGGATCGGTGAAGTTCACCTTCGTCGGCACGTCGTGGCGCTGGATCAGCCGGAAGACCTCCTCCTCCGGCATCGCCGCGGTCTCGGTCGACGGCGGACCCGTCACCAAGGTCGACCGCTACAGCTCGACCGCGCAGTACCAGGTGCCGGTCTACGAGACGACCGACCTCGCCGAGGGCACACACACCGTGACCATCTCCTACACGGGGACGAAGAACTCCCAGTCGACCGACAAGAACCTGATCATCGACGCGTTCGTCCTCGCCGAGGACGGCCTCGCGACCGACGCCGTGGAGCTCTCCCCCCTGACCGACGGCTACACCGTCGCCTGGGACGCGCCCTTCAGCTCGCGGGTCGTCTCGTACGACGTGCACCGCTCGAACGAGGACGGCTCCGGCGACACGGTCGTCGGCACCGTCGCCGACCCGGTGCGCCAGTACCGCGACGAGACCGCCGAGGCGGGACGCGCCTACACGTACACCGTCACGGCGACCGACGACGCCGGCCGCGACTCGCGGCTGAAGGAGTCGGCCACCACCTCGGCCGACATCCTCGCCTCCCGCGCCTCGCTGCTCGCGGCCTTCGACTGCCCCGCCGCCACCAAGACGGTGTCGACCTCGGCGCAGCTCGTCACGGCCCTGACCAACCCCTCCTCCGGCGACGTCATCCGCCTGGCCGACGGCGTCTACACCGGCAAGTTCGCCCTCCGCGGCACCGCCGCCCAGCCCGGCTCGATCTGGATCTGCGGCTCGCCCAACGCGGTCCTCACCTCCGGATCCACCTCGAGCGGCACCGCACTCATCCTGAACACGGTGAGCGACGTGCACCTCGTGGGCTTCTCGGTCCGCAGCTCCTTCCAGGGCATCCAGGTGCTCGCCAGCAAGGGCGTCCAGATGGCCGGCCTGACGGTGAGCGAGATCGGCTACGAGGCGGTCCACTTCCGCAGCCAGACCACCGACTCCCTGATCGTCGGCAGCACCATCCGCCGCACCGGCCTCGTCTCCGCCAAGTACGGCGAGGGCGTCTACGTCGGCACCTCCGACCGCAACTGGTGCGAGTACAACAGCTGCAACCCTGACCGCACGGCCCGCATCGCGGTCGTGGACAACGCGATCAGCGACACCGGCGCCGAGCCGATCGAGGCCAAGGAGGGCACCCTCGACGGCGACATCATCGGGAACACGGTCCTCGGCGGATCGCGGCTCGCCTCGGACGTCGTCTCGCTGATCCTGGTCTCGGGCAACAGCTGGCTTGCCGCGGGCAACTCCGCCGCGGGCACCACCACCTACGGCTACCAGGTGATCACCCGCGCCGACGGCTCGGGCAACGACAACACCATCAGCGGCAACCTCGCGCTGAAGACCAGCAACGCGGTGGTCTACCTCCACCAGCCGTCCAACTGGTCCACCAGCGGCAACACGCTGAGCTGCTCCAACTCCGGGAAGGACCTGATCGGGAACGTGGCCTGCACGCCGTGACCTGATCCGCTCCCCGCGCGCAGAACCGCCGCCGTCGTCCCCTCGACGGCGGCGGTTCTGCGTCTGCCCGCCTCCCGCCGACCACGCGGGAGTCGGCGGAGTCGCGCGCCAGTACGGCGACTTCTGCGGACTCGCGGGGTGAGCGGGCTCCCGGGAGCCGGTTCCGGCCACGGCGGGCGCTGGAGAGGGCTGGACGGGCCGGGCAGGTCCCGGGGAGTCGAGCGGGCCCGGACGGCGACGCCGCCTCCTGTCGAGTCCGCGGAAGTGGGCGGAGTCGCGCGCGAGTACTGCGACTTCTGCGGACTCGCGGGGTGAGCGGGCTCCCGGGAGCCGGTGAGGCACGTGATCAGGCCACGGCGGGCGCTGGAGACGCTGAGGAAGGACGGACCGGTCGGTCGGCCCCGGAGAGCCCGCGGGCCCGGACGGTGACGCCGCCTCCTGCCGAGTCCGCGGAGGTGGGCGGAGTCGCGCGCGAGTACCGCGAGTTCTGCGGGCTCGCGGAGTGAACGGGCTCGCGGAGGGGTGGAGGGGGCTGGAGTGCCGGCCAGGCGTCGGAGGGGCCGGCTGGGCCCGGAGAGAGGGCAGCCGGGCCCCCGCCGGGCACCGCGCAGTCCCCGGACGCGGAAGAGCGCACCGCGGCCGGGGCCGGGGTGCGCTCTTCCGCAGCGTGCGAGGACGCGATCAGACGATCGCGGGGGCCTTCTGCAGCTTGTGGCGGGCCAGGACGACTGCGCCGACCACGGGGGTGCCGGCGGTCTCGATCCAGTGCACGTCGGCGGCGGCCTGGGGCGAGTCGACCTTGCCCTCGATCAGGACGAGGACGGCTCCGTCGGCAACGCCGCGGAAGGTCGGCGACTGCTCGGTCGCGCCGAGGGTGCCGGTGACGATCAGGACGATGTCGTAGACCTTCTCGAGCTCCTCGACCAGCGCGCGGAGGGCGTCGGTCGGCATCGGCGTGCCGGCCTGGGCGCCGCCCGCGGGGAGCAGGTCGACGCGGTCGGTCGAGCGCTTGATGATCGCGTCGTCGAGCGAGGCGGCTCCGGCGAGCACCTCGCGCAGGCCCGGGCGTCCGCCCGAGGCGGAAGCGAGAGCCGAGCCCTCGGCGGTGCCGTCCACGATCACGACGGACGAGCCGAGCACGGCCAGCGCCTTGGCGAGCAGCACCGCGCTGGCGGTGTGCGGGGTCTTCTCGGACGCCGGGGCGATCGCGAAGGAGGAGTACGAGCGGGTGCGCGCGATGGCGGAGAGCTCGAACGCCACGGCCGAGTAGCGGGCCGGGATCTCGGTCGAGTTCAGCATCTCGTCGAGCTTGGTGGCCTTGACCGGGACGATGCCCAGCAGCGGCCGGTCGATCGCGGAGCGGACGTCGTCGCCGCTGCGGAGGCGGCGGTCGAGGGCGGTCATCACGATCGCCACTCCCACGCCGACCACGGCGCCGCCGAGGATGCCGAGCGCGAGCAGGACGAGGATGCCACCGGTGACCGGCAGCTCCGGCGGGAGCGCCTGGCTGAGCACCTGGAGCTGGATCTGCGGGACGGCGACGCCGTTCGTGGTGGTCGCCGGATCGGCGCCCTTCACGGCCGCGTCGAGCTGGGCGGCGATCGCGTTCGCGATGACCGCGGCCTGCTCGGGCGAGGGGTCGGTGGCCGAGATCGTGATGACCACGGACTCCGGCTCGGCGAGGACGGTCACGCGCTTGGCGAAGTCCTCGATGGGCTCGTCGATGCCGAGGCCGTCGATGACGCCCTGCAGGACGGTGTCCGAGGTGCCGAGGGCGACGGAGGTGACCGTGGCCTGGGAGGCGGCGCTGTTGGCCGCGACCCGGTCCGCGGTCGAGAGGACTCCGGACGAGGAGACCGCGACGTACACGCGTGCGTCCGCCTTGTACTGCGGGAGGAGGACGGCGTTGAGTACCAGGGCCGCCACGGCGCCGAGCAGAGCGAAGGCGACGATGTAGACCCACCTCCGGCCGATGCCGGCGAACAGTCCGTTCAAGGTCATGGTGTGTGGTGTCCCTTTCGTCGACTGCACCGGAGTGCAGGGGGTCTGACTGTAGCGTCGTGATGTGTCGTCCGCGTTGCGCGGAACCGGCCGCGAGGTTTCGCGCGGGAGCGGTGGATCAGAGGTGTGCCTGCAGGAAGGCGAGGATCGCCTTCTTGTTGTTCGGGGTGTTGTTCTGGAGCCCGTGGTGGCCGGAGCCGTCCACGCCGACCTCGGACGCCACTCCGGCGTCCTGCAGGGCGACCTGCATCGCGTCGGCCTGCTCGACCGGGACGAGCTCGTCCTCGGAGGTCAGCCAGATCTGCGGGGCGTCCGTGGAGTCGACCGAGGTGATCGGCGACGCGGGGATGCTCTGCGGGCAGGTCGTCGAGTCGATCTCGTCGCAGTCCAGGTAGGAGAGGATCTGCTCCTTCGCCTCGGGCACCGGCGTGCCCAGCGACATCCCGGTCTCGGTCATGTCGGCGACCGCCGAGAAGGCGACGACCGTCTTGACCCGCGAGCCCTCGGTGAGGGAGCCCTCGCCGAGCGTGCCCATGGTCGCTCCGATGATCGCTCCGGCGGAGCTACCCATCACGCCGATGCGGGCGGGGTCGAGGCCGAAGCGCGTGACCTGCGCGGGCTCGCGCAGCCACTCCACGGCGGCCTGCGCGTCCTCGATCTGCCCGGGGTACCGGCTGTCCTGGAGGAGGCGGTAGTCGACGGAGACCGAGACGAAGCCGCGCTCGGCGTAGTACTCGCAGAGCTCGGTCATCCCGCCCTCGTCGCGGGCGCCGTCGACGAACCCTCCGCCGTGCAGCATCAGCAGCGCGGGGCGGTCGGTGCCGCCCGCGGTGGGGAGGCAGGCGTCGGCCTTCAGCGAGACGCCGTCGACCGAGCGGTACTCGATCGCCTTCTCCGTCGTGAAGCCGTCGGGCGTGCGGACGGGCTCGGGCTGCGAGGAGCAGCCGGCCAGCCCGAGGGCGACGGCCACGACGGCCGCCAGGACTCCGGCTCTGCGTGCTCGTGTCGTCTTCACTCGTGGGACTCCGCTCTCTTCTTCTCGTAACTGGGGGAGGTGCCGGGCTCATCGGCCGGGACCGCGACGGGATCGGAGACGACTCCGGGGCCGCGCGCAGGGACGGGCACGGGCTTGCGCCGCTTGCCGGGGCCGCCGAGGGCGGCCGGGGGGACGTAGATCCACTTGACCTTCGAGAGGTAGCGGGTCACGAAGAGCGAGAGGACGACCGCGAGCACCATCACGACCAGCAGCAGCGGCACCTCGAAGCCGCCGATCTCGGATCGGTCCTCGGGGAGGATCACCCGCAGGATCGTAATGGCGATCACGATGAAGTAGAGGTGCAGCAGGTAGATGTGCAGGCTGCGCTCGCCGCAGATCGTGAAGAAGTTCAGGAATCGCACTCGGGAGAGGGCCCGCGACACGAGGATGCCCATCGCGACGGCGGCCATCTGGCCGGCGAGTGCGAGGAACGGCACCCAGCGGATCGGGAAGAGGAAGAGCACCGCGCTCAGCACGACGAAGACCGGAGTGACGTAGAGGAACGCGCGGCTCCCCTTCTGCTCGACGAAGTCGATGATCCTCTTCGAGTAGAGCGTGCCCACCAGGAAGAAGACGAACAGGGCGCCGATGCGGTTCCAGCCCACGTTGGTCGTGTTGAGGAGACCGGTGGTGAACATCGTCCCCATCACCGCGGCGAGGGCGACCTGCACGCGGTGGTCGACCTTGCGCAGGAGCCACGCGCCGAGCGTGAAGAGGACGAGGCCGTAGATGAACCAGTAGCTGCTGCTGGGCCAGAAGAACAGCAGGAGCAGGTTGAGCGGGTCGGTCGCGGGGAGCTCGCCGAGTCCGCCGTTCGCGAGCGGCACGACCAGGTAGAAGGCCATGCGGATCACGGACCAGACCACGTAGAGCCAGAGCAGCGGGTAAAGCCTGCGACGCCAGAGGTCGGGGAAGCTCCAGGTGCGGATGCGCGAGCCGAACAGGCCGGACACCAGGAAGAAGAGGGGCATCGGGAAGAGCTCGAACACGACCTTGATGCGGCCGAGAGTGTTCTCGACCCCGATGTCGCCGAGGTACAACGACGTGTGGTAGTACACGACCATCAGGATGGCGGCACCCTTGGCGAAATCCACCCATTCGCGTCGGGCCCCGCCCGCAGGCTTCAGCAGCTTCATTCTCTCCCCCTTGTGCCCGGTCGTACCGCTCGTGAATTCCATCCGAGGTGAACAAGGCTCAGAGAAGGACGCAGGCTCGGTCGCAGAATGCGACCGAGGATCAAGACTAAGGGTGTACCGTCTGCGCCGCACATTCGTCGGAATAGTGACGAGGACTCGATTGCCGGGAAGCGCACTCCGGCCTCTCCGCTCACCGAGGAGACGACGGTCACCGGCGTCCGTTCCCGGCGCTCATCGCCGCACGGTAGAGCGCGGGCGCCGCGGCGGCGAGCCCGAAGAGGACGGAGCGCTTCAGGTCGCGCCGGCGCACGAGCGCGACCAGGTGCCGGAGCCCCGCCTCGTCGTGCGCGGCCCGCCAGAGCCGGTCGGCCTCCTCGGGGCTGTGCGCGCCCGAGGTGGCGTCCTTGAAGCGGGAGAGCAGGGAGAAGCGCGCGCGGTAGTAGGAGTAGTCCTGCGAGTCGAGGAGGCGCGGGTCGAGCCCGCGGGCCGTCCGCTCGATCACAGCGGCGAGCCCGGCGAGCGAGTCGGCGCGTTTCGCGCCCGAGCGGATGATCGAGCCGGAGCGGAGGCGGTACTCGTAGACGGAGTCGGGGACGACGACGACCTCGTCGGCCGCGGCGAGCAGCTGCGCGACCTGCGCCTGGTCCGAGTGCTGGCGGATCCGCGTGAAGTCGATGCCGTCGAAGAGCTCGCGGCGGAACAGCTTGTTCCAGAGGTGCCCGGTCAGCTCCCCGACCAGGAGCGCGGTGAAGGCGCCCCGGCCCGAGAGCGCGAGCGGGCCGCGCAGGGAGCCGACGGGCGTGGATCCGGTGGCGTCGACCGTGACCGCCTGGGCGACCACCACGTCGGCGCGGCCCGCCTCCCCCGCGGTGAGCATGGCCTCGACCGCGGTCTCCGGCCACTCGTCGTCGGCGTCGACCAGCCAGACCCATTCGCCGGCGGCCTCGCCGACGGCGCGCTCGCGAGCGGCGGCGACGCCCTGGTTCTCGTCCTGGCGCAGGTAGCGGATCCGCTCGTGCTCCTCGGCGAACGCGCGGCCGATCGTCTCGGTCCCGTCGGTCGAGGCGTCGTCGACCACGAGGATCTCGAGCTCGGCGTGGGTCTGCCGCAGCAGGCGCTCCAGGGCCGAGGCGAGGTGCGCCTCCTCCTGGTGCGCCGGGACCACCACCGAGACGAGGGTCACTTCTGCCCCACGACCCGGCGGAGCACCGTCTCGAGGTCGCGGCCGCTCGACTCCAGCGAGAAGCGGTCGAGCCAGCGGTCGATGCCGGTGATCTCGAGCTCGCTCGCGCGGATCAGCGCGTCGGCGAGGTCGGAGGCGGAGGGGGTGAGCGCGAGCTCGCCGGTCAGGCCGGGGACGATCGCGTCCGCGACTCCGAGCGCCCCGGACACGGCGACCGAGGGGACGCCGGCGGCGGCCGCCTCGACCAGCACGTTGCCGAAGCCCTCGCGCAGCGACGGGAGCAGCACGACGGCGTTCTCGTCGAAGTGGTGGAACCAGTCCTCGACCCAGCCCATGTCCTGGAAGTCCACGCCGCGCGCGGTCGCCTCCGCCTTCATGCTGCCGAGCAGCGGGCCGCCGCCGAAGGAGACGACCTTCGCGGGGATGCCGCGGCGCTCCAGCTCCTCGGCCGCGAGGATCGCGAGCTCGGGGCGCTTCTGGACGACGAGGCGGCAGGGCAGCACGATCTGCAGGCCCGCCGCAGTGCCGGGGGTGCGCGAGACCTGGCGGGAGCGGTCGACTTTGGCGGTCGCCGGGTTCGGCACGACGGTGCAGCGCTCGCCCGAGACGCCGAAGCCGGCGACGAGCTCGCCCGCGACGGGGTGCGAGATCGCGATGACGTGGTCGGCGCGGCGGTAGAGCGTCTTGGCGAGCCCGAGCTGCACCTTCTGGGTCCTCGAGAAGCCCGGGATGCCGAGCGAGACGAGGTTGCGCTCGCTCACGATGGTCTTCGGGCGGTCCGCCTTCGCGGTCATCTCGGCCGAGGCCAGGAGCACGATGTTCGGGTAGCCCTGCAGGGCGACCGCGACGTCGGGGGTGCGGCGGCGGAACAGCTCCTTGAGCATCCGCGCCTTGCCGACGTGGCCCTTGCCCTCGCCGATGCGGTGCAGCACCGCGCCCTCGGGGAGGTACTCGTCGGTGCCCTTCACCGACGTGGTGACGACGTCGACGTGGTGGCCCTGCTCGAGGAGCCAGCCCATCCAGGTGCGGGCGACGAACTCGGCCCCGCCGCCGTGCAGCGACGTGACGACGAACATGATCCGCATGCGCGGTCCCTTCTCCTGCGCCGCGCTCATCGCACGACCTCCGCGCCGAGGCCGCGGGTGTTGAGCGCCGAGAGGCGGCGCACCTCGGGCATGGCCGCGTCGATGGTGGCGCGCACGCCGCCGTCGCCCGGCTCCGCGAGGATGCGGTCGATCACCGGGAGGACGCGGTCGGCGAAGCCGGGGACCGGCTCGACGCACAGCTGCGGCAGGCCGATGAGGCGCATGATGCCCTCGACCTTGCCCTGGGTGGCGAGGGTGATCGCGGGGACGCCGAGCGAGAGCGACATGATCGCGAGGTGCATGCGGCCGGTGACGGTCAGCAGGGCGTCCTCGGCGAGGCCGCGGATCTCGGCGGGCATGAGCACGCGGTCGACGACGGTGACGCCCTCGGATCCCACGCGCTCGGCGACCGCGCGGACGGCCACCTTGTCGTCGCCGATGGGGCGGGAGACGTGCGGGAGGAGCACGACGTGCACGCCGGCGGCGCGGAGGCGGTCGACGATGCGCTCGTACTCCGGCACCTGGTCGACCATGCCGGCGACGAGGGCGCTCGCGTTCACGAGCGCGAAGGGGACGCCCTCGGGCAGCCCCAGCCCCTCGCGGAAGCTGCGGTCGCGGGTGCGCGCCGAGAAGACGATGTCCGTGACCTCCTCGACGCGCTGCACGCCGATGCTCCGGGCGCGCTCCGCCGAGAGCGGGTCGCGGAGCATCGGGACGACGCCGGCGCGGGAGGCGGCGATCAGGGAGCGGCGGGCGGCGAGGCGCGCCGCCGCGTTCCAGGAGAAGCCGAGGATGCGCGTGGGCACCCCAGCCTCGGCGGCCGCCTGCGCGAGCAGGGAGCGGCGGACCGAGCCGCGGAGGCTGTACTTGCCGTCCATCATGTCGGCGCCGACGACCGAGACCGAGCGGGCGCGGCGGATCAGCGCGGCGTAGGCGCGGAGGTCGGCGGCGTGCGCGTCGCCCACTCCGTAGACCAGGTGCGGGAGCTCGACGACCTCGACCCGGTCGGCCTGCTCCTCGGGGATCACGACGTCGCCGGCGTAGCGCTGGACGACCACGACGGGGCCGGTGGTGTTCTCGAGGAACGCCTCCAGCATGGCCTGGTCGCCGATGTTGCCGCTGCCGGGAGCGGCGATCACGAGGTGAGACTCGGGCTCGGGTCGGAGGTCCGCGAGGGCGGCGCGGAGCACCGCCGCGTCGCGTCGGGCGGGCAGGCGGGTCGTCGTGACGAAGTCCTTCTTCCAGGACTTGACGACGCCGAGCTTGAGTTTCATCGATCTCTTTCGGTGGGAGGAACGGCGGCGGGAGGCCGCTCGGAGTCGGGGATGCCGGCCGTGACGGCTCCGTCGACCAGCGCGCTGTCGCCGGTGGGGCTGATGGCGTCGACCGTGGCCGGGGCCGGAGCGGCGGCCGGGCGGCTGCGGCGGAAGTGGCGGCGCAGGTCGGCGAGGCTGAGGATCTGGCGGCGGAACGCGGGGAGGATCAGCATCCAGAGCCCGACCCCGACCAGGACGGCGGCGCCGCCCAGGAGGAGGCGGAGGACGGGCTGGTCGGCGGCGATCCAGACGGTGGAGAAGTAGGCGCCCACCGTGATCGATCCGAACGTGATGCCGCTGCGGAGGCCGTTGGTGAACATCTCGCGGACGGGGGCATCGGAGGTGCGGCCGATCCAGATCAGCGCGGTCGGCCAGGTGAGGGCGAGCGAGCCGGCGTACGCGATGGCGACGCCCGTCACTCCCCAGTTGGAGCCGAGCAGGATCAGGACGACCATCAGCGGGCGGGTCGCCAGGCTGTACCAGACGCTCTGGCGCACGAGACCCTTGGCGAGGAACACCCAGTTGGAGCAGTACGCCGTGGCCTGGAAGAACCCGGCCACGAGCAGGATCTGGAAGATCGGGACCGAGGCGAGCCAGCGCTCCCCCACCAGGATCCGGATGACCGAGTCGGACTGGGAGCCGAGGACGGCGAGCACGAGGCCCATCGCCGTCAGCATCGCCGACTGGCCGAAGAGGATGAACGTGCGGAACCGCTCGCGCTCGTCCTGCAGCTTGGACAGCACGGGCAGTGCCACGCGCTGCACCGGAGAGTTCAACTGCTGCAGCGGCAGCATCATCAGCTGGAACGCGCGGTTGTAGAGGCCGAGGTCGACCGGGCCGAAGCGCGCGCCGATGATGACGGAGTCGACGTTCTTGCTCACGTAGGTCAGCGCCTGGGTCGCGAAGACCCCGCCTCCGTAGCGGAGGAAGTGGCCCATCGCCTCGCCGCGGCGGTAGCGGCCGGGACGCCAGCCCGTGATGAAGACCAGCATCAGCACGCTGATGAGCGGCTGCACGATCTGGCTCCCGGCCAGCGCCCAGTAGCCGGCGCCGCCGAGCGCCATCAGCACGCCGACCACGAGGCCCAGCACCTGGGCGACGATGTCGACCAGGGTGATCTTCACGAAGCGGAGGTGACGGGCGAGGTCGGCGCGGAACTGCGTCGAGATCCCGTTGAGGAGGAACGTCGAGGAGAGCACGACGGTCAGCAGCTGGAGCCGGTCGTCGCCGTAGAGGGCGGCGATCGGCCAGGAGGCCGCGATGACCACCAGGGTGAGGGTGAGGCCGATGCCCGAGTTCATCCAGAACAGGTTGCTCTTCTGGCCCGGCGTGATCTCCTTCGCCTGGATGGCGGCGGAGGAGAGGCCGAAGTCGCGGAAGATCTCGCCGATGCCGATGATCGCCGTGACCATCGCGAGCAGGCCGTAGTCGGCCGGCGAGAGCAGGCGCGCGAGGATGACGATGCCGCCCAGCTGGACGGCGATGCGGATCGCCTGCCCGCCGATGGTGACGGCGGCGCCGCGGCTCGCCGAGCGGCTGAGGCTCGGTGACGGCTTCTGCGTGGTCCCGGTCATCGGGTCGAGCCCTTCTTGGTGGCGATCGCGCCCTCGTAGGCCTTCTTGAGCTGGAGTCCGAGCACGTCCCAGTCCCGACCGGAGAGGGCGGGGAGCCCCTCCGGCGGCCGGGTGCGCGTGCGCTCGAGAGCGGCGGTGATCAGCTCGGGGGTGAGCTCGCCGTCGTACTCGATCACCCAGTCGCTGCCGACCTCCTCGGCCAGGGCCGTGTTGGTGGGCGTGCGAGGCACCAGGATCGGCCGGCCGAGCGACAGGGCGACCAGGATCGAGCCGGAGTTGTGCATCTCGCGGTAGGGAAGGACGATCAGCTCGGCCCGGCCGATCTCGTCGACCATCTCGGCGTCGTCGACCCGGCGGAGCGTGGTGCGCACCCGGGTGTCGCGGGCGGCCCGCTCCTCGACCAGCTCGCGCTGGCCCGGGCTGGGGCTGCCGACCACGTGCAGGGAGAGGGAGTCGTCCTCCACGCCGCGGAACACGTCCATCAGCTCGACGACGCCCTTGTACGGGCGGATGATGCCGAAGTAGAGGACGCGGCCGTGCTCGCGCTCGGGCAGCGGGTGCTGCGCGAACTGGTCGCGGTAGTGGCCGTGCAGCACGGTGACGGCGGGCGCCCGGCCGGGAGCGACGGTCGTCGGGTTCAGGCGGACGAACAGGTCGGTCGCGCGGTCGACCCGGGCCAGCGAGCGGCGCTCGGCGGCGGGACCGAGCTCGTGCGGGTGCAGGTTGTGCACCGTCCGCACGAGCGGGATGCGCTGGAGCGCGAGGCGCACCAGCAGCACGTCGAGGGCGCGGCGGCGGAGGAAGCGGTGCAGCGGGCTGCGGCCGCGGATCATCAGCTCGGGCCAGTGCACGTGCAGCACGTCGTAGTCGGCGAGCAGGGCGCTGCGCCAGGAGAAGAACAGCAGCTCGACGCCGGGCGCCAGGCCGTCGACGATCGAGTCGACGTACTGCGTGGTCGAGTCCGGCGGCGCGAGCGACTGCTGGACGACGAGCGCGGCCGGCGACGAGTCGTTCCTGCGGGCGAGGCGGCTCATCGCTCGCCCCGCATCCCGACGGCCATCGGCGCGTCGAAGATCCTCGCCCCGAGGGGCTGGCGCATCCGGATGCCCTTCGAGAAGTCGGGGACGTGCACCGGGTTGAGGCAGATGATGACGAGGAATCCCAGGAGCAGGTGGCTGGGGCGGACCGCGTCGATGGCGTTGTAGCCGGCGAGGCAGACCATGAAGCCGAGCAGGCCCGCCGCAGGACCGACGTCGCGACGGCTGAGCGTGGCGCCGAACATCGCGGCCACCATGATCACGAAGAGCAGCAGGCCGGGGATGCCGACGCTGATCAGCAGCTGCAGGAACGAGTTCTCGATGACGACGTCCGAGAACCGCCTGCCGCTGATGCCGGACGTCGCCGCTCCGGAGCCGAGCCAGTGCGTGAGCTCGGCCGCCTTCAGCGACACGGTCACCGCGAGGTCGCGGGCGCCGGCCGAGATGGAGGCGTCGAGGTTGTTGTTGCGGGCGGTGACGGGCTCGAAGTTCAGGACTCCGACACCCGCGACGAGCCCGGCGATCAGGATCGAGCCGGGCCGGAGCAGCGAGCGGTTCGGGTTGAGGAAGCCCACGGCGACGAGCGCGACGACGACCGCGACGGCGATGGCCGCCATCGGTCCGCGCGAGACGGTCGCGACGACGCCGCCCGAGGCCAGGATGCCCAGCAGCAGGTCCGACTTGCGGGAGCCCTGGAGCCAGGAGCCGAACGCGAGACCGGCGCCCACCGTGAGGAAGGTGCCGGCGAGCAGCGGGTGGCCGAAGGTGATCTCGGCGCGGTAG
Organism: Rathayibacter sp. AY1E3; assembly: GCF_002932235.1. Taxonomy (NCBI): domain Bacteria; kingdom Bacillati; phylum Actinomycetota; class Actinomycetes; order Micrococcales; family Microbacteriaceae; genus Rathayibacter; species Rathayibacter sp. AY1E3. The sequence continues at coordinate 22,740 of NZ_PSVN01000010.1, forward strand.
AGCGACCAGTGCTGGTCCTGCTCGTAGCCGAGGGCGCCGTAGACGGCACCGAGGATCGGGGAGCTCTGCGCGACCAGCTCGAGGGCGGCGTAGAGGGCGAGCAGCCCCGAGAGGATCACCCACGTCTTGCGCAGCAGCACGGCCTCGCGCTGGGCGTCGAAGACGAGCATCGGCACGCCCACGCAGATCGCGAAGCTGAACATCCACGAGACGCCCTCGGTCGCATAGGAGCTGCGCACCGTCGCCAGGGCCGACCAGAGCATGAGGGCGATGAACGCGAGGATCACCACGGCCCGCCACGGGGAGAGCACGAGCTCGCGGGTCCACGCCTTGACGGGGGCGCGCCACAGCTCGGGAGCGAGCCCGCGCCGGATCGCCCAGATCACGAGGATGACGGCCCAGAGCGTCATGCGGAACGTCAGGGTCGAGGGGGTCAGCGGCGTCGGGACGAGCGCGAAGAACGCGAGCGCCATCGCCGGCAGCCAGTGCGCGGGGACCCGCAGCAGCACGTAGGCCCCGACGATGCCGCCGACTCCGGCGGCGATCACCAGGAGGCCGGTGGCCGGCTCCCGGGTCGAGAAGATGTACCCCATCCCGAGGACGATCACCAGGGCGACCGAGAAGAGCGCGCCGACGAGGAGTCGTCGCGGGAGGATGTCGATCACGTCAGGGAGTCCTTCTGGCGTCGGAGCGGAGTGGTGGAGGAGGGGGCGGGCGGTGCGGCGCTCACGGGAGTGGTCCCGTCGGCCTCGATGAGGATCGCGATGCCCTCGCGAGCCGCCTCTCGGCGGCTGGGACGCCTGCGATGCCGTGCCCTCCTCCTCCACTGCTCGACCCTGGCGCCGACCCCCGGGGAGGAGGGGTCGCGTCGGTCCTGCCGCGGATCAGGCGGGGCCCTCCTGAAGCCAGCGGCGGAAGGTCGCGACCGAGTCCTTGTTGGTGAATTCCGGTACGACGTGACCATTATCGAATTCGGCGCCGCTGTGGTACGCGATCGTCGCCTCCCTGGCGACGGGGAGCGCCAGGCGACGCAGGCGTCCGCCGTGGAGCTCGGCGGGAGCGAGCTTGTCGGCCGTGCCAGCGCTGACGCGCAGACGCATGCCCTTCCACGCGTCCTGCGGCAGCCGGGCGGGGTTGGTCGCGCGCATCAGCGCCCGGTCTCCCCCGTACACGGCGAGAACGCGGTTCGACGGACTGGTATCGCGCGCCGCGAGGTCCTCGACGTCGAAGACGCTGCTGGCGTGGTACGCCCCGTAGATGTTCGGCACCATCTTCTTCGCGTAGGCCCAGCACATCATCGCTCCGCCGCCGGAGTTCGAGCGGAGGAAGCTCGCGCGGACGTCCCAGAGGTTCTGCACCCAGGCCGTGGCGGCCGTCTGCACGGCGAGCGCCGTGGGGTTGGTGTAGTTGCTCGGGCCGCCGAAGTTCGGGCAGATGCTGACGAAGCCCAGATCGACGAGTGGATCGGCCGAGTACCTGTAGGCGAAGTAGAGCGACGTGTAGTCGCTGCCGCTGGCGTGGTAGAACCAGGCGACCGGCACCGAGGAGCCTGATTTCGGCTTCGCCGAGTGCGGGACGAAGAGGCGGGTGGAGTCGCCGCCGATCTTCACATCGATGATCTCGTAAGGCTTCCTGCCGTTCTTCGAGAACGCGGTGTCGAGGCGCGAGACCTCGCCCGGAAGCCTCGGGATCACGCTGTAGTTCGGCACGGCGAGCGCCGGGGTCGCTACGAGAGCGGAGGCGGTCGCGGCGGCTCCGACAGCGGAGGCGGCGAGCAGGAGGCGGCGCGAGAGGCCGCGCGGGGTGTCAGTCATATCGAGAATCCTTCGGAGCTTTCGCCATCAGTGTCGAGTCGGCCGACCATTCCGAATTCGACGCACATGAAGTGACGTCCGGCCCCCCAACCCATTCGAGAGTGTACGGGCCGCGGATGACGCGTGGATGTCGTTCTCATCACGTCTGGTCGCTCGGGCGGGGATCAGCGGGAGGAGGGGAAGAGTCGGCGGGAGAGGCTCGAGGACTTCTCGGCCGTCTCGTGCACCACGAAGGGCACGGCGGAATCGGCGGAGACGACCCGCCTCGCCGCGGCGAGTTCGAGCGTTTCGCGGGAGAGGCCCTCGATGTCGACGGTGACCGCGAGGCCGGAGTCGGCCAGGCGGGTGGCGATCTGCACCTGGTGGTCGTCGACGTGCTCGCCGAACGAGGCGCGGCGCGGAACCAGGATCGGCACCCGGCCCTGCTCGATGGCGCTGAGCGCGGTGCCCACTCCCCCGTGCGCGATGACGACGTCGGCCGCCTTCATCGCGGCGTTGAGCTCGTCGTGCGGCACGGAGTGGCGGCCGTCGATCCCGAGCCCGGAGACGTCGTTCGCTCCGGTCTGCCAGAGCACCTCCACGCCCTCGAGCAGCGGCGCGAGCGCGGCGAAGAAGCGGGGGAACGGGTAGCCGTCCTGCGTGCCGACCGAGACCACGGCGCGGCGGATCGGCTGCGGGACGACGTCCTCGACGCGGTAGGTGTCGAAGATCGAGCCGCCGAAGCTCCAGCGGTCGTCGGCCCAGGAGCGGTACTGGGTGTAGGTCGAGACGGCGGGGACCCGGGCGAGGATCCGACCGGTCATCGACGGGCCGAGCACGCGGGCGGCGCTCTCGATGTAGTGCGCGGGGATGCCGCGCGAGGCCGCGAGCGGCAGGAAGGAGAGGGCGGGGCTGGCGCCGGTGCTGAAGACGGCGTCGAAGGACCCGCGGGCCAGCAGGGAGCGGCCGATCATCGCGTTGCGGAGCACCGGCACCACGGCGCGGGGCGGCGGATCGGCGAGGTGGGTCACGCGCCGGTCGGCGAGGAGGGTGCGGCTGAGGGCGCTGTCGACGGTCGCCCAGTGCTGCTCCTCCGGGTCGACTCCGAGGAGCCCCGAGAGGGCGAACATCTCCTTGAGATGCCCGCCGCCGGAGCAGACGAAGAGATACGAAGCCATACGCGCCTTCACTGGTGATGATCGAGATAACAGGCGTGTGGATGATCGATCGTCCGCCGAGAACGACCCCCCGGTCCCTGGTGCAGAAGTCGCCCGATCATAGCAGGGAGGGTCTCCGAGGGGCACTTCTCTGAGAGAACTGTTCACCTCGCCGGAAAGCGATAGGGGCTCATTCGACAGGCGATATCCGCTCACTTCTCCGGAGGGTGGAAAGCGATATCCGCTCGACTCGGGGATGACCGGGAACGCCCATCGAGCGCTCGATACCGGACTGGCCGATTCCCGTCGATCACCTGCACCGCACGGGCCGCGCGCGTAGCGTCGGACCACCGGCGCAGAGGCCGGTCGACCCAGGAGGAGCGCCATGAGCGACAACGAGCAGAACAGCCCCGTGATGGACGGAGCCGAGGACGCCAGCAACGACGAGAAGCTCGGCGGCCTGATCGACCAGGTCGAGCACGACCACGGAGCCGAGGGCGCCGGCGCGATGGCCGACGCGCTCCGCGACCGCGCCGACGAGACCGACACCGAGATCACCGAGGAGTCGGACGCGTCCGGCCCGGTCGAGGACAGCGGCACCGCCCAGGTGTGAGCGACGGGGCCCGGAGGACGACTCCGGGCCCCGCTCCCGGATCGCTGGGGAGAGCGAGCGGCCGGGAAGCGCCGGTGGAGCCTCCGGATCGCTCGTCAGAGCGGCCCGGCGAGCGCCGCCCGATGTGCACCGGAGCGGCCCGGTGAGCGCCGGCCCACCCCCAAAGCCCTGTTTGACGGTGCGGGAGCCGCCGGTCACCATGGCCGCATGTCCTCTCTCGACGAGCTGCGCGCCACCGCGCATCCGATCCGCCTCCGCCTGCTGTCCCTGGTGACGGGAGCGGCGATGAGCGCCGCGGAGGCCGCCCGCGAGCTGCAGCTGTCGCAGGCGACGGCGAGCTACCACTTCCGCGTGCTGGAGCGCGCCGGGCTCGTGGCCGTCGTCGAGACCGTGCGCCTGCGGGGCGGCGAGGCGAAGAGGTACCGGCACGAGGCCTCCGGAAGGCCCTTCGACGTGACCGCGTCAGTGGACGCCGGGCCGGAGGAGGAGCGGGACCTGCACCTCGAGGCCCTGATCGAGGAGCTCCGGCGGCGCTCGTCGAGTCGGGCGGACGGTCCTCAGCTCTCGACGGACGCGGAGCTCTGGGTCGACCCCGAGGTCTGGCGGCGGGTGGTGCGGCACGTCGGGGAGGCGTCCGCGCTGCTGCACGCGGCGGCCCGGCCGCCGAGGACGCCCGGTACCTCGCCGGTGTCGATGACGACCGCCATGTTCCCGCTCCGCCGGCCGTGACCCGCGACGGGCGCGGGCCGCTGGCGCACGGTCCTCTCGCGCACGGCCCCTTCCGCTGGCTCCTCGCCGCCCGCACGACCGGGGTCCTCGGCAACGCCGTCGCTCCGATCGCCCTGGCCTTCGCCGTGCTGGACCTGACGGGCTCGCCGACGGACCTCGGACTCGTCGTCGCCGCGCGCTCCCTCGCCAACGTCGCCGTCCTGCTGCTCGGCGGCGTCCTCGCCGACCGGCTCCCCCGCTCCGTGATCCTCATCGGCACCTCGCTCGCGGCGGCGGCCACTCAGGCCGCGGTCGCCGTGACGGTGATCACGGGGACGGCGACCGTCCTGGCCCTGGTCGTGCTCAGCGTGCTCAACGGCGCCGTCGCGGCGATGAGCCTGCCCGCAGCGGCCGCCCTCGTCTCCGAGACGGTGCCGGTCGGCGAGCTCCGCCCGGCCAACGCCCTGCTCCGCCTGGGCCTGAACGCCGGGAGCATCGTCGGCGCCTCGGGCGGGGCCGCGCTCGTCGCACTGGTGGGTCCCGGGTGGGGGCTGGCGGTCGACGCCGCGGGCTTCGCCCTGGCCGCGGTCCTCTACTCCCGTGTGCGGCTGCCGCGGACGGTCCGCTCGGGCCCGGGCGCCTCCGTCCTCGCCGACCTCCGCGAGGGGTGGCGGGAGTTCACGAGCCGGCGCTGGGTGTGGATCGTCGTGGCGCAGTTCACCGCCGTCAACGCCGCGTTCGTCGGCGCGACCACGGTCCTCGGCCCGGTCGTCGCCGACCGGTCCTTCGGCCGAGCGGCATGGGGACTCGTGATCGCCGCGCAGACCGTCGGCCTGGTGATCGGGGCCGTGATCGCGCTGCGCTGGCGGCCCCGCCGGGCGCTCGGGGCGGGCGTCGCCCTCATGGCGGTGACGGCCGTCCCGGTCGCCGCCCTCGGGATCCTCCCGGCGCTCCCCGCCCTCCTCCTCGCCTTCGCCCTCGGCGGAGTCGCGCTCGAGATCTTCGCCATCGCCTGGGACCAGTCGCTGCAGACCCACGTCCCCCGCGAGGCGCTCGCCCGGGTCTACTCCTACGACATGGTCGGCTCCTTCCTCGCCGTGCCGCTCGGGGAGGCGCTCGTGGGCCCGCTCGCCGACCTCGTCGGGCTCGACCGCACCCTGCTCGGCTGCGCCGCGGTCGTCCTCGTCGCCTCGCTCCTCGCGGCCTCCAGCAGGAGCGTCCGCGGGGTGGGCACGGACCGTCCGCGGCCGCAGACGCTCTAGCGCGTCCCGGGAGGCGCGGGTGAGGGAACGACCGGTCGGAGGTGCCGGAGAATCGCGGCCGCGACCGCCCCGGGGGGCCTCGCGCTGCACGAAGTGGCCGACGCCGTCGAGCTCGATCAGCTCCCGGCCTGCGGAGAAGTACCGGCCGTTCGCCCGTGCGAGGGCGGGCGTCTCGCAGCCGTCGGCCGTCCCGAGGAGGAAGGTCGTCGGCGCGTCGAGGCGCGGCCAGGCGTCGAGGGCCTCCTGCGCGGCGCGGTACACGGCCCGGCCGGGCGCCTCCCCGGCGCCGTGCCGGTAGTAGTCGACGACGGTGTCGGCGAAGCCGCTGGTCGCCGTCGCCGCGAGGACCTCCTCCAGGGCCTCCGGCGGGAGGGAGCCCGGAGGCGACCACTCCCGCCACGCCCAGCGGACGAGCTGCGCCGGGTCGCCCCGGAACGCCTCCGCTCCCGCGGCCGTGCAGAGCCAGTAGCGGTACCAGGCCGCGGCGGCGGCGTCGAGGACCTCGCCGCCGCTCAGCTCGCTCGACGGTCCGTACGCGGTGGCGAGGGTGACCAGTGCGCCGACCCGCTCGGGCGCGAGCGCCGCGACGGCGTGAGCGGTCCGTGCTCCCCAGTCGTGGCCGACGAGCACGACAGGCCCGAGGTCGAGCGCCTCGAGGAGATCGAGCAGGTCGGTGGCCAGCGCGGCCACCTGCCCGGACCGCGCCCCGGGGTCGACGACCCGGGTCCGCCCGACCCCGCGCAGGACGGGGCGCACCACCCGGAGTCCGGGGGGAAGCAGCTCCAGGACGCCGTCCCAGGTGGCGGGGACGTCGGGGAAGCCGTGCACGAGCACGAGCGGAGTGCCGTCCTCCGGTCCCTCGTCGAGGTAGTGGATGTCGGTGAAGCGCGTGGACAGGACGCGCGCACCCGTCCCCTCCTGCTCCGGCCCGTCCGAACGGGAGTGCCGCGGCCCGCTCACGGGCGGTAGAGGGAGTCGACGGGGACCTCGCGGCTCGAGCCGTCCCGGGTGGTGATCGTGACCGTGCCGGCGGGCCCGGCGGCGAGACCGTCGGACGAGGGCCACCAGGCGGTCCAGGAGCCGCCCTCGAGGGTCGCGACGACCGGCTCGACGCCGGCCTCGTTCAACACCACCGATTCCACGTCCGCGCCCGCGAAGCCGACCGCGTAGATCAGAGCGGCGTCCCCCTCTCCGAAGGTTCCGGCCGAGCTGAGCTGGACGGCGTCCGCGGCGAGGGGGCCGACCGGTGCGGCGTCCGCCACCTCCCACATCCCCGCGCCGTTCCCGGCGCTGAGGCAGTAGTAGAGGGAGTCGTCGAAGCGGTAGATCATCGAGGCGGCGTCGCCGCGCGCGTCGAGGTGCGAGACCTCCGCCGGCCCGGCCTCGCCGTTGGGGCTCTGCAGGTTCGTCGCGCACCACTGCGTCGCCGACTGCCCGAGCTCGGAGCTCGGCAGGATGCGCTCGGGGATCGCGGTCCAGGAGGCGAGCACCGCGCGGTTCAGCCCGACGGAGCCGGTGCCGGGGATGAGACCCGGGACCACGACGATCACCGCGGCTGCGGCGGCGGCGGCCAGGAGCACGGTCGCCGCGCCGGCGACGGCCCAGTCGCGGGGGCGGAAGAAACGGGGAGCGGCCGCGTCCTCGCTGACCAGGATCTCGCCGAGGAGCGCGTCCCGACGTGCGGCCTCGCCAGCGGTGAGGGGGGTGCGGGGCTCGGCGTCGTGCGCGCGGAGCAGGTCGAGGAGCTGGTCGGTCATGAGAGGGTCCGTTCTGCCGTGCCGGAGAGGAGGGTGGAGTCGAGGGGGGGCGAGCAGCGCCGCTAGCCGCCGCTTCGCGCGGGTGAGCCGCGTCGCGTAGGCGGCCCGGGAGCAGCCGAGCACCTGCGCCGCCTCGGCCTGCGGGAGGTCCTCCCACACGTGGAGGGCCAGAGCCTCCTGCTCGGCGAGGGGCAGCCGCTTCCACGCGCTCGCCAGGTCGAGGCGGTCGCCGACCGACCGGTCGGCCTGCTCCTCCGGGGCGAGGGTCCCGACCCGCACGGCCAGCGCCTGCCGGCGGTTCTCGCCGCGGGCGGCGTTGAGGATCGCGTGCCGGGCCGTGCCGAACAGCCAGGGCCGCACGTTCTCCGGCAGGTCCTGCCGGCGACGCCAGGCGGCGAGGAAGGTCTCGCCGACGATGTCGTCGACCGTCGCGGCGGGAGCGCGGCGGCGGACGAAGCGGGGCAGGTCGTCGTAGTGGGCGCGGTACAGCTCGGAGAAGTCGTCTCGGGAGCGGATGCTCATGGTTCCCCTTTCGCGGAGTCACAGGTACCTGTCCGGCTGCGGCGGCGATGCAACATCCGTGTCCGCGGGAGTCCCGGTGGGGCGGTCGCCCTGGCGTCCTGCGCCGCGCTCCGTGTCCGGGCAGGATCCACCGCGCGGGGGAGGTCCTGCGAGCGGCAGGCGGCGATCCGCGTCGACCGCACGCCGGAGAGAAGGGGCCCTCGGCGGGTGGCGAGCTGTCGGAGGGAGCAGCGGACGCGCGGTCATCCCCGAGGCGCACCGGACGCGACTCCCGGACGACGCACCGGACTCCTCCGGCCCGGGACTCTGGCAGAACGCCGCCGAGCCTCTGCTCCCGGCGTCCGTCCCGCCCCAGGAGACCCTCGTGAACCGCGCCCTCGCCCTCGCCGCCGCCTCAGCCCTCGTCGTCGTCGACGTCGTCCAGCACGCCGCTGACGCCCGATGACCGGCTCCGGGAAGCCGGCCGGCGATCAGGCTCCGCTCCGCCTCACGCTCGTGCACGTCGACTTCTGGTCGGCCGTGAAGCTCTCGTTCCTGCTCGGCCTCGCGCTCGCGGTACTCGGCCTCGTCGCCGTCCTGGTCGCCCATCCGCTGCTCGTGCACTCGGAGCTCTTCACCCAGGCCGACACGCTCCTCGGGCAGGTCGTCGGCGATCAGGTCGACCTCGACGCGATCCTCTCGCTGCCGAACGTGCTGGGCTTCGCGCTCGTCGGAGCCGTGCTGAACACCGTCGTCGCCACCGCCCTGGGCGGGGTGGGGGCGCTGCTCTTCGGATCCGCCGCCGCCCTCGCGGGCGGGCTCCCGGTCGACCTCGCCCGGCACTGAGGGGCTCCGCTCCGACTAGGCCGCGAGCCCTCCCTCGGGAACCGGGGACGGACGGTCGTCACCGAGGAGCGGCGCCTGCTCGGGCTCGGCGGCGAGGACCATGTCGCGCCCGGACGCGGGGGTGAGGAGCTCGCGCAGCCAGAGGCGGTTCACGGCGTGCAGACGGGGACGATCGAAGCGGTACTCCAGCACCGCGTTCGGCTGCACGAGGATCGTGTGCGAGCGCGGCTCCGACTCCTGCAGCGTCCTCCAGGTCAAGCGGAACGGCTGTCCCTGCTCCATCCGCGCGCGCACCGCGATCCGCACGTGCGCGAGCGTCCGGTCCTCGAACTCGATCCGGCGCCGCCAGGCGCCGAAGATCAGCACTCCCACAGGGGCTCTCCTCATCGTGTCGGTCGAGCAGCCCGCAGAACGGCGGGGGCGGCGGGTGCGAGGCTCGCAGGGCCGGACCGCCATCGGACGGTCCGGTCGTGGGGACCGGAGTAGAGGTGGGTCCGAGGCTGGTCCCTTCCCGGAGGTGTGCGGACGGAGTGCGCTCCCGCGTCAGTCGGCGAAGATCGCGCCGACCGGCTCGCGCTTCTCGGCCTGGAAGCGGTCCTCGGCGCGGCCGAGAGCCCAGTAGGCCGAGAGCGAGAGCGCCCGGCGCTCCACGCCCCACTCGTCCTGCAGGAGGGCGCGCAGCTGCTTCATCGCGGTGCGCTCGCCGTGCGCGAAGACCTCGAGCACGCCCTCGGGCCTCGGCTCGGCCCGGACGGCCGCGACCAGCGCCCGGCCGGCCTCGAGACCGCCGCGGTGCAGCCAGCGCACCTCCACTCCGGCCGGAGCGGGAAGCGCGAGCTCGTCGGCGGCCGAGTCCACCTCGATCAGGACCAGGCCGCGCGCGTGCGCGGACATCCCCTCGAGGGCGGAGGCGATCGCCGGCAGAGCGGAGTCGTCGCCGAGCAGCAGGTGCACGGCCTCGGGGTCGGCGCTCGGCGACCAGGCGCCACCGGGCGCGGAGAGCGCGATCCGGTCGCCGGGAGCCGCGGCGAGCGCCCACGGTCCCGCCACCCCTTCGTCGCCGTGCACGACGAAGTCGACGGCGATCGAGCGCCGCTCGAGGTCGACCGAGCGGACGGTGTAGGTGCGGCGCACGGGCAGCTGCTCGGGGGCGACGCTCGCCCGGAGCGCGTCGAGGTCGAAGGGCGGCTGGAGGTCGGAGCCGCGCGGCGGGAGCAGGAGCTTCACGTAGCGGTCGGTCGCGGCGAGGCGCTCGGGGTCGGACTCGGCGAGGAACGCGTCGAGCCCGTCGCCGCCGAGGTGCACGCGGACCAGGTGACCGGTGAGGCGCTCGGTCCGCAGCACGGTGAGCACGTGCTGGCTGCGGGCGCGGCGCGGGCGGTCGGGGGACGGGGCGGCGTCGGTCATCCGTCCAGCATGCCCGGTCGTGCTCGGTGCGGGCCGAGTGCGGGCCGCTCGCGGGCGGGCGCCGAGGGGTCACGATCGGTCGCTTCGGGAGGGCGGAAGGAGCCGTTCGTGACGCATCGGAGCAGGCCGGAGGCACGGCCGGGACGTCGCGGCGGCGCCGAGCGCGAGGCGGCGGCACGGGCGGGCGTGCGGACGAACGGGCGTCGAAGGGTCACGAACGGTCGCTTCAGAAGGATGGAAGGAGCCGTTCGTGACGCATCGGAGCAGGCCGAGGCGAGGCCGGGACGTCGCGGCGGCGCCGAGCGCGAGGCGGCGGCGCGGGCGCGCGTGCGGACGAGCGGGCGCCGAGGGGTCACGAACGGTCGCTTCGGGAGGACGGAAGGGACCGTTCGTGACGCATCGGAGCAGGCCGGGACGTCGCGGCGGCGCCGAGCGCGAGGCGGCGGCGCGGGCGCGCGTACGGACGAACGGGCGCCGAGGGGTCACGAACGGTCGCTTCGGGAGGACGGAAGGAGCCGTTCGTGACGCATCGGAGCAGGCCGAGGGCACGGACGGGGCATCGCGGCGGGGATCCGCGCGAGGCGGCGGCGCGGGCGGGCGCTGATCCGTCGCTCACGGCCTGCGGAGGAGCGCAGGACGGGCCGTCCGCGGCGGATCGGAGCGGGCCGGGCGCGACTGGGCGCCGCATGCGGAGCGAGCGCGGGCCTGCCGGAGGGCGCCGGGCGTCGATCCGTCACGAACGGCCCGTGCGGGAGGACGGAACGGGCCGTCAGCGACGGATCGGAGCGGGCGGCCGGAGGCCGGGCCGACGGAGCGGAGCGGACAGCAGCGCACGTCGGCGGGGCGGGCGGCGCCGCGGCCGACGGCCCGGCGGACGGCCGGTGGCGCGAGGTGCGCTCGCGCGGGGCGCGGCGGCGGGGGCGCGCCTACTCTCGCGGGATGACTGCGACGGCTCCGCGACTCCGGCACGACCGACTGGTCGCCCCCGACGTGCTGCGCGGAGTGGCGGTGGCGGCCATGCTCGTCGCGCACGCGATGCCGCTCGTGCCGAGCGCCCGCACGGGGGTCGTCGGGTTCCTGGCGTGGAACGTCAACGATCTCGCGTCACCGCTGTTCGCGCTGGTGATGGGGATGTCGGCGGCCCTGGTGCTCGCGCGGCCCGGTGCCTCCCCCGGGCGGGTGCTGCTGCGGAACGCGATCCGCGGCGCGGTGCTCGTGGCGCTCGGCGTCTGGCTCGAGACCTGGGGCAGCTGGATCGCGATCGTGCTGCAGTACCTCGGCGTCGTGCTCGTGCTCGGCACGCCGCTGCTGCTCCTCCGCTCCCGGATCATCGCCGCGCTGGCCGCCGTGCTCGCGCTCGCCGCCGGGCCCGTGAACGCCGCGGTCGCCGCCGCCGCACCCGGCTCTCCGCTCGCCGTCTGGCTCTTCACCGGGCCGAGCTACCGCGCGACCAACCTGCTCCCCTTCTTCCTCCTCGGAGCCCTGCTGCTGCGGCACGGCGCGCAGCGCGACCGGCTGCTGCCGGTGCTCGCGGCGGTCGCGGTCGTCGCGTACCCGGTGCGGCCGCTGGTCGCGCTCCTGCTCGGCGTGGAGTCGCCCTCCGGCAGCCTCCCGGACACCCTGCACGACCTCGGGCTCGTGCTCCTGGCCTACGTCGCGGTGGTGCTGTCGACCACGTCGCGCTCCCCCGCTGTCCAGCGGCTGCTGGTGCCGCTCCGGGCGATCGGCACGCTCGCGCTCTCGATCTACGTGCTGCAGGTGGCTCTCGTCGCAGCGCTCGCGCGGGCGGGCCTCGGCTACTCCGCCGACACTCCGCTCGCCGCTCTCGCCCTCGTGCTCGGTTTGTGCACGGCCGCCGTGCTGTGGTGGCGGTTCCTCGGTGCCGGCCCCGTCGAGCGGCTGACGGCGCGGCTCACCGGGCTCGTGCCGCGCTGAGCCCCCGGCGGCCCGGACGAAGCCCGCTGCGGCCCGCGGCGAGCTCGCCTGAGCTCGCGTCGGGCCGCGGCGACCTCGGCTGAGCCCCCGACGCCTGACGGCCCGTACACGAGCGCAGGCCGCCGGGCGTCCCCTCCCTCAGCGCGCGAGCGCCGACGCCTCCTTCGCGAGGGCCGGGCCGTGCGCCGCGAGCACCAGGTCCCGAACCGCGGTGGCCGGGAGCGACGCGGCTCCGGCCGGCAGCAGGTCCGCGTCCGAGGCCAGCACGAGCGGAGTGTCCGCCGACGAGGACGGCAGCCTCCCGTGCGTGCCGCGCACGAGCGACGCGTCCAGGGGCACCAGGTTCATCGCGTAGCGCAGCCCCAGGGCCTTCTTGGCCAGGTTGCCCGCCGCCTTCGCCTTCACCAGCGGGTCGGCCGGATCGAAGAAGAGCTCGGCCGGGTCGTAGCCGGGCTTGCGGTGGATGTCGACGCCGCGGGCGAAGTCGGGCGCGCGGTCGTCGTCGAGCCAGTAGTAGTAGGTGAACCACGCCCCCGGCCGGGCGACCACGACGAACTCCCCCGAGCGCTCGTGGTCGAGGCCGTAGCGGGCCTGCGCCTCCCGGTCGAGCACCTCGTCGACGCCGTCGAGCCCCTCGAGGATCGAGCGCACCCGCGGCAGGTCCGCCGCGTCCTGCACGTAGACGTGGGCGACCTGGTGGTCGGCGACGGCGAACGCGCGCGACGTCCACGGGTCCAGCTGCTCGCGGCCGTCCTGCACGTAGACCTCGAGCAGGCCCTCGCGGCGGAGCGCCCGGTTCACGTCGACCGGAGTGTCGGCGTCGGCGATCCCGTACTCGGCGACCACGATCACCGACGCGCCCAGCGCCTCCGCGTCGTCGAGCAGCGGAGCGAGCACCACGTCGAGCTCCGACGCGGCCCGGCGCGCCTCGGGCGAGTCCGGACCGAAGCGCTGGAGGTCGTAGTCGAGGTGCGGCAGGTACGCCGTGGTCAGCTCGGGCGGTCCGGAGCCGTCTCCGGCCAGCACGTGCCGGGTCGCGTCGACCATCCACTGGGTCGAGCGGAGCGACGCGGTCGGCCCCCAGTACTGGAACAGCGGGAAGGCGCCGAAGCGCGAGACCAGCTCGTCGTGCAGCGCCGGCGGGCGCACGTACGCGTCCGGCGACTTGCGGCCGTCGGCGTGGTAGATCGGGCGCGGAGTGACGGTGACGTCGGTCGTCGCCCCCATCGCGTACCACCAGCCGATGTTGGCCGCGCGGTACGGCTCCCCGCTCAGCCGGCGCGCGGTCTCCCAGACCTTCTCTCCCGTGACCAGGCGGTTGTGCTGGCGCCACAGGTGCACCTCGCCGAGGTCGCGGAAGTACCAGCCGTTGCCGACGATCCCGTGCTGCGCGGGCATCGAGCCGGTGAGCATGGTCGACTGCACGCTGCAGGTGACCGCGGGCAGGACCGTGTCCAGCGGCAGGCGCCCGCCCGCGCGGGCCAGCCGAGAGAGGCGGGGCATGTCGGCGAGCGCCGTCGAGGTCAGCCCGACCACGTCGAGCAGCAGCACGGGCCTCACAGCGCCGCCGCCTGCGGGAGGAGGGGCGCCAGCAGCGCCTCTCGGGAGGCGGGCGTGAGCAGGTGCGCGGCCGCCCAGGCGAGCTCGGCGCCGATGCCCGTCGAGAGGTCGCTCGGGGCGTCGGCGAGCACCGACCAGGTGTAGGTCTCGACGTCGAGGTGGATCTCGTCGTACGGCCAGGCGGCGTCGACCGCCGAGACCGCCTCCGCCAGGACGGCAGTGGTGGCCGAGAGCGGCGCCTCCGGCCGGTGGTGCAGCGGCACGTGGAAGTGCACGCGCCACGGGCCGGTGCCGGGGAGCGTGTCCAGCGCCTCGGGCAGGTCGTCGACGCGGAGCACCCCGTCGATCCCGTTCTCGCGGGTCTGGTGCAGGTAGCGCTTCTCGACGAACGGCGTGAGCGCGGCGCGGCCCGAGGGGTCCTCCAGGTGGAGCGCGGCCGAGGCCTGCACCTTGACCACGCGCAGACCCGCGTCGCGGATGCGGCGGACGGCCGAGACCGGGTCGGCGAAGGAGACGGCGAGGTGGCAGGTGTCGAGGCACACGCCCACGTACGCCGGGTCGACCACTCCGATCCGCGGGTGCAGCCAGTCGACGACGTCGTCCACGGTGTCGAGGATGCAGCCGGGCTCGGGCTCGATCGCCAGGCGGATCGCGTGGCCCGTGGAGCGGCGAAGGTCGCGCAGCTCCTCGACGAGCCGGGCGAGGTTCCGGCAGGCGGCCTCGTCCTGCTCCCGTCCCCAGCCCTCGCGCCAGCCCAGCGGCAGCGTCGAGATGCTGCCGTCGGCGCCGGCGGGCAGCAGGTCGGCCAGGATCCGCGCGCAGTCGATCGTGTACTGCAGGCGCTCCGGCGTGGTCCAGTCGGGGCGGTAGACGTCGAGCTTCACGACCTCGGCGTGGAACGCGGCGTACGGGAACGCGTTGAGCGTGCGCACCTCCAGGCCGTTGCGCTGCAGGGCCGCGCGGAGGACGGCGCGGTCCTCGGCGCTGGCGACCAGGCGGGCCGCGAGGTCGCGCGGGATCCACAGGCCGACTCCGACCAGGGCGAGCCCGGCGGCCACGCGCGCGGGCCCGGCGTAGACGTCGAGCTGGCGGACGACCCCGGCCAGGTCCTCGGCGGGATGGACGTTGGTGCAGTAGGAGAGGTGCATCACACGACCTCCGCCACGCGCGGCGCGCCCCGGAGCACGGAGTTGCCCTCGAAGGTGCGGCCGGCCGACTCCTGCACGTCGAAGCCCGCGACGGGCGAGAGGTCCAGGCGTCCGCTCTGCCCGTAGAACTCGACCGGGTTCTGCCAGAGCAGCCGGTCCACGTCGCCCGCGCTGAAGCCGGCGACGAGGAGGAGGCGGCCGGTCTTCGCGGTCGTGAGCGGGTCGGAGCGGCCCCAGTCGGCGGCGGAGTTGACCAGCACGCGGTCCAGCCCGATCCGCTCGACCAGCGTCACCAGGCGGGTCTCGTCCATCTTCGTGTCGGGGTAGATGGAGAAGCCCATCCAGCAGCCGGAGTCGCGGACCGCGTCGACGGTGACCTCGTTGAGGTGGTCGACGAGGACCCGCCCGGGCTCGAGACCCGAGTCGGCGACGACCTCGAGGGTCCGGCGGGTGCCCGACTCCTTGTCGCGGTGCGGGGTGTGCACCATCGCGGGGAGGCCGTGCTCGCCGGCGAGCTCGAGCTGCTGGCGGAAGACCTGGTCCTCCTCGGGGGTGAGCGAGTCGTAGCCGGTCTCGCCGACCGCGACGACGCCGTCCTTGGCGAGGTAGCGGTCGAGCTCGGGCAGGACGGCCCGGCAGCGCGGGTCGTTCGCCTCCTTCGGGTTGAGCCCGATGGTGCAGTGGTGGCGGATGCCGAACTGCGCGGCGCGGAAGCGCTCCCAGCCGATCAGGGCGTCGAAGTAGTCCGTGAACGAGCCGACGTTCGTGCGCGGCTGTCCGAGCCAGAAGGAGGGTTCGACGACCGCGCGGACGCCGGCGTCGAACATCGCCTGGTAGTCGTCGGTGGTGCGGGAGGTCATGTGGATGTGCGGGTCGAAGATGCGCATCGTCGCGCCTTTCTCATCGGTGGTGGTGCCCCGCGGTCGGGGCGGCGTTCGGGGGCGGTCAGCTCGGCAGGAGCACCGCCAGATCGTCCGGGAGCGGGCGCCCGGCCGCGCGGCGCTCGTCCGCGAAGCGGCCGGCCATCGCGCGCAGCTCGGCGTCGCTGCGCTCCTCCAGCCCGGCGACCGCCGCGAGCGGGACGCCGAGGAAGACGAGCTTGAGCACCCCGTGCCGCCAGGCGTGCGCGTCGAGGTGGCGGCGGGCGAAGGAGCCCATCGCCGCGGCGACGAGCCGGGTGTCGTTGGCGCGCAGGGCGTCGGCGGTCAGCTCGAGGCCGGCGAGGGTCGTCGCCGGTCCCGGGTCGCCGAGGGCGTTCAGCCCGGCCAGCACTCCGCGGCGCTCGGCGCCGTCCCCGCCCCGGTAGAGGCGGAGGAGGAGAGCGGCCAGGTCGTCGTCGCCGAGCGCCTGCGCGGCGGCCTGCACCAGGGCGGCGCGGGCCGCGTCGTCGTGCGTGCCGTGGACGAGGCCGTGCGGGTCCTCGGCGGGCCGGAGCGGCTCGCGTCCGGCCTCGCGGCCCGCGGCGGGGAAGAAGCGCTCGATCCGCGACGGGCGCTCGAGGACGGCGGAGCGGGCGGCCGCGGTCCACGGGTGCTCGGCGTGCGAGGAGGCGCCGCCGAGCGCCTCCTCCATCGCCGCGAGGCTCGCCACGGCCAGGCGGGGCGCGTCGTGCGAGTGCCGGGGCAGCTCGACGGCGGCGATCCCGCGGTAGCCGATCTCGGCGAGGGTCGCGAAGGCGGCCGCGAGGTCGAGCGATCCGGTGCCGAGCTCGAGGTGCTCGTGCCGCTCCGGGAGCATGTCGTCGACCTGCACGTTCAGCAGCAGGTCCCCGGCGCTGCGGAGGGCTCCGACCACGCCGTCCGGCTCCACCACGACGCAGTGGCCGAGGTCGACCGTCAGCCCGACCGACTCCGGGTCGCCGAGCTCGCGGCGCAGCAGCAGCGCGTCGGCCACCGTCTCCACCAGCATCCCCGGCTCGGGCTCGACGGCCAGCCGCACGCCGTGGCGCTCGGCCGTCGCGACGACGCCGCGCATCCGCTCGACGAGCAGCCGCCAGGCCGCGGCCGCATCCGCGCCCGCCGGCACGACCCCCGACCAGAGGGAGACGGCGTCGGCGCCCAGCAGCGCGGCGATCTCGATCGCGCGCTCGAGGAAGCGGACCCGGGGGCCGGCCTCCTCGTCGACCAGCGTGGGGCGGTGCTTCGCGAACGGGTCGAGCAGGTACCGCGCGCCCGTCTCGACGACCACGCGCAGGCCCAGCTCGTCGAGCCGCGACCGGAGCGCCAGCGTCCGCTCGCGCCAGTCGGCTGCGAAGGGATCGAGGTGCGGGTGCCCGAGGGTGAGCGCGACGGCGCGGTAACCCGCGGCGTGGATCACCGTGAGCGCGTCGTCGAGGGTGTGGTCGGCGAAGCCGTTGGTGCCGTAGCCGAGGACGGGTCCGGTGGCGCTCATGTGATGTCCGCCGTCCGCGGGCGGCGGAGCAGGAGGGAGCCGAGCGCGTCGAGCGCGAGCAGCGCCGCCCCCAGCTCGGGACGCTTCAGACCGGCGAGCGCGGCCTGCAGCGGGATCATCCCGGTGATGCCCGCGCGGGTGGCCGTCCGCGCGGCCGCGGCCGTCGGCGTCCGCACGGCCTGCAGCTGCGCGGTGAGCACGAGCAGGAGCCAGCGCCCGAGGCCCGCGGCGACGACCGCGGCGGGGGCGGCCCGGCGCTCGGCCAGAGCGCCGGCCGCGGTGGACAGCGCGATCGCCGCGGTGCCGGCCGAGACCGCTCCCGCCGCGACCGGGGTGGTGCCGTGCACCTCGCCGCGCGAGAGCACGGTGACGCCGAGCGTGTGCGCGGCCACGGCGGCGGAGGCGGGGGCCGCCGCGCGCACGCCGTCGACGCCCGCGCCGAGCAGCACGTCGAGACCGCGGCAGGCCGCCATCACGACCGGGCCCAGCGGAGTCGGCTTCGCGAGCAGGTCGTACGACCAGATCCCGGCCGCGAGCGGCAGTGAGAGCGCGAGCGAGCGCCGCCCGTCCACGACGGCCGCCACGGCGATCCCCGCCGCGGTCAGCGCGGCCGCCGTGCCCAGCGCCGCCGAGCGCCGGATGCGCCCCGAGGGGATCGGCCGCTCGGGCCGCTCCCGGGCGTCGAGCTCGGCGTCCGCGTAGTCGTTGAGCGCCATGCCCGCCGAGTAGAGCAGCGCGGAGGACAGCGGGAGCGCGACCGTGCGCGCTCCCACGCCGCGGCCCGCCCACGCTCCGCCGGCGACGGTGTCGCCGATCACGGTGAGCGCGGCCTTCGCGCGGACGAGCTCGAGGTAGTCGCGCAGCTCAGCCATCGCTCCGCGTCCCGCTCGTCACCGGGGTGCGGCGCTCGGCGACGAGCGCGCCGGTGCGGGCGGACCAGGCCACCAGCTCCGCCGTCTGCTCGGCGAAGCCGTGCACGTCGCTGCCCCACGGGTCCTTGAAGAAGAAGCCGAGCTCGCCGACCGGGCCCGAGACGCCGGCCTCGTCCGCGAGCGCCAGCAGGCGGGCGAGGTCGAGGATCAGCGGCGCCGCGAGGGCCGAGTCGTATGCCGACCAGATCGTCTGCACCGTGATCCGCGAGCCGAGGAAGCCCTCCGCGTGCACGTGGTCCCAGGCGGTCTTGACGTCGCCGAGGTCCGGGACGTTGTCGATGTGGAGCGGAGTGACGACGTCGTCGCCGAGGAGGGAGCGGAGTCCGCGGTTCTTCGAGACGAGCTTCGAGCGCACCGCCTCCGGGTCGGCGAGGGTCTGCCCGTCGCCGCCGCCGAGGAGGTTCGCGCCCGCCCACGAGAGCACGCGCATCCCGCGCGCCGTGAACATCGGCGCGAGCACGCTGCGGAGCAGGGTCTCCCCCGTCTTGCCGTCCTGGCCGGCGATCGGGATCCCGGCCTCGGCGGCCCACTCCTCCAGGGCCGGCAGAGCCAGCGCGGTCGAGGGAGTGAAGCAGGCGTAGGCCGCGCCCGCGACGACGGCCGAGAGGGCGGCGATCGAGCTCGGCGGCAGGAGGCGCTCGCCCGGACGCGCCAGGGCGGCGCGCAGAGCGGCGAGGTCGTGGAACTCGGGACGGTCGGCCGGCAGCACCTCGGTCGAGGCGACGTCGATCACGACGACCCGGGCGAGGCCGTGGCGCTCGCGGAAGGCGACGATGTCGGCGGCCCGGCGGTCGATCTCCTCCTGCTGCGACGCGGCGTCGGCGGGGGCGAGGCGGATCTCGGCGTCGGTCGCGTCGATCCGGTCGGCCACCTCGGCGACGACCGAGGTCGGGAACATGCCACCGGCCGCGAGGCCCGTGGCCTTCTCGAGCAGCGGGGTCGGCGAGACGTCGTGGCCGCCGATGACGATGTCGGCGAACCCGGCGAGCGGGACGTCCTCGAAGGCGGGGGTCGCGGTGGCGCAGCCCGAGCTGGGCGCGGCTCCGGCGGCGATGGCGTGCAGGCCCACGGCGGCCGTGGTGGCGACGCTGCCCCGGGCCCCGATCAGCCAGAGGCCGATGCGCCCGCTCGATCGGGGGGCGCCTGTGGTGGTGGTGTCGGACGAGGTCATCGTTCTCTCCTGTCTGGAAGGGCTGGCTGAGCGGCGATCGTCGGGGCGCACCCGGGCGATCGGAGTGGGGAGGGGCCTCGGCCGGGCGCGCGTCGCGCCTCCGGCCGGCCGTGTTGCGCAGGAACCGCACGCAGGGCCCGCCGAGATTGCGCGACCGTGCGTCGACTGGTTTCCTCAGGTGTGCTGTCCCCCGAACCCGTCCTCCGGGCCGAGAGAAGGAGCTGAGCGTGGCCGAGCGCGCGGGTACCGCGACCGGCGACATGCTGAGGCTGTTCGCCGACGGTCGACCGCGCACCCGCGCCGAGCTGGTCGAGGAGACGGGCCTCGCGCGGACCGCGGTGATGACGCGCCTGGAGCAGTTCTTCGAGCTCGGACTGATCGCGCACCTCGACCGCGCTCCGTCGACCGGGGGCCGCCCGTCCGCGCGCCTCGTCTTCGACCCGGCCGTCCGCTCGCTCCTGGCCATCGACCTGGGCGCGGCGCACTCGACCATCGCGCTGACCGACTTCGACGGCCGCATCATCGCCGAGCGCCGCGAGGAGCTCGACATCGCGCAGGGCCCCGTGGCGGTGCTCGGGCACGCGCTCGACGTCTGCGACGGGATCCTCGCCGCGGCCGGGGTCGACCGCACCGCCCTCGCGGGAATCGGGGTCGGCGTGCCCGGCCCGGTGGAGCACGCGAGCGGCCGCCCGGTGCGCCCGCCGATCATGCCCGGCTGGGACGGCTTCGACATCCCCGCCTTCGTGCGCCGGCGCTACGACACCACGGTGCTCGTCGACAACGACGTGAACCTGCTGGCGCTCGGCGAGCGGGCCTCGCGGTTCCCGCACGCCCTCGACCTGATGTTCGTGAAGGTCGGCACCGGCATCGGCGCGGGCATCGTCTCGTCCGGGCTGCTCCAGCGCGGAGCCCTCGGCTCCGCCGGTGATCTCGGCCACGTCCAGGTGCCGCGCACGGCCCCGGCCGCGGCGGGCGGTCAGGAGGGGGACCTCGAGGCGGTCGCGGGCGGCTCCGCTCTGGCCGCCGGGCTCGCCCGGGCGGGCCGCGACGTGCAGTCGGTGCGCGAGCTGATCGACCTGCTGAAGGCGCGCGATCCCGAGGCCGTGGAGGCGGCGCGGATCGCGGGACTCCAGCTCGGCGAGGTGCTGGCCACCTGCGTGAGCCTGCTGAACCCCTCCGTCATCGTGCTGGGCGGCGCGGTCGCCCTCGCCAGCCCGGAGATCCTGACGGCCGTGCGCTCGGTGATCGACGAGCGCTCCCTCCCCCTCGCGACGCAGCGGCTCGACGTGGTGACCGCCGAGCTGGGCGGCAGCGGGGGCGTGCGCGGTGCCGCGCTGATGCTGCGCGGGCACCTGCTCAGCCCCGCCGTGGTGGACGGCTTCCTCGAGCAGCTGCGCGCCGAGGGGCGGGCGGTCCGCTAGAGCGGCGGCCGCGCGCCCGGAGACGGCGGGCCGCGCCGGCGCGATCCCCCGCGGACCGCGTCGGCCGCACCCGGTCAGGAGCGGACCTCCGCGCGGTCGGCGTCCTCCGGCTGGGCGCCGAGAGCGGCGGCGACGGCGGCGTCGATGCGCGCCTGCTCCCCCGCGGCCCGGCGGCGGCGGCGGACGACGGTCAGCACGATGAGCCCGATGAGCAGGGCGAGGAGGAGCACGGCGCTCCACGGCACGGCCGCGGCCGAGGTCTCGGCGGTGGCGACCGGCACGTCGGGGACGACGACGGCGGAGTCGGCCTGCGCGGCCTGGTCGGCGGTGACGACGGTGCCCGAGAGCGCGGCGCGGGCGGTCGCGACGAAGAGCGGCCAGACTCCGGCGACGGTCACGGTGCGCGAGACGGAGGTTCCGGGGAGGAGCTCGGGCAGCGGCTCCGGGTCGGTCGCGGACACCGGCGCGAGGCCGAAGAGGCCGGCGACGCTGATCTCGGCGCCCGGCGCGATGCGGGTGTTGCCCGCGTTGGTCACGGTGTAGTCGACGGTCGCGGAGCCGGGGGCGAAGGGGTTCCAGCCGCCCTGGTACGAGACGGCGAGGCCGTCGATCGACAGGCGCGGGGCGAGCTCGCCGCCGACGCGGAGGTACATGCGCGAGCCCAGGCGCCGGTCGACCGAGACTCCGGTCTCGCCCTGCACCAGGATCGAGGAGACGACGCCCGCGGCGTAGTCGCCCGGGGTCACGTCGTCGGGGACGACGACCTCGAACGGGACCTGCACGCTCTCGCCGGCGGGCACGGTGACCTCGGGCTCGGGGAACGCGATCCAGCTGCCGAGCTGCGTCGAGGGCTCCGCGGCGGGGAGCAGGTCGAGCTGGCCGGCCTCGGTGATGAAGCCGTCGGAGCCGTAGACGCGGAACGTCTGCTCCTCGTCGTCGTAGTTGGAGACGATCAGGGCGTCGCTGAGGCGGCCGCCGGGATCGAGGGCGTACGCGTAGTTCGGCCGCTCGCTGCCCTGCTCGGTGTCGGCGGGGCGCACCCCCCAGGTGACCGGCGTGGAGGCGGGGTCCGCCTCCTGGGCACCCGCCTGAGCCGAGAGGCCGCCGGCTGCGAGGAGCGTCATCAGCAGCAGGGCGGCGGTGGTGCGGGAGGTGCGTGGCATGAGCGACATCGATCAGGCTTCCGTTGCAAGGGGGGATGCCTCCCCGCGGGACGCCGCTCCGGTACGCGGCACGCCGAGCGGGGCGGACCGGAGTGGCGTCTCGCGGGGAGACGGGGGGAGGGTGGGGCGGCCCGGAGGCCGCCCCACCGGTGCTAGCCGAGCGCGGTGAGCGTCAGCGTCGCGGTGTAGGTGCCGGTTCCGACCGAGAGCGGGAGCTTCAGGTCGAGGTCGGCGCCCAGGACCGAGGATCCGGTCGGGTGCTGCGCCGCGGCGGAGCCGAGGACGCGGGGCGTGGCGAGGCCGTTGCCCGAGTCGAACCCGGAGGGGACGGCTGCGCCGGCGACGGCACCGCCCGTGTTCTCCAGGACCTCGGGGGTCCAGCCGAGGTGCTTGCCCGAGAACGTCTTCTCGCCGGAGCGGAAGTCGCTCAGCTGGCCGGTGACCGACCAGGCCGGGCCGTTGAGGCGGGTGTCGGTCACGCGGACCGGCACGAGCTCACCGGAGGCGGCGAAGTGGTCGCCCTGCTCCTCGGCGACGCCGAGGTTCACCAGGTTGCTGGTGCCCTCGAGCGTCCAGGTCAGCTCGCCCTTGTTGGCCTCGGGGACGATGACGGCCACGGCCTGGTCGCCGGCCGCCGCAGCGCCCGCCGCCGTTCCCGTGAAGGTGCCGTCGACTCCGGCGGCGGTGTTGCCCGCGCCGAAGTTGACCGCCGGCGCGTTGTCGGCGAGCGCGATGCGCCCGCCGACCGTCGAGCCCGCGAGCTGGACGTTGCCGGAGTTGCCCGAGAGCGTGAGGTTCCCGCCCACCGTGTTGCCGAGGGCCGAGGCCGAGCCGTCCTCGTTCGCGCCCAGGAGGACGCCGCGCGAGGAGCCGGTGACGGCGAGCGAGCCGCCGACGATGGCGCCCTGCACGTTCACGCCGAAGTCGCTGCCGGCGAAGGTGGCGTCGCCGCCGACGCTGGTGCGGTCGACGTCGACGTAGTTCGCCGCGTCGGTGCTGACCGAGCCGTCGACCGAGAGGTCGCTGAACTCGACGTCGATCCCGCCGGCCTCGACCATGCCGCCGACCGTGAGGTCGCGCAGGTAGAGGAAGCCGTTGCGGCTGCCGTCCGAGAACGACACGACGTCTCCGCCGACGCTGGTGCCGTCGATCGAGATGCCGTACGCGTCGGTGCCGATGACGTCGCCGCCGATGGTCGCCGAGGTGGCGTCCAGCCAGGCGTCGTCGCCGACGATGACGTTGCCGGTGACGGTCACGTTGCCGAGCACGCAGGTCTGGCCCGCGCCGACGTTGAGGTCTCCGGTGATCGT
The DNA here is from genome assembly GCF_002932235.1 of Rathayibacter sp. AY1E3. Taxonomy (NCBI): domain Bacteria; kingdom Bacillati; phylum Actinomycetota; class Actinomycetes; order Micrococcales; family Microbacteriaceae; genus Rathayibacter; species Rathayibacter sp. AY1E3. The sequence goes on from NZ_PSVN01000010.1 coordinate 45,815, forward strand.
CTGGTTCCCGAGCTCGGTGGTGCAGTCCGTCGTCGCCGCGAAGGCGGACGGTGCGGCGACCATCGCGAGGGAGGCGGCCGCGAGGACCGCCGTGGGCGTCTTCCACTTCATGGGGGTTCTCCTCGGTGCGCTCGTGCGCGTCGTGCTGGTGGTGGTGCTGTCGGTGCGGCGCGCGCGGCGCGGGGTGCGCTCAGCCACGGAGCGCAGCGATCGCGGAGTAGCTGCGGGAAGCGGCCTCGAGGGAGTTCCCCGTGCTCGGCGGCGTCGCCAGCGTGGGAGCGGTGTCCTGCTCCCAGACGCCGAAGCGCTGGCCGCGGTCGCGCAGCTCCGAGAGGAACGCCTGGTAGGGCAGGTTGCCCGCGCCGAACTCGACGATGTCGTAGCCGTTGGTGTTGGCGTTGTTCGTCTTGCCGTCCTTGAGGTGCAGGATCGGGTAGCGGCGCGGGTTGCGCTTGATGTAGTCGAGCGGCTCGAAGCCCGGGTAGAGCTTCTTGCCGACGTACGCCCAGTAGACGTCCATCTCGAGGTACACGTGACGCGGGTCGGTGTTGTCGTAGAAGAGGTCGTACAGGCGGGTCTTGGGGTCGTCCGTGGCGAACCCGAACTCACCGGCGTGGTTGTGCTGGTAGAGCTTCATGCCCGCGGCCGAGACCTGCTGGCCCCACTTGTTCCACTCCTCCGCCGCGGCCAGGTAGCCCGCCTTGGTGTTGACGTTGGTGGGCGCGTTGCCGGTGCCGAGGTGCGGCGTGCCGAGGATCTGCGCGATCTCGATCTGCTTGCCCAGCTCCGAGCGGAGGAGGTTGGTGCCGACGTGCGAGCCGACGGCGCGGAGGCCGTTGTCGTCGAGCAGCTGGCGGATCTGCTGCGGGGTGATCGCCCCGACGTTGCCCTGGGTGTACCCGGCGAACTCGATCTCGCTGTAGCCGATGCGGCCGAGCTCCTCGAAGACGGCCCGGAAGCCGAGCGACGAGACCTTGTCGCGGACGCTGAAGAGCTGGATGCCGATGCGGTTGATCGGGACCAGGCGCGTGGATCCGGACGAGGGCGCGGGGGCGGCCGTGGCGGGCGCCGCGAGGGCTCCCGCTCCGACGCCGACCGCGACGGTCGATGCGGCCAGGGCCGTCATCAGCGAGCGCCGGCTCATCGGCTTGGCCGTGATGGATGCGTGGTGGTGGTGCATCATTTCTCCTTCGAAATGGCAGATGGTGCAGGGGGTGGGGGGCCGGCCGGCCCGGTCGAGCCGGCCGGCCCCTGCGCGGGGGCTACTGCTGGACGGTGAGGTTCAGCAGCGCCGACGCGGCGTTGGTGTCCGCCGTGGCGGTGTGGGTGACGGTCAGCTTGTAGCTGCCCGCCGTGAGCTTCGGGAGCGTCACCACGACGTGCCCGTTCTCGTCGAGGGTCCCGGTGAGCATCGCGACGGTGGAGAGGTTCCTCTTCACCATCACGCTCACCTGACCGGTGCCGGCGACACCCGTCGAGGACTTCGCGTCGACCGTGACCTGCGCGCTGGCGCCCGGCTTGACCGGGTTGGGCGAGACGGTCGCGGTGAGCTCCGAGGCGGCCTTCGAGACGATCAGGCGGGCGGTGCCCTCCGAGGCCTTGAAGGTGGCGTCCGAGCCGTACGCCGCACGGAGGGTGTGGGTGCCGGCGCCGAGGGTCTTCGGCAGGGCGAAGGTCGCCTTGCCGTCCTTCAGCGTCGCGCGGCCCAGCTCGGTGGCGCCCTCGTAGAGGACGACCTCTCCGCCGGGGTTCCCCCCCTGACCGGTGACCGTGACGGTCGCCTCGCCGGGTGCCCCGAAGGTCACGCGGGGAGCCGAGAGCGCCACAGTGGTGGTCGACGCGGCGGTCGGGGCGTTCGCCGCGGCCAGGTCGATCGTGAACTTCACCGTGCCGACCGCCGAGACGTTGCCGCCGGTGTCGGTGGCGCGGTACTGGATCGTCCGGGCGCCGTTCGTGGTGAACGGGACCGTGTACGCGCCGTTGACGGCGCGGACCGTGGTCCACGTCGTGCCGTTGTCGGCGGAGTACTGGACGGTGGAGAGCGCTCCGTTGTCCGTGGCGGTGAGGCCGAGGGTCACGGGCTTGTTGTAGACGCCGCCGACGCCCGCAGGCGCTGCCGGGTCGAGGGTCGCCGCGACGGTCGGAGCCGTCTTGTCACCGGCGCCGGCACCCTGGAAGGTGAGGGAGTCGAGCGACAGGCCGTTGGGCGAGGTCACGTAGAGCGAGCCGGTGCCGCGGGGGACGTTGGTGCCGAAGGGGACGAGGACGTCCTTCCAGCCGGCTCCCGCGGGGATGGTCGCTGTTCCGAAGGGCGCTGCGTCGGCAGCGTTCCAGCGGAGGTCGACGGTGCCCTCACCGGTGGCGCGGACCACGACGCCGGTCAGGTTGGCGAAGTTCACCGGGTCCCAGCGCAGGAAGGATCCCGCACCGAGTCCGCTGACGGCGTTGCCGCCGCTGGCGGTGGTGTCCGCGTAGGGCAGGACGCCCTCACGGGCGGCGTGCTCCGCCTCCTGCGTCTTCGGGTTCAGCCGCAGCGTCGCCTCGGCCGCAGCAGGGGGCAGGCCGTTGAAGCCGCCGTCCGTGTAGGTCACGACGACGGTGCCGTACAGCAGCGCGCCGGGGCCGTGCTCGGGCGAGTCCTTGGACGTCGGGAACGCTCCCTTGGCACCGGTGCCGGTGACCTCGGGGTGGGCGTGCTCGTCGTGGCCGAGGCCGTAGGTCCAGCCCACGCGGCTGCTGACGATCTGGTCGCCGTCCTCAGCGTCCTTGCCGGTCACCTGGTAGGGGATCGCGTCGCCCCAGCTGAAGAACGAGCCGTTGCCGGGCGTCTGGATCTGGATCTGCGGCGCCTGGTTGCCGACCGAGATGACCCGCGAGGTCAGGCTGAACTTGCCCTTGGCGTCGGTGACGCGCAGACGGGCCGTGAACTGTCCGAGCTCGGTGTAGGTCTTCTTGACGGTCACTCCGGTGGCGTCGAAGGTGCCGTCGCCGTCGAAGTCCCAGTCGTAGGTGAGCGCGTCGCCCTCGGGGTCGGTCGATCCCTTGGCGTCGAACGTGACCTCGAGCGGGGTCTGCGAGGCGGACAGGGGGGTCGCGGTGAAGCGGGCCTGCGGCGCCTTGTTGCCCTCGGCGTAGTCGATCCGGTACAGGCCCGCGTCGGGGTTGGCGCGGAAGAATCCGTCGCCGTACTCGATCACGTACATCGACCCGTCGGGGCCGAACTCCATGTCCATCGGGTTGTCGTGGATCGGCTGCGCGGCCTGGCTGAGCGCCGCGTTGGGGAGGAAGTCCTCGATGTGCGTGACCGCGCGGTCCTCATCGAGCGTGAACGCCGCGATGTAGTCCTGCGAGAACTCGCCGAAGAAGGTCTTCTTGTCCCAGTACTCCGGGAACTTCGACGTCGAGGTGTTCTCCGCGTCGAAGTGGTACACCGGTCCGCCCATGGGGCCCTGGCCGGTGCTGGTCCCGAAGTTGACGAGCTCGTCGAACGGCTGGTCGCCGGGGTTGTCGCCGTAGTAGACGGTCGCCGCCCTGGCGTCCGGGATGTCGACGAGGCCGGTGTTCCAGCGCGAGTTGTTCTTCAGGTTCTCCGGGTCGAAGAAGCCGCGGGGCGTCGACGTCTCGAAGTTCCACTCGTTGTACGGCGCGTTGGGTCCGTGGACGTAGGGCCAGCCGGAGTTGTGCGGCTCGTCCAGTCCGGTCGCGTTCCACTCGACGAGGCCCATCGGGCCGCGGACGCCGTCGGCCGCAGCGGCCTTCGTGGCGTCGGGGCCGTAGTCGCCCCAGGAGAGGGTGTTCGTCTCGGCGTCGACGTCGATCTTGAACGGGTTGCGGACGCCCATCACGAAGATCTCGGGGCGGGTCTTCTCGGTTCCCACCGGGAAGAGGTTGCCGTCGGGGATCGTGTACGAGCCGTCCTCCTGCACGGTGATCCGGAGGATCTTGCCGCGGAGGTCGTTCGTGTTGCCGGCGCCGCGACGCGAGTCGAAGCCCGGGTTCATGCGGGGCGCGTCGTTGTTCGGCGCGAAGCCCGCGGCACCCGGAGCGCTCGCCGGCGTGTTGTCGCCGGTGGAGAGGTACAGGTTGCCGTCGGCGTCCCAGTCGAAGTCGGCACCCACGTGGCAGCACTGCCCGCGCTGGGTCTCGATGTCGATGATCTTCTGCTCGCTCGCGAGATCGAGGCCCGAGCCGGTCCACTTGAACCGGGAGAGGCGGTTGATGCCCTTCCACTGGTCCCAGTAGCTGTCGGTCGCGCCCTCGGGCAGCATGTTCGGGGCCGCGCCGGTCGGGGTGTTCCCGGGGGGCGCGTAGACGAGGTAGACCCACTTGTTCTCGGCGAAGTCGGGGTCGATGCCGACGGACTGCAGCCCGTCCTCCGAGTTCTGGTACACGGGGATCGTGTTGACGACACGGGTGGTGCCGGTCTTGGGGTCGGTGTGGCGGATCTCGCCGTTCCGAGCGGTGTGGAGGACCGACTTGTCCGGGAGGACGGCCAGGTCGAGGGGCTCGCCGACGTTCTTCGTCAGCAGGACCTTCTCGTAGTTGCTCCAGTCGAGAGCGGATGCTCCGCCCTCGGAACCGTGGTCCACTCCGTCGTGGGCCGAGGCGGGCAGGCCGAGGGCGGTGAGTCCGGAGACCGTCACCATCCCGGCGATGCCGAGTGCGAGAAGACGCCTGATGCTTCTTCTCGAGGATCGCTTACCATTCATGCGTGATGTGATTCCTTCAATGAGGTGTTCATCGCAGAGGCCGGGTCCGTCGCTGTCCGCACGACTGAGCGGATCCGGTCTCCTCCTGTCCGGCCCTGGGGCCGGTGTCTTGCACTCCTCCTCCTCTCGCGGATGCCGGTGGCGCTGCGCTGCGGGTCGTCAGTGATCCCGGGGCGGCGCCGAGGTGGGGGCCGGCGCGGGATGGTTCCCGCGCCGACCCGGGCTGGTGGGGCCGATCAGGACTCGAAGGCCGAGGGCAGGTACTCGGAGACGTTGTCCTTGGTGACGACCGGCGCGAAGAGCTGGATCTGGCGCGGGACGCCGAGCGAGCTGGTGTCGGCCATCGACTTGTTCTGCTCGACGAGGCGGGCGAGCTTGATGCCGTCCGCGGCCTGGGTCGAGGGGTAGACGACCGTGGCCTTGACGACGGAGTCGTCGGCCTCGATCGCGCGCATCACGTTGGCCGATCCGGCGCCGCCGACGAAGAGGAACTCGTCGCGTCCGGCGGTGTCGATCGCCGCGAGGACGCCGACGCCCTGGTCGTCGTCGTGGTTCCAGATGGCGTCGATCTTCGGCGCGGCCTGGAGGAGGTTGGCCGCGGCCTGCTCTCCGCCCTGGACGGTGAAGTCGGCGGCGACGCGGTTGTCCACGTCGAGTCCGCAGCCCTCGAGCGCGTCCGAGAAGCCCTGGCTGCGCTCCTGGGTCAGCGGGAGGGAGTCGATGCCGGCGATCTCGGCGACGACGGCGTCGGGGTTGTCGCCGAGCTCCTCGCAGATGTAGGTGCCGGCGCTGACGCCCATGCCGTAGTTGTCGCCGAGGATGGTCGACCGGGCGGCGAAGGGGCTGGAGAACTCGCGGTCCACGTTGATGACGGTGATGCCCGCCTCCATCGCCTGGGTGGCGACCTGCGTGAGCGCCGCTCCGTCGATCGGCAGGAGCACGATCGCGTCGACGCCGTCGTTGATGAAGGTCTCGACCTGGCTGATCTGGAGGTTGACGTCGTTGGTGCCCTCCGCGGTGCGGAGCTCCACGTCGTCGTACTTCTCGGCCTCGGCGATGGCGGCGCGGCTGACCGCGCCCATCCAGCCGTGGTCGGCGGCGGGAGCGGTGAAGCCGATGACGACGTTGTCGCCGGAGGCGTCGTTGTCCGAGGCGGCCACGGCGGCGGCGGTCCCGCCGGAGGCGGCGTTGCCGGTCTCGACCGGGGCGTTCGAGATGCAGCCGGTGAGCATCAGCGCGACGGCGCCGAAGGCGACGCCGGCCGAGCCGAGTCGGGCGGTGCGGGAGAGGCGGCTGCGGGTGAAGGGGCGTGCGGGCATGGAAGTGATCTCCTTCGATCGATCCGAGGGGTCCGAGGGCACACGTGTCCTGCGGAGAGGTGACCTGAGTGGTCGGGTGGGTTGCTGTGTGTGGAGGAGCGGGGCCGGAGCCCCGGGGTCAGGACTTCCTGCCGCGGGCGGCGAACCGCTGCTGCAGCAGGACGGCGGCGACGATGATCGCGCCCTTCGCGACGGCCTGAGTCGAGGTCGACATGTTGTTCTGCGTGAACACGTTGGTCAGGGTCGTGAAGATGAGGACGCCGAACACGGTGCCGACGATGGTGCCGCGGCCGCCGGCCAGCAGCGTGCCTCCGACGACGACCGCCGCGATGGCGTCGAGCTCGTAGAGGAGGCCGTTGGTCGAGCTGCCGGCGGTGGTGCGGGCGAGCATCATGACGGCGGCGATGCCGGCGGTGAGCCCGGCGAGGCCGTAGACGTACATGGTGTGGCGGCGGACCTTGATGCCGGCGAGGCGGGCGGCCTCGGGGTTGCCGCCGACCGCGATGGTGCGACGGCCGAAGGTGGTGCGGTTGAGCAGGATCCAGCCGGCGACGGCGACGACCACGAAGATCAGCACGAGCACCGGGATGCCGAGCACGTCGGCGCGGAAGAAGTCGAGGAACGGCGTGACCGTGACGACCTGCGTCTGGCGGTTCGAGATCAGCTCGGCGAAGCCGCGGGCGGCGACGAGCATCGCCAGCGTGGCCATGAACGCGACGACCCGGCCGTAGGCGATCAGCGCGCCGTTGATCAGGCCGCAGACGAGGCCGACGACGACCGCGGTGAGCACGATCACCAGCCAGGAGGTGTTGGCCGCGTAGTACTGGGTCGAGACCGTGCTCGCCCAGACCGTCGCGAGCCCCATCACGGAGCCGACCGAGAGGTCGATGCCGCCGGAGGTGATGACGAAGGTCATGCCGATGCTCAGCACGCCGATGACGGCGGCGAGGCGGAGGATCGTGAGCACGTTGTCGACGCTGGCGAAGCGCTCCCCCGCGGTCGCGAATCCGACGATGCAGAGGATCACCAGCGCGAGCAGCAGCCCGACGTTGCGGCCGAGGGAGCCCTGCATGAGGCGGGCGATCCCGGAGCGGGAGTCCTTCGAGGGCACGCCCCCGGAGGAGCCTCCCGTCGCGGCCGACGCGTGACGGGCGGCGTCCTCCTGCGGACCGCCGATCGACGGCGACGCGGTGTCGAGCTGTCCGCTCACGCTGCACTTCCTTCCATGACGAGATCGAGCACGCGGTGCTCGTCGATCGAATCGGCCGGGCCCTCGTGGACCACGGCGCCGTCGGAGATCACGAGCACTCGGTCGGAGAGTCCGAGGACCTCGCCGATCTCGCTGGAGACCACGAGCACGGCGGCGCCGTTGGTCGCGAGGTCCCTGATCAGGGTGTAGATCTCGGCCCGTGCGCCGACGTCGACCCCGCGGGTCGGCTCGTCGAGCAGCAGGACGCGGCAGCCGCGCACGAGCCAGCGGGCGAGGAGCGCCTTCTGCTGGTTGCCTCCGGAGAGGGTGCGGGCGTCGCGGTCGACCCCGGAGGGCCGCAGGTCGAGGGAGACCGCCTGCTCGGCCGCCGCCGCGCGCTCGGAGCGCTCGTCGAGGAAGCCGCGCTTGGCGAAGCGGTCGAAGGTCGAGAGGGTGATGTTGCGGTAGACCGGCTCGTCCAGGAGCAGGCCCTGGCTCTTGCGCTCCTCCGGGCAGAGGCCGATGCCGGCGTCGACCGCCGAGGTGACGGATCCGGCGCGCAGGCGCTTGCCCGCCACGCTGACCGTCCCGGTGCTGGCGCGGCGCGCCCCGTAGATGGTCTCGAGGATCTCGGAGCGGCCGGAGCCGACCAGCCCCGCGAGGCCGACGACCTCGCCGGCGCGGATCTCGAGGGAGACGTCCGAGAAGGAGCCCTGCAGGCCCAGCTTCTCGACCTTCAGCAGCGTCTCGGCCTCGACGTCGAGCTCCTGGCGGTCCGGGAAGACGTACTCGACGGCGCGGCCGGTCATCAGGGTGATGAGCTTCGAGGTGGGGGTGTCGGCGACCGCGAGGTTCTGCGCGACGGTCGCGCCGTCCTTGATCACGGTGATCCGGTCGCCGATGGCGCGGATCTCGTCGAGGCGGTGCGAGATGTAGACGATGGCGACGCCGGAGGCGGTGAGCTGGCGCACCACGTGGAAGAGGTTCTCCACCTCCTCGGAGTCGAGCACCGCGGAGGGCTCGTCCATGATGATGACCCGCGCGTCGTGCGAGAGGGCACGGGCCATCTGCACGATCTGCTTGCCGGCGGCGGAGAGCGTGCCGACCTCGCGGTTCGGCGAGATCTCGGAGTGGCCGAGGCGCTCCATCAGCTCGCGGGTGATCCTCGTGGCCTTCGCCCGGGCGGTGAAGCCGCCGCGGGAGAGCTCGTGGCCGAGGAAGATGTTCTCGGCGACGGAGAGGCCGTCGACGACGTCGAGCTCCTGGTACATCGTCGCGATGCCCAGGGCGAGGGCCGCCGTCGGGGACGGGATCGTGACGACGTTCCCGTCGACGAGGATCTCGCCCTCGGTGGGCTGGTGGGCCCCGGCGAGGGTCTTGATGAGGGTGGACTTGCCGGCGCCGTTCTGGCCGAGGAGGCAGTGCACCTCACCGGGTCGGACATCGAGGTCGACGCCGTCGAGAGCACGGGCGCCGGGGAAGACCTTCACGATGCCGCGCATCTGCAGAAGCAGCTGCTGAGACTCGTCGGAGGTGCGGGGAAGAGGCTGTGCAGCAGTGCTGCGGGGGTCTGCGGTGACCATGCGGATGAAGCTACTTCCACTTACGTCGCGGGTCAAGCAAAAGTTCTGAACCGATTCGAAGGCGGTTCGAGTGATCGCCCAGTCGCCCCAAGGGCTTCCTGCTACCGCGTCAGGGCTGGGATCCGCGGGATTACGCGACATCTGACGGCGGCGGTTGAGACATTCCGTCCGTGATAGAGCGCTCTCCGAACCCTATGAACGCGCTCATGTCCGTGCAGCCCGGGCGCGTCGCCCCGGAGGCGGCCTCGCCGAGCGCGGTAGCGCCCGCGCCCCGACCCGTGGCAGGGTCGTACGGCCGACGAAAGGACGACGATGTCGAACGACCGAGCCCTGCGCGTCGCGATGGTGGGGACCGCCTTCATGGGCCGCACCCACTCGCACGCCTGGCGCACCGCCTCCCGCTTCTTCCCCCTCCCCCTCCGCCCCGAGCTCGCCGTGCTCGTGGGGAGCAACCCCGACTCGACCGCCGAGCGCGCCGAGCGGCTGGGCTGGAGCGAGGCCTCCACCGACTGGCGGGCCGTCATCGCCCGCGACGACATCGACCTCGTCGACATCTGCACGCCGGGCGACACCCACGCCGAGATCGCCATCGCGGCCCTCGAGGCCGGCAAGCACGTGCTGTGCGAGAAGCCCCTCGCCAACTCCGTCGAGGAGGCGGAGCGGATGGTCGCCGCGGCCGCCGCCTCCGGCAAGGTGGCGATGTGCGGCTTCAGCTACCGCCGCACCCCGGCCCTCGCCCTCGCGAAGCGCTTCATCGAGGAGGGCCGCCTCGGCGACATCCGCCACGTGCGCGCCCAGTACCTGCAGGACTGGCTGTCCGACTCCGAGGCGCCGCTGACCTGGCGCCTGCAGAAGGAGCGCGCCGGCTCGGGCGCCCTCGGCGACATCGGCGCGCACAGCATCGACACCGCCCAGTGGCTGACCGGCCGCGGCATCACCTCGGTCTCGGCGACGCTGCGCACCTTCACCACCGAGCGCCCCGTGCTCAGCGAGCAGGTCGGCCTCGGCGGCCGCGCCGGTGCCGACGCCCCGCGCGGCGCCGTGACCGTCGACGACGCCGCGGCCTTCACCGCCTCCTTCGAGGGCGGCGCCCTGGGCGTCTTCGAGGCGACCCGCGTCGCGACCGGCCGCCGCAACGCCAACCGGATCGAGGTGAACGGCGAGCTCGGCTCGATCGCGTTCGACTTCGAGCGGATGAACGAGCTCGAGTACTACGACGCCCGCGACCCCGAGGAGGCGCAGGGCTTCCGGCGCATCCAGGTCACCGAGCCGGCGCACCCGTACATGGCGGCCTGGTGGCCGACCGGGCACGGCATCGGCTACGAGCACCTCTTCACGCACCAGGTCGTCGACCTCGTCGAGGCGATCGCCGGAGGCACGGCGGTCACGCCCACATTCGCCGACGCCCTCGACGTGCAGCGCGTCCTCGACGCGGTCGCCACCAGCGCGGGCGCGTCGTCCGTCTCCACGCCGGTCGCCCGCTGACCCGACCGTCCCCTCCCCGCGAGATGCCGCTCCGGTGCGCCTCCCCCGGCGTGTCGCGTGCCGAGGCGGCGTCTCACGGAAGGGGGCGGCGGGCGCGGGGAGTCACAGTCGGCGCCGTGCGCCGATCCTGCGCCATAATGCGCCTATGAGCAAGAAGATTGACGCTGCGCATCGCGCACTGGTAGAGGCCCTCGACAAGCACGCCCGACTCGTCTCGGACAAGGAGTCGAAGCCGCGGAAGGTCGAACGGGCCGGAGCCGAGCTCCGCGCCGCGACGAAGGCGTACGCCGCGCTCGTGTCCGCGCGCACCGGCGCCGCGAGCCCCTTCGCCGATCTGGCCGACCCCCGCCTGGACAAGCCGACCATCGCGTCGCTCCGGGCCGAGCGCGACGCGATCGCGAAGCGGATCGCCAAGCACGAGGCGTCGGCGGGCGAGGACGGCGCGCTCGCGAGCTGAGCGTCCGGCGCGGCGCGGTCAGGCGCTGAGCAGCCGTCACAGCGCGATCCCGCGGTGAGCGCGCGCCTCCGCTGCCTCCGAGTCGCCGTGTTACGCGCGGGTTCCGCGCGGGTCCGACCGCCTTCGTAAGGTGATCCCCGGGATCCGCGCAGTCGCGGCGCCGAGCGACCGGAGGCCGGTCGCAGCGCCGGCGGTGACCAGCACCGCTCGGTCGGCGCCGAGTGCCCGGATCCTCTCCACGGAAGGATCCCCACAGCCATGACCCTGCGCACCCGACTCCTCGCGACCTCCGCGATCGCCGCCTCCGCCGCCCTCCTCCTCGCCGGCTGCTCCGGCGCGGGCGGCGGCGACGACACCGTCCGCATCGGCGTGGTCGGCGCGAGCGACCCCTACTGGGCCACCTACGAGAAGGCCGCCGCCGACGCCGGGATCGACGTCGAGATCGTCGACTTCAGCGACTACAACCAGCCCAACCCCGCCCTCACCGAGGGCGAGATCGACCTCAACCAGTTCCAGCACATCGCCTACCTGGCGCAGTACAACACCTCGGCCGACGCCGACCTCGTGCCGATCGGCGCGACCGCGATCTACCCGCTCGGCCTCTACTCCTCGCAGTACGACGACGTCGCGGACATCCCCGCCGGCTCCACCGTCGCGATCCCCAACGACGAGACCAACCAGGCGCGCGCGCTGCTGGTGCTGCAGTCGGCCGGGCTCGTCGAGCTGAAGGACGGCGGCGGAGTGCTCTCGAACGTCGACGACGTCGAGTCCTCCTCGAAGGTGGAGGTCACCGCGCTGGAGGCCTCCCTCACCCCGACGTCGCTCCCGGACGTGGCCGCCGCGATCATCAACAACGACTTCATCGAGAACGCGGGCCTGAAGGCCTCGGACGCGATCGCCCAGGACGACCCGAGCGACCCCGCCTCCCTGCTCTACACGAACATCTTCGCCGCCCGGGCCGACGACGCCGAGAACGAGACCTACACGAAGCTCGTCTCGATCTACCAGGACAGCCAGGACGTGCTCGACGGCGTCTCGGAGCAGTCCGGCGGCACCGCGGTCTTCCTGAAGACCCCCGCCTCCGAGCTGGAGACCTCGCTCGAGTCCGCCGAGACCGACATCTCCGCCGCCTCCTGACTCCGGCACCCGCGGCACCGCGCCGGTCGGGTCCTCCGCTCGCGGAGCTCCCCACCGGCGCGGTCCCGCGCCTCCCCCGCAACAGAAAGGGCGCCCCGTGCCGCTCATCCGCATGACCGACGTGCGCAAGGTGTACCCCGGCGCAGGGCGCGGCGCCGCCCCGACCGCGGCCGTCGACGGCGTGAGCCTCGAGATCGAGGCGGGCGACGTCTACGGCGTGATCGGCTACTCCGGCGCCGGCAAGAGCACGCTCGCGCGCCTCGTCAACGCCCTCGAGCCCGCGACCAGCGGCAGCATCGAGATCGACGGCCGCGAGACCATGGGGCTGCCCGAGCGCGAGCTGCGTCGGCTGCGCCTGGGCATCGGGATGATCTTCCAGCAGTTCAACCTGTTCGGCTCGAAGACCGTGGGGCAGAACGTCGCCTACCCGCTGCAGGTCGCGGGCGTCCCGCGGGCGGAGCAGCGCGCCCGCGTCGACGAGATGCTCCGCTTCGTCGGCCTGAGCGACAAGGCGCGCAGCCACCCGGAGCAGCTCTCGGGCGGGCAGAAGCAGCGCGTCGGCATCGCCCGCGCCCTCGCCGCCTCCCCGCGCATCCTGCTGGCCGACGAGGCCACCAGCGCGCTCGACCCGGACACCACCGGCGAGGTGCTCGCCCTCCTCCGCCGCATCAACGAGGAGCTGGGCGTCACCATCGTCGTGATCACCCACGAGATGGACGTGGTCCAGCAGCTCGCGACGAAGGTCGCGGTGATGGAGTCGGGCCGCATCGTGGAGCGCGGGCCCGTCTTCGACGTGTTCTCGGCCCCGCGCGAGCCGGTCACCCGCCGCTTCGTCTCCACGGTCGTCCGCTCGGTGCCCTCGCCCGCGGAGGCGGCCGTGCTGCGCACGCGCCACCGCGGCCGGCTGGTCACGCTCTCGTTCTCGGACGACTCCGCCTCCCAGGGCGACGTCTTCGCCGAGGTCGCGGCGGCCGGCGTGCCGCTCGAGCTCGTCTACGGCGGCATCACCGACGTCCGCGGGCGGGCCTTCGGCCACCTCACGGTCGCCCTCGACGCGCCGGACGGCGTCGTCGACCCCCTCCTCGCCCGCCTCGGCGGACGCGTCGCCCTCACGGAGGTGCCCCGATGAACGAGCTGATCCCGCTCCTGCCCAAGCTCGTCCAGGCGACCGGCGAGACGCTCTACATCGTCGCGCTGAGCCTCCTCTTCGGCGGGCTCGGCGGACTTCTGATCGGACTGGGCCTCGCGCTCACCCGCGGCGGCGCCCTCTACGCGAACCGGGTGGTCTACGGACTGCTCAACGTGATCGTGAACGTGTTCCGGCCGATCCCGTTCATCATCTTCATCGCCGCGGCCCAGCCGCTGGCCCGGCTGGTGGTCGGCTCCGGCATCGGCACGGACGCGATCGTCTTCACCCTCTCGCTCGGCGCCGCCTTCGGCATCGGGCGGATCGTGGAGCAGAACCTGCTGACCGTGCAGCCCGGCGTGATCGAGGCGGCGCGGTCGGTCGGAGCGAGCCGGTTCCGGATCGTCCGCACCGTACTGCTGCCGGAGGCGCTCGGTCCGCTGATCCTCGGCTACACGTTCGTGTTCGTCGCCGTGATCGACATGTCGGCGGTCGCCGGATACATCGGCGCCGGCGGGCTCGGCAACTTCGCGATCCAGTACGGCTACCGGCAGTTCGAGCCGGTCGTCACCTGGGCCGCGGTGCTCGTGATCATCGTGATCGTGCAGCTGGTGCAGCTGCTCGGCAACGTGCTGGCCCGGCGCATCCTGCGCCGCTGAGGCCGCCCCCCGCACCAACGCGAGACGCCACTCCGGTTCGCGACACGCAAGGGTCGCTGTACCTGAGTGGCGTCTCGTGGAAGCCCGTCCGCCGGGGCGGGAGGCGTCAGTAGCGCGGCTTGCGCTCCGGGCGCTCGCTCGAGCGGCTCGGGCCGCTGGGGCGTCCGCCGCGGTCGGCGCCGGCGCGGCTCGGACGGCGGTCCGGCTTCAGCTCGATCAGCTGGCCGCTGATGCGGGTGTCGGCGAGGCGGTCGAGCACGTCCTGGGGCAGGTCGGCCGGCAGCTCCACGATCGAGAAGTCCGGGCGGATGTCGATGTGCCCGAAGTCGCCCCGGTTGAGGCCGCCCTCGTTCGCGAGCGCGCCCACGATCTGGCGGGGCTCGACGCGCTGGCGGCGGCCGACCTCGATCCGGTACGAGGCGAGGTTGCTGTTCGCCGGGCGCTGACGGCGCTCGGGACGCTCGCCCCGGTCGCCGCCGCGGTCGAAGCGGTCGCCGCGCTCGGGGCGGTCGCCCCGGTCGGGCCGGGAGTCGCGGTCCTCGCGCTCGCGACGGGCGAAGCGGGGGTCGTCGGGCGAGAGCAGCAGCGGCTCCTCGCCCTGCGCGACGATGGCCAGCGCGGCGGCGACGTCCGACTCGACCACGTCGTGGTGCTCGACGTAGTGGCCGATGATGTCGCGGAAGCGCTGCAGGCGCTCGGTGTCGGCGAGCGCCGCGGTGATCGCGTCGTCGAAGCGCGAGAGGCGGGTGACGTTGACGTCCTCGACGCTCGGCATCCGCATCTCGGTCAGCGGCTGGCGGGTGGCCTTCTCGATGGCGGCGAGGAGGCGGCGCTCGCGCGGCGTGACGAAGCTGATCGCCGCTCCGCTGCGCCCCGCGCGACCGGTGCGGCCGATGCGGTGGACGTACGACTCGGTGTCGATCGGGATGTCGTAGTTGACGACGTGGCTGATGCGCTCGACGTCGAGGCCGCGGGCGGCGACGTCGGTCGCGACGAGGATGTCGAGCTTGCCCGACTTCAGCTGCTCGACGGTGCGCTCGCGCTGGGCCTGGGCCACGTCTCCGCTGATCGCCGCCGCGGTGTAGCCGCGGGCGCGCAGCTTCTCGGCCAGCGTCTCCGTCTCGCTCTTCGTGCGGACGAACACGATCATGCCCTCGAAGTTCTCGACCTCGAGGATGCGGGTGAGCGCGTCGACCTTCTGCGGGTACGACACCATCAGGTAGCGCTGGGTGGTGTTGACGGAGGTCGTGGTCTTGTTCTTGACCGTGATCTCCTCCGGCTCCTTCAGGTACTTGCCGGAGATGCGGCGGATCTGCGCGGGCATCGTCGCCGAGAACAGCGCGATCTGCTTCTCGACGGGGGTGTCGGCGAGGATCGTCTCGACGTCCTCCGCGAAGCCCATCTTGAGCATCTCGTCGGCCTCGTCGAGCACCAGGAACTTCAGCTGCGAGAGGTCGAGGGTGCCCTTCTCGAGGTGGTCCATGATGCGGCCGGGCGTGCCGACGACGACGTGGACGCCGCGGCGGAGCGCGGAGAGCTGGGTGCCGTAGCCCTGGCCGCCGTAGACGGGGAGGACGTGGACGCCGCGGAGGCCGGACGCGTAGCGCTCGAACGCCTCGCACACCTGCAGCGCGAGCTCGCGGGTCGGGGCCAGCACGAGGGCCTGCGGCGTCTTCTGCGAGACGTCGAGGCGCGAGAGGATCGGCAGCGCGAACGCCGCGGTCTTGCCGGTGCCGGTCTGGGCGACGCCGAGGACGTCGCGGCCGGAGAGGAGGGACGGGATCGTCGCGGCCTGGATGGCCGAGGGCGTCTCGTAGCCGACCTCCTTGAGGGCCTTGAGGACCGGGTCGGAGAGACCGAGGTCGGAGAAGGTGAGCGTGGGGGCGCTCTCGGAAGCGGTGTCGGCTTCGGGGGCGGAATCGGGGGTATCGGTGGACGCCATGGTGCAACGGTAGTGCTCCGGCGGCGCCGCCGTCCGAGGGAACCCCGAACGCTCGGGCGATCCCGACCCTCCGGAGGCGCCTCGAGCGCCCGTCACGGGGTGAAGTCGAGCAGCACCTTGCTCGAGCGCGAGGCGTCGCGGGCGAGCTCGAAGGCCTCGAGCGCGCGCTCCAGCGGCAGCACCTGCGTGACCACCGGCGCCACCGCGAGGCTCCCGTCGGCGAGCGCCGCCAGCACCTCGTCGATCTCGTCGACGAAGCGGAAGGAGCCGATCAGGCGCAGCTCCCGGGTGATCGCGAGCGAGATCAGGGCCGGCTGCTCGCCTGAGGGGAGGAGTCCCACCATCACGGCGGTGCCGCCGCGGGCGGCGCCCCGGACGGCCGAGGCGAGGCCGCGCGGGCTGCCCGAGGACTCGAAGACGACGTCGGCCGCGACCTCGGCGATCGCGTCGGCGTCGGTCGCGCGGATCGTCCGGGTCGCGCCGACCGCGCGGGCGATCGCGAGCGGCTCCTCGGCCAGGTCGACGGCGACGATCTCGGCCGCCCCCGCCCGCTTCAGCACGGCGACGATCAGCGCCCCGATCGGGCCGCTGCCGATCACCAGCGTGCGCCGTCCCGCCACCTCCCCCGCGCGCGAGACCGCGTGCCAGGCGACGCTCGCCGGCTCCGCGAGCGCCGCCTCCCGGAGCCCGAGGCCGGCGGGCAGCTCGCGGAGCATGCGCGCCGGCAGCACCACGTGGCGGGCGAACGCGCCCTGGGTGTGGGGCATCCGCGCGGCGCTGCCCAGGTAGGTGCCCTCGGTCGCGAGGTTGGGGCGCCCGTCGGGCCACTCGCCGCGCGCGGTCGCGGGGTGCACGGCGACGGCCGCGCCGACCGGGGGTCCTGAGCTGTCCGCCGCTGCCTCGACGACCGTGCCGACCACCTCGTGGCCGAGCGTCAGCGGCTCGCGGAGGATCGACTCGCCCGCGGCGCCGTGCGTCCAGTAGTGCAGATCGGAGCCGCAGATCCCGCCGTACGCGACGGCGACGAGGGCCTCGCCGGGGCCGCGCGGCGCGAGCGGCGCCTCCTCGACGCGGAGGTCGCCGGCGGCGTGGACGACGACGCGGGTGGTGGAGGCGGGGACGAGCGCGGTCATGCGGGTTCCGTTCGGTGGGTCGAGGGGTGGCTCAGACGACGACGGTCATGCCGCCGTCGATGAAGACGACCTGCCCGTTGACGTAGTCCGAGCCGTCGGAGGCGAGCCAGACGGCGGGGCCGATCAGGTCCTCGACGCGGCCCCAGCGCGCGGCGGGCGTGCGCCCGAGGATCCAGCTGTTGAACGCCTCGTCGTCGACGAGGCCCTGCGTCATCTCGGTGTGGATGTAGCCCGGCGCGATCGCGTTGACCTGGATGCCGTGCTGCGCCCACTCCGCCGTCATCGCGCGGGTGAGGTTGCGGATCCCGCCCTTCGAGGCGGTGTAGGGCGCGATCGTCGGCCGCGCGAGATCGGCCTGCACCGAGGCGACGTTGACGATCTTCCCGGCGCCGCGCGGGATCATCCGCTTCGCCGCCGCCCGGCCGACCACGAAGGCGCTGGTGAGGTTCGTGCGCAGCACCCGCTCCCAGTCGGCGACCTCGAGCTCGAGCAGGGGCACGCGGTGCTGGACGCCGGCGTTGTTGACCAGGATGCGCAGCGGGCCCACCGCCTCCTCGATCCAGGCGACGCCCGCCCCGGCGGCCGCGTCGTCGGTGACGTCGGCGGGGAGCGCTCGCGCGCGGAGGCCGGGCCGAGACGTCCCGCTGCGCGCCGGGACGCCGGCGCGGGGCGGTGTCTCGGCACTGACGGGCAGCGGGAAGCCGGCGCCTCACCGCTGCCGGGCGCGTGAGCACGGCAGCTCGGCGGAGATGCGCCGCGCGAGAGCAGCCTCCGCGCGTCGGCGCAAGGGCCCCCGCTCCGGGCGTCCCCGACCTAGCGTCGGAGGATCGGCATCATCGAGCGAAGGAGCACGACATGGCATCAGGAGTCGCAACGGTCTGGGTCCCCGTCACGGACATGGAGCGGGCGGTCGCGTTCTACCGCGACACGCTCGGCCTCGAGGTCAAGGACACCTCGGACGACTGGTCGGAGCTGGACGCCGGCGGGCTGATGATCGGCCTGAACGCCCGCGAGTCGGCCACGGTCGCGGAGCAGGGCGGGGCGGTCATCTCGTTCCAGCCCGAGGGCTCGATCGAGGACGAGCTGGAGCGCCTCACGGCGCGGGGCGCGTCGATCGAGGGTGAGATCAGCGACCACGAGTGGGGCCGCATCCTCCCCTTCAAGGACTCGGAGGGCAACGACCTCCAGTTCTACTCGCCGCCGCAGAGCTGAGCGGAGGGCCGCCGTCGAGGCGGCCGCGACGAGCGGCGGGCGGGCCGGAGCCGGAGGGCTGCGGTCCGCCCGCCGCTGTACGTCGCGCGGGCGGTCGGTCCCCGCGCAGGTGCGTCACCCGGCCGGTCCGGTCCTCGGATCGTCTCTCCGCCGCACGTGAGGCCCTCC
>NZ_PSVN01000010.1:64029-157716 GCF_002932235.1 Rathayibacter sp. AY1E3
CCGCCCGCCGCTGTACGTCGCGCGGGCGGTCGGTCCCCGCGCAGGTGCGTCACCCGGCCGGTCCGGTCCTCGGATCGTCTCTCCGCCGCACGTGAGGCCCTCCTCCCAGCCCGCCTCCGCACCTGAGGTCCTAGGATCAGTTGTCCGCCGCATCTGCGGACCCCAGATCCGGAGGTCCCCGTGCGTCGTCGCCTGCTCCCCCTCGTCCCGGCCGCTGCCGCGTTCCTCCTGCTCGCCGGCTGCTCCGCTCCGTCGACCCCCGCCGGCGATGCGGCCCCCGGCGGCGCGACGTCCTCGGTCGGCGGCTCCATCACGGTCTTCGCCGCCGCCTCGCTGAAGGGCGCGTTCACCGAGCTCGCCACGGGGTTCGAGGCCGCCGAGCCCGGAGCGCAGGTCGAGCTCTCCTTCGCCGGCTCCTCCGACCTCGCGACGCAGATCGTCAACGGCGCCCCGGCCGACGTCTTCGCCTCCGCCGACGAGCGCACGATGTCCACCGTCGCCGAGGCCGGGCTCGTCGACGGGAACCCGGTCGACATCGCCACGAACACGCTCGAGATCGCCGTGCCTCCCGGCAACCCGGCGCAGGTCGCCTCGCTCGCCGACCTCGCCCGGCCCGGGACCGCCACCGTCGTCTGCGCGCCGCAGGTGCCGTGCGGAGCGGCGGCCGCCGCGGTCGAGCAGGCCGCCGGGGTCGACATCTCTCCCGTGAGCGAGGAGTCGTCGGTCACCGACGTGCTCGGCAAGGTGTCCTCGGGCGAGGCGGACGCCGGGCTCGTCTACGCGACCGACGTCCGCGGGGCCGCGGGCTCGGTCACCGGCATCCCCTTCGCCGAGGCCTCGGAGGCGGTGAACACGTACCCGATCGCGGCGCTGACCGGAGCGGGCGACCCGGCCACGGCGGCGGCCTTCGTCGCGTACGTCGCCTCCGACGCCGGGCGCGCGGTGCTCGCGGCGGCCGGGTTCGGAGCACCGTGAGAGGCGTCGCGGCGTCGGAGGAGGCCTGCAGGGCGGTCGGCGGGTCGGTCATAGGAGGGTCGTAGGACGGTCATCGGAGGCGCAGAGCCCCGGCCGCCAGGGTTGCTCGCGACGGACACCACGATCGACGAGGAGCACGACCATGACCCGCATCCCGGAGCCCCGCAGCACGCCCGACGGACCGGCCTACGAGGGCCGCCGGCTCGACCGCCCCGAGGAGGAGGTGGTCGACCAGGGCCTCCCGTTCGACGTGGGGACCCTCTTCTCGCGGCGCGGCGTGCTGACGCTGGTCGGTGCGGGGGCGGCGACCCTCGGGCTCGCGGCGTGCGCCACCGGAGGATCGGGATCCGCCTCCTCCGCCGCCGCGACCGCCACCGCGACTCCCACCGCGACCGCCACGGCCGGGGCCGGCACCGCGGTCGCCGGCGAGATCCCCGACGAGACGGCCGGCCCCTACCCGGGCGACGGCTCGAACGGGGTCGACGTCCTCGAGCGCTCCGGGATCGTCCGCAGCGACCTGCGCACCAGCATCGGCGGCGGCGCGACGGCCGACGGGGTCCCCCTGGCCCTCACTCTGACGATCCTCGACGCGGCGAACGGGGACGTGCCGTTCGCCGGAGCCGCCGTGTACGTCTGGCACTGCGACGCGAACGGGGACTACTCGATGTACTCCAGCGGCGTCGAGGACGAGACGTACCTCCGCGGCGTGCAGGTCGCCGACGCGTCGGGCGTCGTCTCCTTCGCCTCGATCGTCCCGGCCTGCTACTCCGGCCGCTGGCCGCACATCCACTTCGAGGTGTACCCGGGAGTGGACTCGATCACCGACGCGTCGAACGCGATCGCGACCTCGCAGGTCGCCCTGCAGGAGGAGGCGTGCACCGCGGTCTACGCCCTCGAGTCGTATGCGGGCTCGGCCGCGAACCTCGCCCGGGTCGGCCTGGAATCCGACTCCGTCTTCGGCGACGACGGCGGAGCCCTGCAGCTCGCGACGATGTCCGGCAGCCCGGTGTCCGGCTACTCCGCGGCACTCACGGCGAGCGTCGACACCCGCACCGCGCCGACCGCGGGCGCCGCGCCCCGCAGCCGCTGACCCCCGTCCTCCTCCGCGGGACGCGGCTCCGGTCCGCGACACGCCGACGGCGGCGTACCGGAGCGGCCTCTCGCGAGAGGGGAACGGGCGTCAGCGCAGGAGGCGGCGGGCGACGGCCACGGCGCCGAGGGCCGCGAGGACCCAGGGACCGCCGACGAGCAGCGGGTCGAGGATCTGGTGGCGCACGTCGGACCGGCCACGGCGCGAGGCGATCGGGTGCGCGTGCGCCTCGGCCAGCACACCGGTCTCGGTGATCGGATCGTCCGGCCGTGTCGTGAGCAGCGAGCGGAGGTGCGCCCCGGTCGACTCCACCCGGTCGCCCAGCACGAGCAGCAGCCAGTGCGCGTGGCGCCCCTCGCTGAACCGGTCGTAGGCGTAGCGGCGGATCGCGCCGGAGACACCGTGGAGGGGCTGCGCCGTGCCGAAGACGGCGGGCAGCTCGAGGTGCTCGATGCTCTTCTCGCGACGGCCGTGCGTCCGCATCCTCTCCGGGCGCTCCCAGTGCGCGCCCGAGACGAGGTCGCTGCGCTCGCGGGGGAAGGCGGGCCGGTCGGCGGGGTCGAGGTCGGCGCCCCAGCCCGGGATGCGGGCACGCAGCTCCTCGGCGGTCGGCACGCGGACGGGGCGGTCGGCGGTGTACGGCACGGGATCCTCCTACGGGACGACGACGGTCTTGATGCAGCCGTCGAGCTTGGACGAGAACAGGTGGTACCCCTCGGCGATGTGCTCGAGCGGGATGCGGTGCGTGATCAGGTCGCTGGGCGTGATGTGCCCGGCACGGATGTGCTCGAACAGGCGCGGCCACTGGCGGGTGACGGGGGCCTGGTTCATCCGCAGCGTGAGGCCCTTGTTGACGGCGTCGCCGAACTTGACGGCGCTCGCGAGCGGCCCGTAGGCGCCCATCACCGAGACGGTGCCGCCCTTCCGGACGCCGTCGATCGCCCAGTTGAGCGCGATCGGCGAGCCGCCCTGCAGCTTGAGCTTGGCGCCGGTGACGTGCTGGAGGAGGTTCCCGTCGGCCTCCGCGCCGACCGCGTCGATCACGACGTCGGCGCCGAGACCGCCGGTGGTCTTCTTGAGGGTGACGATGAGGTCGTCCTCCTCGGTGTAGTCGATCGTCTCCGCGAAGGCGAACTCGCGGGCCTTGGCGAGGCGGTAGTCGATCTGGTCGACGACGATGACGCGGCCGGCGCCCATCAGCCAGGCGGACCGCGCGGCGGCCAGGCCGACCGGTCCGGCTCCGAGCACCACGACCGTGTCGCCCTCGACGATGTCGCCGAGCTGCGCGCCGAAGTAGCCGGTCGAGAAGGCGTCGGTGAGCATCAGGGCGTCCTCGTGCGGCAGCCACTCGGGGATCTTCGTCGGGCCCACGTCGGCGAACGGGACGCGCACGTACTCCGCCTGCCCGCCGTCGTAGCCGCCCGCCGAGTGCGAGTAGCCGTAGATGCCGCCGATCGCGGTGGCGTTCGGATTCACGTTGTGGCAGTTGGAGTAGAGGCCGCGGGAGCAGAACCAGCAGGAGCCGCAGTAGATGGTGAAGGGGACCATCACCGTGTCGCCGACGCTGAGGTTCTGCACCGACGAGCCGACCTCGTCGACCACGCCGATGAACTCGTGGCCGAAGGTGTGGCCGATCCGGGTGTCCGGGAGAAGCCCGTGGTAGAGGTGCAGATCGGATCCGCAGATCGCCGCCATCGTCACCCGGACGATCGCGTCGTTCGGGTGCTCGATCCTCGGCCGGTCCTTCTCCTCCACGCGGACCTTGTAGGGGCCCCGGTAGACCATCGCGCGCATGCCGCCTCCTGTGTCGTCGTCTCTTCAGCGTGCGTCGTGCTCCCGCCGGTCCTCCAGGGGGTTGCGCGCGCGGCCCGGGATCCCCAGCGCCCGTCCCTCCGCCGTCCTCTCCTCCCTCTCCGCGAGATGCCGTGCGGGTACGCGGCACACCGCAGGAGGCGCACCGCAGCGGCATCTCGTGGAGAGGAGACGGGCACGGCACAGGCTCAGCCGCGGACGTAGGATCGACTCCATGCCGCAGATACGGATCAGGGACGCCGCCGCCGCGCTCGGCGTGAGCGACGACACGCTGCGGCGCTGGATCGAGAACGGGACGCTCGAGAGCGCGAAGGACGCGTCCGGGAGACGCGTCGTCGACGGCCTCGAGGTCGCCCGGCTCGCCCGCGCGAACGCCGTGCTGCCGGAGGATCCGTCCCCGGTCGCGCGCTCGGCCCGCAACCGCTTCGTCGGGATCGTCACCGGCATCGTGATGGACACCGTGATGGCGCAGGTCGAGCTGCAGTGCGGTCCGCACCGCGTGGTCTCGCTGATGAGCAGCGAGGCGGTCCGCGAGCTCGGGCTCGAGCCCGGGTCTCCCGCGGTGGCGGTGGTCAAGGCGACCACGGTCATCGTCGAGACGCCGCTCGCCCGCGGCTGATGCGCACCGGGTCCGGCCTGCCGCGCTGGGTCGTGGCCGTCGCCGCGCTCGGCGCCCTGCTGGTGCTGCTCCCGCTCGCCGCGATCCTCGCCCGCGTCGACTGGCCGCAGTTCCTGCCGCTGATCACCTCCGACTCCTCCGTCGCCGCGCTCCTGCTGAGCCTGCGCACCTCCGCCGTCGCGACCCTGCTGTGCCTGCTGCTCGGCACCCCGATGGCCCTCGTGCTCGCCCGCACGGCCTTCCCCGGCCAGCGCCTGCTCCGCTCGCTGGTGCTGCTGCCGCTGGTGCTCCCGCCGGTGGTCGGCGGGCTGGCGCTGCTCTTCACCTTCGGGCGGATGGGCCTGCTCGGCGGCGCGCTGGAGGCCCTCGGCGTCCGCATCGCGTTCTCGACCACCGCCGTCGTGATCGCGCAGACCTTCGTGGCCCTGCCGTTCCTGGTGCTGACGCTCGAGGGCGCGCTGCGCAGCGCCGGCGCGCGGTACGAGTCGGTCGCCGCGACGCTCGGCGCGTCCCCCGGGACGGTGCTCCGGCGGATCACGCTGCCGCTGATCCTGCCGGGCCTCGCCTCGGGCGCGATCCTCTCGTTCGCGCGGGCGCTCGGCGAGTTCGGGGCGACGCTGACCTTCGCCGGCAGCCTCGAGGGCACGACGCGCACCCTCCCGCTCGAGATCTACCTGCAGCGGGAGAGCGATCCGGACGCGGCGGTCGCCCTCGCGCTGGTGCTCGTGGTGGTCGCGGTGCTCGTGATCGGTCTCGCGCACGGCCGCTCCGCCCGGGGGGTGCCGCGGTGAGCCTGCTGCTGGAGGCGCGGCTCGCGGCGCGCGGGATCGACGTGCGGATCGACGTGGCCGAGGGCGAGACGATCGCGCTGCTCGGGCCCAACGGCGCGGGCAAGTCGACCGTGCTCGAGCTGATCGCCGGCCTCGTCCGCGCCGACTCCGGGCGGGCGACCGCCGGCGGCGAGCTGCTCTTCGACGACCGCCGGTGGACTCCTCCGCACCGCCGCCCCGTCGCCCTGCTGGCGCAGGACCCGCTGCTGTTCCCGCACCTCAGCGTGCGCGAGAACGCGGCGTTCGGTCCGCGCAGCGCCGGCGCCGGACGGGCGCGGTCCCTCGAGCGGGCCGAGCGCGAGCTGGCCGCCGCGGGCGTGGCCGACCTGGCCGACCGGCGCCCGGGGAGCCTCTCCGGCGGCCAGGCTCAGCGGGTCGCCCTCGCCCGGGCCCTCGCGACCGACCCGCGCCTCCTGCTGCTCGACGAGCCGCTGGCCGCGGTCGACGCCCGGACCGCCCCGGTCCTCCGCCGGATGCTCCGCGAGGTGCTCGCCGACCGCTCGGCGATCGTGGTCACCCACGACGTGCTCGACGCCTGGACCCTCGCCGACCGGGTTCTGGTGCTGCACGGCGGCCGTGTGGTCGAGGAGGGGCCGACCGCCCGGGTCCTCACGCGCCCGCGCACCGCGTTCACCGCCGAGCTCGCCGGGCTCGAGCTGCTCGACGGCGTCCGCACCGCGACGGGTCTGCGCACCGCCGACGGGCACGAGCTGTCCGGAGTGGCGGCCGAGCCGGTCGCGGTCGGCGCCGCGGTGCTCGCCGCGGTCCGCCCCTCCGCCGTCTCCCTCGGAGAGGGAGGCCTCCGCGCCGTGATCACCGATGTGGAGCAGCGGGGAGACGCGGTGCGGGTGCGCAGCGCGCTCCTGACCGCCGACGTCCCGGCGGCCGACGCGGCGCGCCTCGACCTCGCGCCAGGCCGCGAGGCAGGCTTCACCGTCGCTCTGGAGGATCTGCTGGTCTACCCGGCGTGAGGGGCGGGCACGAGGAGACGGCTCGCCGTCCGGCATGAATCCGTCCCTCGAACCGCCCTGTGCTCGACGCGAGGGACGGCGCGAGCGCCCGTCCCGCTACTCCGCCCGTCCGCCGTCCCCGCCGGGCGCAGCGTCGGACAGCGGGAGCCGCGCCCTCAGCCGCGCCCCCGCCAGCACGGGCGAGTCCGAGAGCTCCAACGAGCCCCCGTAGACCGCGAGCTGCCGCTCCAGCCGCGCCAGGCCCGAGCGCGTCGACCCCTCGACGAGTCCGCGGCCGTCGTCGTCGAGGGTGAGCACCACGACGCCCGCCTCCTCGTCGCCGCGCACCCGCAGCGAGGAGGCGCCGCCGTGCTTCAGCGCGTTGGTGACCGCCTCCTCCAGGAACCGGACCAGGAGCATCCGCTGGTCGAGCGGCGGCTCGGCGCCCTCGGCGGCGAGCGCCGGGATGCGGCCGAGGTCGAGGTCGACGGCGATCTCGGGAGGGAGGCGCGCGACGAGGTCGCGGACGGCGGGGACCAGGCCGTGGTCGATCTCGACCGGGTAGAGGGCGTGACCGACCGCGCGCACCTCGTCCTCGCGGAGCCGGTCGAGCCGGGCGGCGATGGCGAGCAGCCGCTCCGAGGCCGCCTCGTCGGATGTGCTCGCGACCGCGTGCAGCTCGGCGGTCAGCACCACGAGTCCGTTCTGGAGGCCGCCGTGCAGGCTCTGCGCGACGTCGCGCCGCACCCGCAGCTCCTCCCGCTGCAGGGCCTGCACCGCCTCGAGCGCCTGCACGGAGGCGCGGGCGTGCTCCCGCTCCTTCTCGCGCACCCGCCGCGCCGCGCGCACGAGCAGGTAGCCGTAGGCCGTGATCAGCGCGATCACCGTGGATCCGACGACCAGCTCGACCGCGAGAGCGGGGAGGGCCGAGAGCGGGTAGACGCCGGTCAGCACCTGGAGGCAGCAGCGGACGAGTCCCATCCCCACGGCGATGACCGCCGTCAGGGCCACCCGGCCGCCGCCGGTCGCGCGCTCGGGACGCAGCACCGCGACCAGGGCGATCGCGAGCCCGATCGTCGACACGTTGACCAGGACGCGCGTCGTCACGTCGAGCAGCGGCCCCGGATCGACGCCCCGCAGCGTCCGCGACAGCATCCCGAGCGCGAAGACGGCCTGGAGCGCGGCCAGCAGCGAGAGCACGCCGCCCAGGAGGGACATCGCTCCGAGGACGATGCGGTTGTCCTCGCGCGTATCGCTCGGGCCGGCGCTCATCCGGTGTGCTCGAGGAAGAGGAGCGTCGCGTCGACCCGCGGGTTGCGCTCGCCGTCCGACCGGACGCCGAGGGACGCGTAGACGGCGTTGACGTGGTTGTCGACCGAGCGGACCGCGATGCCGAGGCGCTCGCCGATCGCGGCGTTTGTCAGCCCCGATGCGAGGCCCGAGAGCACCTCGTACTGGCGCGGGCTCAGCGCGGCGACCGGGGAGTCGCGGCGGGCCGCGCGGGCGGCGACCAGCGCCGGATCGAGCACGGTGCGGCCGTCCGCCGTCGCGCGGACGGAGGCGAGCAGGGCGGGGGCGGAGAGGGAGGAGGTCTTCGAGAGGTAGCTCCAGCCGCCGGCCTCGGCGCGGTCGAGGCGGAGGAAGCGGTGCATCGCGTCGACGGCCGAGAGCAGGACGATGCCCAGCCCGGGCGCGGTGGACCGCAGCCGGCGCCCGAGCTCGATGCCGTCCCCGTCGCCGAGCTCGATGTCGAGGATCGCCACGTCGAGCTCCGCGGGCCGCAGCACCGACCGCGCCTCCGTGGCGGATCCGGCCTCCACGACGCTCCGCACGCCCGGCACCGCGCGCAGCAGCGACGACAGCATGTGCAGGTAGAGGGGCTGGTCGTCGACGACGGCCAGCCTGAGCTCCGGAACGCCCCCCACGGATGTCATCCGCCCATCTTCACCCATGCTCCGGAGGTCGAGGCGTCCCTCGACCGGGGGTCACCGCGCGAGGATCCGCGTCGGCTCGCGGGCGGCGGCGGGCGCCTGCCCCGTGAGCGGGGGGATCAGGAGTGACGGGGCGGGGTCGATGAGGCGGGTGCGGAGGGGCGTGGGGTGGGCTCCGCGGAAGGGCGGCGAGGAGCGGAGCCGCACGCCGCTCCGGAGCGCCCACCGCGCCGCTCAAGACAGCCGGACGCCCGTCAGGGCGAGGCCCGCGGCGGCCGCCGCGACGGCGAGCGCCGCCGTGCCGACGCCGTACCCCAGGCCGGCCGCCCAGCGCCGGTCGAGCAAGAGCCGCGCGGTCTCGACGCTCGCCGTGCTGAACGTGGTGAAGCCGCCGAGCACGCCCGTCCCGAGCACGGCCCGCCATACCGGGTCGAGGACGCCGGCCAGCACGAGCCCGGTGACGACTCCGAGCAGCAGCGACCCGCTCACGTTGATCAGCGCGGTGCCGACCGGCCAGCGCGCCGGCACGAGCGACCGCGCGACCCCGTCGACGACGAGCCGTGCGGCCGCTCCGACTCCGCCCGCGAGAGCGACCGCGAGCAGCAGGCCGGGCGTCACGCCGCCGCCCTCCGCCGCCCCGCGACAGCGATGCCCAGCGCCGCGGCGAGCACGCCCAGCACGAGCGTGCCGCCGGTGTAGAGCAGGTACTCCACGACGTGGCCGCCCTCGAGCAGCGCGACCGTGTCGAGCGAGAAGGTGCTGTAGGTCGTGAATCCGCCCAGCACGCCGGTGCCGAGCAGGAGGCGCAGGGTGCGGCGCCCGCCCTCGTCCGGCCCGCGCCGCGCCAGCGCCTCGAGCAGGAGGCCCAGGAGGAACGCGCCCGGCAGGTTCACGGCGAGCGTCGCGACCGGCACGACGCCCAACGGGGGCAGTGCGGCGCCGATCGCGGCGCGGGCAGCCGTGCCGACGGCTCCGCCCGCCGCGACGAGGAGGATCGCGGAGGGGCGCAGGTGGAGGGGTCGCGTCACTCCGCGAGGTCCCAGGGCGCCGGGCGCGACGGGTCGCGGTCGGCGCGCGGGACGACGAGCACGGGGCGGTGCTGGCGGTGCGCGAGGTGGGCGGCGACGCTCCCGCTGAGGAACTCGGCGATGCTCGCGAGCACGCCCGCGTCGCGGGTGCCGACCACGATCATCCGCGCGTCGACCTCCTCGGCGACCTCGGCGAGCGCCAGGGCGGGCTCGCCCCGCGCCGCGCGCAGCGACCACTGCACGGTGCTGCCGTCCAGCTCGTGCTCGACCGTCTCGCGGAGCCCGGGCGGGAGGGACGGGGCCTCGCCGCGGTCGGCCGCGGCGCCGACGAAGCCGAGCGGGATGCCGCCGGTCATCGGATCGACGTACTCGCCGACGAGGTACGGATCGGCCGAGACCGACACGAGCAGCAGGGCGGCTCCGGCGTCGGCGGCGACGCGGGCGGCGGTGCGCAGGACCTCGGGTCGCTGGCCGTCGACGATGCCGACGAGGACGGGCCCGGTGGGGGTGGGTGCGGTCATGAGGAGCTCCTTCCCGGTTGCGCCCCATCCTGGCACCGCACGGGCGCGAGCGGTCGGAGCATCCGTGCCGGATCCGTCGTGATCGTTCCGTTATGCGCGGGCCTCGGGCTAGAGTGGCTCGTCGCCGGATCCCCACCGGCCCCCGACCCCCCCGTCACCACCGTCATCCGAGGAGAACGCACGCGTGTCGAAGCCAGGCATTCCCACCCCTGAGGAGAGTGCCGGCACCCCGACCACTGCACCCCTGACCCGGCGCGAGGCCCGCGAGGCCGAGCGCCGTGCGGCCCGGGCCGAGACGGAGACGGGCGCGGCGACCGCCGGTGCCGCGGTCGAGGGCAGCGGATCGGACGACTCCGCCGCTTCCGCAGGCGCTGGCGACTCCGCGGACTTCATCGTCGACGCCGCATCGGCCGTGGCGCCCGCTCCGACCGTGTCGGTCGAGGTCCCCGCCGTCGCCTCCCCCGCCTCCCGGTCGATCCCGGCCTCTCCGCGCCGCGCGTCCGCCTCCCGCCCCGTCGCTCCCCGCGTCGCCGAATCCGCCCGGGCCGGTGGCCTCAGCCGCCGCGCCCTGGCCTTCGGGACGTTCTCGGTGGTCGGCGGCCTCTTCGCCACGGCCGCGATCCCCGCGTACGGCGCCCGCAGCTCCTCCGCCACCGCGACCGGCCGCGCCGCCGCGAACCGGGTCGGCCTCCAGAACCTCACCGTCTCCTCCGACGCCGCCGGCCAGACCGCCGTCCGCGACGCCTTCGCCGCACCGACCCAGGCGCAGCTCGACGAGGCCAGCCGCCAGGCGGCCGTGCTCTCCGGATCCAACGGCGGCGAGTTCTCGACCGTGCAGACCCGCGCGGTCGGCGACGACTACCCGTGGCCCTACGAGACCATCGACGACGACGGCGGCGGACTCTCGCCCCTCGGCTACTACTACCGCGAGTGCGTCGACTTCGTGGCCTGGCGCCTCAACCGCGACGCCGGTCGCACCTCCGCGCCGTGGAAGTACACGTGGGGGAACATCACCCCGCTCGGCGGCAGCGCCTACGAGTGGCCGGACAACTGGGCCGCGAAGGGCTGGGCGACCAGCAGCGTCCCGATCGTCGGCTGCGTCGCGTGGTGGACCTACAACCACGTCTCGTACGTGCAGAAGGTCAACGACGACGGCACGGTGCTCCTCGAGGAGTACAACTACGGCGGCAAGCACAGCTACGTGACCCGCACCTTCCCCACCGCGCAGATCCCGCTCTTCCTGTACCCGCCGGTCCTGTAGGGGGCCTGTTCCCGTCCCGCCTCGGCGGGCGGAAGCGTCGCAGTCCCGCTCCCGGCGCGCGTCAGCCGAGCGCGGCGAGGAGGATCGCGAAGGCTGCCGTCGTCGGATCGACGAGCGCCATGTGGTCGGCGTCTGCGAGCTCGTGCAGCTGCACGGCGGGGTGCCGGTCGGCGTATCGGCGGCTGTAGGCGACGGGGACGTCCTCGTCGAGTACGCCGTGGATCAGCGTGGTCGGCTGCGGCGGCGCGGGCAGCTGCGCGGGGTCGGCGCCCGGGAGCAGCGCGAGGTCGCCGCCGAGGAGCTCCCCCACGGCGTCGCCGCTGAGGCGGTCGGCGGAGGCGGCGGCCAGGTCGAGCACGCCCGCCAGCGCCACCACAGCGGCGACGTGCGGCGACGGACGGGCGGCCTGCGACCAGACGGCGAGGTGGCCGCCGGCGGAGTGGCCGACGAGGGTGACCGGTCCGGCGCCGGGCAGCAGCGCCGGGAGCGTCGCGAGCACGGCCAGGACGTCGTCGCCGGTGCCCGGCCAGCCGCCTCCCGTGTCGCCCGCGCGCCGGTACTCGGGGAGGAGCACGTCGTGCCCGCGGTCGGCCAGCGCCGCCGCGAGCGGCCGGGCGTGCCGCCGGTCCCACCGCGCGCGCCAGAACCCGCCGTGCACGAGCACGATCGGCCGGCGCGCCCCGCCGGGCGCCCCGCGGAAGACGTCCGCGATCTGCTCCGGAGCCTCCCCGTACCGGCGCACCTCGTCCGGCTCGCGCCCCTCCGACTGCTGCATCCCCCCAGTACCTCCCCGCGAGACGCCACGTCGGTGCGCCCGGCACGGCGTGTCCCGTACCGGAGCGGCATCCCGCGGAGAGGGAGGGGACCGCGTCAGGACTCGAACCAGCCCCGGGGGTGGTGGTCGGCCGTGAGGGGCGTGCGCGGCCGGGTCGGGCGGGCCCAGCGGACGGCGTTCGCCAGCACGCGCCGGATGTCCGGGTGGTGGTAGACGGGGTAGTCCTGGTCGCCGGGCGAGAAGTAGAAGACCTTCCCGAGGCCGCGGGTGTAGGTCACGCCGGAGCGGAACACCTCGCCGCCGGTGAACGTCGACAGGAACACCGTCTCCTCCGGCACCGGGATGTCGAAGTACTCGCCGTACATCTCCTGCTCGGGGATGATCAGCGGGCTGGGCACGCCCTCGGCGATCGGATGCGTGGGCGCGATCGTCCAGACCAGCTCGCGGTCGCGGTCGTTGCGCCACTTCAGCGAGCAGGTCGTGCCCATGAGCGCTTTGAAGATCGACGAGTAGTGGCCCGAGTGCAGGACCAGGATCCCCATCCCCTCCTGCACGTGCCGCAGGACGCGCTGGACGACCTCGTCCGACACCTCCTCGTGCGCGATGTGCCCCCACCACAGCAGCACGTCCGTCGTCGCGAGCGCCTCCTCGGTGAGCCCGTGCTCGGGCTCGGGGAGCGTCGCGGTGCGCACCGAGACGGCGTCGCCGAGCGACTCCGCGAGTCCGTCCGCGATGACGCGGTGGATGCCGTCCGGGTAGTGGCGCAGCACGGTCTCGTCGCCGCGGGTCTCGTGGCGGAACTCGTTCCAGACGAGGACCTCGATCGGGGCGCTCATGCGACCGTCACCTCCTGCTTCTCGGCGGCGGAGCGGTAGATCGCGTCGACCACCCGGCTGCGGTGCAGCGCGTACTCGCCGTAGTGGCCGGAGTAGCGGGGGCCGCCCGCGGGCGCGTCGGCTCCCGAGGCGATCGCCTCCAGGAACTCGGCGATGACCGAGCGGTGGTGCCCGGCGGGGACCTTCACGTCGGGGTGCGAGACGGTCGGCGCTCCGGCGACCTCGGAGTAGAGCGTCAGAGTCCCCTCCGTGGCGTAGTCGGCGATGTGGAGGCGCGCGCCCCCGGCCGAGCCGAGCAGCTCGACCTCGATGTCCTCGTCGACCTTCGAGTAGCTGGCCCAGGAGGCGTCGAGCTGGAGCGAGCGGCCGTTGTCGAGGCGCAGCAGGGCGCTCGAGAAGTCCTCCACCTCGAACGCGTGCGTGCCGGTGGCGGCGACGCCGTGCGGGCGCCCTCCGCGGCCGGAGCGGCCGATCTCGCCGTACGCGACCGCCGAGACGCTGGTCACGCGCGGCTCGTCGAGCAGGTGCAGCGCGATGTCGAGCACGTGGGAGCCGAGGTCGATCAGCGGGCCGCCGCCGGCGAGCTCCTTGCTGGTGAACCAGGAGCCGATGCCGGGGATGCCGGTGCGCCGCTGCCAGCTCGCGCGGGCGTGGTAGACGTCGCCGAGCGGTGCGTCGTCGAGGTAGTCGCGGAGGAAGGCGACGTCGGCGCGGCGGCGGTGGTTGTAGGCGATCTCGAGCACCCGGTCGTTCGTGCGGGCGGCCTCGACCATCTCGGCCGCCAGCTCGGCGGTGGTGGCGAGCGGCTTCTCGCAGAAGACGTGCTTGCCGCTCGCGAGCGCGGCCACGGCGATCGGGTGGTGCAGGTGGTTCGGGACGCCGATGGAGACGACTTCGAGGTCGTCGCGGGCGACGAGCTCCTCCCAGTCGGCGTAGAGGTCGGGGACGCCGCGGGTCGCGCCGAGTTCGTGCAGGCGCGCCTCCTCCTGGCCGGCGAGCGCGACGACGCGGGCGCCGGCCAGGGACTGGAAGGCGTCGAGGTGGGTGGTGCCGGCGAAGCCGAGGCCGACGACCCCGACGCGCAGCTCAGTGGTGTTCTCTGTCATGCGCCGAGCCTACTCGAATCGATTCGAGCACTCCACGGGCGGTGCGGCTTCCTGGAGCATCCGGCAGGCCGGCTTCAGGCCGCGAGGCGCGCCTCGAGCGCGGTGAGCGACGCGCGCAGGGCCGGCGCCTCGAGGGCGTCGCCGTCGGCGGCGGCGTGCGCGGCGGCGAACGCCTGGACCTGGCGGTGCAGCTCGACGCGGGTCCCGCCGCGGGCGACGACCGCGAGCCGCTCGGCGAGGCGCACGCCGGCGCGGACGACGAGCGGCTGCTCCATCGCGTACGAGCGCAGCGCGAGGAACACGTCGGCCAGCAGCTCACCCGCTCGGGGCCACGGGACGACCAGGCGGACGACTCCGTCGGAGTCGGAGTAGCGGCCGCGCGCCTCCGGCCGGCCGCAGAGGTCGACGAGCGCGCTGGTCAGGGCCTCGACGGCGCCGACCGCGGTGTACGGGTCGTTGGTGCCGGTCGCGAGCCCGCGGACTCCGATCTCGACCACCTGCTGGACGGCGTAGCGGAGGTCCTGGTGCGGGGTGCGGGCGTCGGCGACGACAACCGCGGCGACCGCCTCCTCCTGGGCGACGGACCCCTCCAGGACCTCGAGCACCGGGTCGCCGACGAGGACGTGGTCGCCGGGCAGCGCGAGCACCCGGAGCCGCGCGTCGCCGCGGCGGGCCAGGGCGACCAGCCGCTCGACCTCGAGCTGCTCGACGTAGCCCCCGCGCACCGCACGCAGCACGACCGGCTCGCGCCCCGCCGGCGGCAGGGCCTCCTCCGCGAGCAGTGCCCCCTCCGCATCCGTCGGCTCCTCCCCGTC
This sequence comes from Rathayibacter sp. AY1E3, assembly GCF_002932235.1. NCBI lineage: Bacteria > Bacillati > Actinomycetota > Actinomycetes > Micrococcales > Microbacteriaceae > Rathayibacter > Rathayibacter sp. AY1E3. The sequence continues at coordinate 78,579 of NZ_PSVN01000010.1, forward strand.
CTCCGGGTGCAGCCGCTCGATGACGTCGACGAGCTCGCCGAGCACCCGCTGCTGCAGCGTCGTCACCTGCACCGACAGAGCGATGTGGTGGATGAAGTAGACGAGCACCGCGACGTCGCCCACCGCGAGCAGCACCGAGAACGAGACGGCCACCACCGGCACGAACGTCAGCGACGCGTCCTCCTCCGTGTGCACCGCGCGCAGCACGATCAGGGAGTACAGGAACGTGGAGGTGAGCACCGCCAGGACGATCTGGTTGCCGCGGTCGGCCATGAAGTTGCGGACCAGCCGGGGCCCGTAGGCGGAGGACGTGGTCGCCAGCACCGAGATCGTGATCGAGAACGAGGTCGCGGCGACGCCGAGCATCGTCCCGCCGATCGCCGAGAGGATCGCCCGGCCGCCGGTCGGCGACAGGTCCTCGATCAGGGGGATGTCGCTGACGCCGGCGCGGACCAGCAGGTGGTCGACCTCGACCAGCCCCAGCGCCAGCCCGACGGCGAGGACGCCGAACAGGGCCGGGAGGAACCAGAAGGATTCGCGGAGGTGGAGGAGCCGGGAGCGCATCCTCGAAGGCTAGAGCGGCGCCTCCTCGCGGGCCGCGCCGCCGCGGAGGCTTGCGCGCCGGGCCGCGACGTGCCGCGGTGCCTGCCGCGGAGGCGACGTCGCGTCAGGGCCGTCCGCACTGCGGGGGCGTCGTCGCGACGGACGCCGGACGCACCGGAGGCGCCGACCCACGGGGATCGGTGCCTCCGCAGGGCGTCAGGTGACGTTGATGAGCGTGCGCTGCCAGCCGGAGGATCCGTCGGGCGCGACCGGCGCGCGGTCCTCGATCTGGACCATGCCGTTCTTGTCGACCGCGCGGACCGCGACGTAGTGCGAGCCGGGCTGGGCGTCCCAGTCGACGAACCACTGCACCCAGGTGTCGAGGTTGACCGGGGTCGAGAGCGTCGCCTCCTGCCAGTCGCCGTTGTCGATGCTCACCTCGACCTTCTCGATGCCGATGCTCTGCGCCCAGGCGACGCCAGCGATCTTGAGAGCGCCCGAGGTGACCGGGACGCCGATCCGCGGGGTGTCGATCCGCGAGGACATCTTGATGGGGGCCTCGGCGGAGTAGCCGCGCGGGGTCCAGTAGGCCTGGTCGGCCTCGAAGGTGGTGACCTTGAGCTCGGTGAGCCACTTGGTGGCCGAGACGTAGCCGTAGAGGCCGGGCACGATCATCCGCACCGGGAAGCCGTGCTCGAACGGGAGGGGCTCGCCGTTCATGCCGACGGCGAGGATCGCGTCGAGGTTCTCGTCCGTGACCGCGGTGATCGGGGTGGACGCCGTGTAGCCGTCGCTGCTGGTGGAGAGGAGCATGTCGGCTCCGCTCTGCACGCCGGCCATCTTCAGCACGTCGCGGAGGGGGACGCCGAGCCACTTGGCGTTGCCGACGAGGTTGCCGCCGACCTGGTTCGAGACGCAGGTGAGGGTGATGCCGTACTCGTCGAGGCCCATGTCGAAGATCTGCTGGAGGTTCAGCGTCACCTCGCGGTCGACCATGCCGGTGATCTTCAGCGACCAGGCCGACGGGTCCAGGTTGGGCACGGTGAGGGCGGTGTCGACGCGGTAGAAGTCGGCGTTCGGCGTGTAAAGCGGGGTGATGCCCTCGATGTCGAGCTCGGCGCCCGCGGGGACCGAGACAGTGCTGCGCGGGGACGGCAGGCGCAGGGCGTCGCGGACGCCGGCGAGGGAGGAGGTCGCCGCGTTGACCAGGCGGGCGCCGGTGCCGACGACGGCCGCGCCGACGGCGGAGATCAGCGCGATGCGGAAGAAGCCGCGGCGCTCGAGGGCGCCCGGACGGGCCTCGGAGGATGTTCCCCTGGCCTCCGAGGCCCGGGCCGCACGCCAGCCGCGCAGGCGCGTGAAGAGGAGGTGCATGACGACGACGGCGACGACGAGTCCGACCAGCGTGGGCACCGCAGCGAGCGGCGACGCTCCGGTGCGGGTCACGATGGCGGCGATCGAGAGGCCGCCGGCGATCACGAGCAGCACCTGGCCGAGCGGCGGGCGGACCAGCTGGAGCACTCCGGCGATCGCGGCGGCGACGACGACCGCGGCGCCCACGCTGCCGAGCAGGAAGGTCTTGTCGTTCTCGCCGAACGTCTCGATCGCGAACTCCTTGAGCGGGCGCGGGACGATGTCGACGATGAAGGCGCCGAGCGCGAGCACGGGGCTCGCGGTGCGGGCGACCGCGAGGGCGATGAGCTCGGCGACGGCGAGGAGGACTCCGCCCGTGACGATGCCCGCGAGGGCGGCGAGCAGGAAGTAGAGAGCTCGATGCTCGCGCACGGGCGCCGCTGTCTGGTTCATGGAGGAGAGTTTTCTCCCGCGACCTGCCGTTTCCCAGGGTGTCCCTGGTTTGGTCGTGTAGGTGCCTTTTTCATAACGAACAGGTAACGCACAGCGGCGGCATCTCGACGGGATCACCTCTCGCTCGGCCCGCCGCCGGGCCTCACCGCGCGCGACGCCCCCGCCGGAGGACCGCCGCGTTCGCGGTGACGATGAGGGCGATGCCGATCCATCCGGCCGCGCCGACGTCCTGCCCGAGCACGACCGCGCCGATGAGGGCGGCCAGGACGGGGTTGGCGCTCATGAGCGTCCCGAACACGCTCGCCGGGAGCCTCCGGAGCGCGATCACGTCGGCCACGAACGGGACGGCCGTCGCCAGGACGCCGGCGCCGACCGCCAGGAGCACGGTGCCCGCGTCGGGGCGCGTCGAGACGAGCGTCCAGACGGCGACGGGCAGGAAGACGGCGGCGGAGATCCCGGTCGCCGTGGCGGTCCCTAGCGCTCCGGGCAGCCGGAGTCCGATGATCCGGTTGAGCAGGATGTACGCGGCCCAGCAGCACGCGGCCGCGAGACCGAGCGCGATCCCCAGCTGGTCGGACGAGGGCCTCGGCCCGGCGATCGCGAGGACGCCCGCTCCGGCGACGAGGGCGCAGAGCGCGCTGGTCCTGCTCCGGGAGCCGAGGAGCGCGACCGCCAGCGGCCCGCAGAACTCCAGGGTCACCGCCAGCCCCAGCCCGATGCGGTCGATGGCCGCGTAGAGCGTGAGGTTCATCGCTCCGAACACCACGGCGAGGAGCAGGACGGGCCACCACTGCGCGCGGGTCAGGTCGCGGATCCGCGGCCGCACGACCGGGAGGAGGATCAGCGCGGCGACGATCTGCCGGACGGCGACCACTCCGACGGATCCCAGGACCGGGAAGGCCAGAGTCCCGGAGGCCGCCCCGAGCTGGTTCGAGAGGGCGCTCGCGAGGGCGGTCGCGACGCCGACGGTCCGGCCGTCGCCGGGGAGCTGCTTCGTCATGCCGGAAGTCTGCGAGCCGTCCGGCCCCGGCTCACAATGCATAATCGGTCCGATCGATGCGGGAACCGCATGAATAGGATGCGGTCATGGATCTGGAACTGCGCCACCTCCGGTCGTTCGTCGGCGTCGTGGACGCCGGGACCTTCACCGACGCGGGGATCGACCTCGGCATCTCCCAGACGGCGGTCTCCCGCAACGTCGCGGCGCTCGAGTCCGTCCTCGGACGAAGGCTCCTCCACCGGACGACCCGCAGCGTCGAGCTCGCGCCGGCGGGCGAGCGGGTGCTGCGGCACGCCCGCCGCGTCCTGGCCGTCGTCGACGATCTGCGCGAGGAGGCGGCGGCCGGGACGGACACGATCCGGATCGGCTACGCCTGGTCGGCTCTCGGCGAGCACACCCAGGAGTTCCAGCGCCGCTGGGCCGCGGCGCTCCCCCGCCACGAGCTGCGGCTGATCCGCTCCAACACGCCCACCGCGGGGCTCGCGGAGGGCCTCAGCGACCTCGCGATCCTCCGGCGCGGATCCCCGGCTGCGGACGTCGAGTCGGCTCTGATCGGCACCGAGAAGCGCTACTGCGCCCTGTCCGTCGACGACCCGCTCGCCGCGAAGCGCACGGTCACGCTCGCCCAGGTGGCGACCGCTCCGCTCGCGCTCGACGACCGGACCGGGAGCACCCGGCTCGACCTCTGGCCCGAGCACGACCGGCCGCGGATCACCGTCCCGACGACCGACGTCGACGACTGGCTCACGGTGATCAGCAGCGGCTCCGCCCGCGGAGTGACCGCGGAATCGACGGTGAGCCAGTACCGACGGCAGGGCCTCGCCTACCGGGTCGTCCGCGACGCCCCGCCGGTCCCCGTGCACGCCGCGTGGATCCGGAGCGACCCGCCGCCCCTCCTGGGCGACGTCATCGGGCTGCTCCAGGGCCTCTACCGCACCTCCGACTGACGACGACGGCCGCCGGGGGCGATCCCCGGCGGCCGTCGTCGTCACGTCACTTGCAGGTGAGAGCGGAGTACGCGGCCTGCTTCGTGGTGGTCACCGATGCTCCGTCCACGGTCGCCGTCGCGGTCACCGTCGCCGAGCCCGCGGCCACCGAGGCGGCGCGGGTGGTGAAGGCGTGCGAGGCGCTCGACCCGGGAGCGATCCCGGTGAACGCCTTCGAGCCCCAGGCGGAGCCGAGGGTGATCCCCGCCGGGACCTTCGCATCGTTCCGAGCGGTGACCGTCACCACGACCTTGCCCGCCACGCAGCGGCTGGTGGCCGCCACGGTCGTCGGTACCGTCGCCGCGGAGGCGCGGACGATGGAGAGGCGGTAGGTCGCTGTCGTCGTGTGGTCCTGCGCCGACGACTCGACGACCACGCTCGTCGTCCCCGAGGCCGCGAGCGGCACGGTGCGGCGGACGGTGTCGTCGATCAGCACGCCGTCGACCTTCACCAGGCCGCTGGGCACGGCCGGGTCCAGGTCGAGCGAGACGCTCGTCGTGCCGGCCGGCACCGTGAGCGTGTGGTCCCTGACCCCGGCGGCGAGAGCCGGCGAGAGCGTCCCGACGTCGGAGGAGAGCTTCGTCAGCTCCGGGTCCGCAGCGTAGGTGGTCGACTCGGTCGTGTAGACCCCGAAGACACCGCCGACGTAGCTGGATCCGGTGCCCTGGAAGCGCACTGTGACGACGGGGATCTTCTGCCCCTTCGCGTCGAGCACGTACTTCCCGCTCTGGTCGCGCTTGTAGCTGTCCTTCGCGGCGAGACCGCTGAGGATCGACGCCGGGATCCGGTCGTACTGGACGTACCAGCTCGTCGCTCCGGCCGCTCCCGAGACCACCTCGGTCTTGAGCTTCACGTCGTTGAGGTAGACGTCGAAGGTGCGTCCCGCGTCGCCGCCGTAGTAGCGGACCCCGAGGTAGTTCGCCGGCAGAGCCGGGTCGACGATCATGTCGTACTGGAAGTACGCCTCCGCCGAGCGCTCGCCGTCGCGGTACCCCTCGCCGCGCCAGGTCCCCACCGAGGACCGCGCGGTCTTGTAGTTCTTGTCGGCCTCGCTGTTGTTGTTGTCGAAGGAGGTGAGGGAGTCGATCGTCGTCTCGTCGACGCGCAGCTGCTCCTTCTGCGTCCGGATCAGCTCCTGGGCCGCGGCCGAGTCGGGCTCGATCAGGGTCATGTAGGTCGCGTAGCGGGCGTTGTAGAGGCTGTAGTACGGAGTGAACACCCGGGCGGCGGACGCGGCGTCGACGTTCTTCATGCCGAAGCGCATCGTCGTGCGGCCGTTGCCGTCCGCGCCGTCGGGCAGGCGGACCAGGTTGCCGCGGACCGCGGACTTCCAGGCCGCGGAGTCCGCGACGACGACGTTCGAGTTCACGGACTTGTCGGCCGTGCCCATGCGCACCAGGACGCCGGCGACGTAGGACGCCTCGACGTTCGAGCGGTTGAGCTCGGTCGCCAGCAGCACCGGTCCGTAGCGGAACGCGGTCCAGTCGGGGTTCTCCGTGTCCGCGACCGCGCTGACCGCGGCGGGCAGCTTCCAGGTCAGCACGTCACCGGCGGCGACGGCGACCGAGACGTATCCGGCCTGGGCCGTGACGGCACGGACGGCACCGTTCACGGTGAGCGTCGGCGCTCCGTCGATCCAGGACGGCACGCGCAACTTGAGGGTCGTGTCCGCGGCCACGGCTCCTCCGGCCAGCGCTTCGACCCTCAGGGTCGCCGTGTCCGTGCTCGGGATGTCCGCCGTCTGGGTCAGCCGGAGGTTGTTCGCGGAGGAGCGGAGGACCGAGGAGCGGAACTGGTTCACGAAGACGGTCTTCGGCTTCTCGAAGTAGATCGAGTCGCCGAGCTTGGTGAAGCTCTCGATACCCGAGCCGTGGTCGCACCAGAACTCGTCGAGCTCGTGCCCGAAGACCTTGGCGTAGCCCGCGGTCTGCGGCTGGAAGTAGGTCACCATGCCGGTGTCCGGGTTCTGCACCGAGAGGACGCCGTTGATGAACGTCTCCTCGTAGAAGTCGGCGTACTTCACGTCCTCGGTCACCTGGAACAGCGCCCGGGTGAGCTTGAGCATGTTGTAGATGTTGCAGCCCTCGGAGGTCGAGTTCTCGCCGTAGCCGGTGGTCTGGCCGTTCGTGGCGTACTCGTACAGGGTGCCGGGTGCGTGGAAGTGCTCGGACTGGCTGTTGCCGCCGTTGGCGTAGGTGTGGGTCTCGTCGACCATGCGCCAGAAGTTCTCGGCGGCACGGCGGTACATGTCGAGATCCGACTTCTCCGCGGCGGTGAGCGTGGCGTAGAGCGCCGGGTCGTCGGTGAAGACGCGGTAGCGCTTCAGCGCGCCGATCAGCTTCGGGATCGTGGTGTTCGCGTGCAGGCCGTTGAGGACGTCCTCGTTGTTCGCCAGCTTGCGGAACAGCGCCGTCTCGTCGAAGTACTCCGCCGCGCGCTTGTGCGCCGGGTCGTGCGTGGTCTCGTAGAGGCGGTAGAGCGCCTCGTTCATCCCGCCGTACTCGGTGTTGAGGAGCTGACCGGGGTTCGCCTGACGGCCCGCCCAGGCGGTGATCCAGCTGCCGAAGCCGCCGGCGACGGTGAGCGCCTTCTGCGAGACGGCGTCGGGCGCCTGGTCGTGGGCGTCGAGGAGGCCTGCGAGCACCTTGTGCAGGTTGTAGAAGGGGACGAGCAGGCCGTCGCCGCCCGAGGGGAGGTAGCGGGTCGGGAACGGCGAGACGTAGCCGGCGTTCGCGGGGTCCTTCAGCGCGTAGGCGTCCTGGACCTTCTTCAGACCGTCGACGGAAGCGGTGAGCTTCGCGAGCAGAGCCGCCTTGGTGGCCGCGTCCTCCTCGGTCGCGTAGGCCTGCGAGAGCGCCGAGAGGTAGTGGCCGAAGAAGTGGCCCTGGAACCGGGTGCCGTTCTCGCGCTCCCAGCCCCCGTATCCGCCGCTGGTGGTCGGCGTGAGCCCGGCCTCGCGGTAGAAGGAGTAGAGGAACATCTCGGGGTCGAGGCTCAGCAGGTACTCGACGGTCTGCTGCTCCCCGTTCTCGAGGTAGGGGTCCTGCACGGAGACGTCGGACAGGCCGGCCTCCAGAAGGTAGTTCGACGTCTTCACTCCCCGGGGCTGCACCTGGAGAGTGTAGGTCTTCGTGACCGCGGTGCTGCCCCCGTAGGTGGCGGAGCCGGTGAGGACGACCTGCGTCGCGGAGCCGGTGGGCGGCGTGACCGCGGCCGTGCCTCCGCTGATCGCGACGGTCGCCGGGTCGGAGGAGGTCCAGCTGAGGGCGGACCCCTTCGCGCCGACGGTGGGCAGGGTGAAGCCGGTGCTGGTGCTCGCGGGCGGGGCGACCAGCTCGAGGTCGGCCCGTGCGATGCTCGCGGGGTCGAAGGAGGGGTTGCCGGCCTTCGTCAGGGCGACGACGTCGGTGGTGGTCGCGACGCCGTTGTAGAGCGCGTAGTCGTCGAGCAGGCCGCGCAGGTGCGCGCCGTTGTACTGGGGGCCGTTGAAGCCGAGGGTCTTCGTCGAGGTGCTCTCGGAGCCGAGGACGCCGGATGCGGAGGAGGACGGCGCGGTCTTGACGACGGCGGTCTGCTTCACCCCGTTGCGGTAGAAGGCGACGGCCTTGGTGCTCTTGTCGTACGTGGCGACCACGTGCGTCCACTCCCCCGCGGGGAAGAAGCCGGAGCGGGCGGTCTCGACGGCGACCTTGTAGGGCTGACCGCCGGACGGGCCGATCGAGAGGGCGAGCGGAGTGCCGTCGCCCTCGGAGGTGAGGTACCAGCCGTCGGAGTTGTAGGCGGTCTTGTTCCAGGTGAAGACCTGCTCACCGGTCATCGCGCTGGTCGGCTTGTACCAGAACGAGACGGTGAGGTCGGCGGGCTGCAGCGCCGCCGCAGTGCCGAGCGAGATCGCGTTCGATCCGGTGAACTCGAACGCCCGGCCGTTCAGGCCGGTGCCGTAGGAGGCGGTGCCCTTCTGCATCCCGAGGGCAGTACCACGACCGCTGGTGTCGGCGAGCGACCCGTCGAACGGGAGCTCGAGCACCTTCGCGGCGTCGAGCGAGGTGGTGGGGGCGGCCTGGGCCGTGGGGCCGACCGACAGGAGACCCGCCGTCAGCGCCATCACCGCCACGGTGGCCAGGGGGAGTCGTCGTCTCATTCGTGAGGCCTCTCGTCGTTGAGAAATCCGGCCCAGGGGGGCGGGCCGCCTCGAATGTTACCGTTAACAATAGTTTTCGGTGAGGTTTCGGTGAGAGGACTGACAGGGTCCTCGAGCGCTCAGCGGCGCCGGTCCAGAGCCGCCCGGAGGTACGGAGCGGTGCGGCTGCCCGCGGCCTCGGCGACCTCCTCCGGAGTGCCCGTCGCGACCACCGAGCCGCCGGCCCGGCCCGCCCCCGGGCCGAGGTCCACGACCCAGTCCGCGTCGGCGACGACGCGCATGTCGTGCTCGACGACGATCACCGTGTTGCCCGCGTCGACGAGGTGCTGCAGGTGCTCGAGCAGGCGGTCGGCGTCGGCGGGGTGCAGGCCCGACGTCGGCTCGTCGAGCAGGTAGAGCGTGTCCCCGCGCTGGGCGCGACGCAGCTCCGAGGCGAGCTTCACCCGCTGCGCCTCTCCCCCGGACAGCTCGGGCGCCGGCTGGCCGAGCGAGACGTAGCCGAGCCCCACGTCCACCAGAGCGTCGAGGTGGCGGGCGACCTCGCGGTCCTCGGCGAAGGCCTCGCGCGCGTCGGCGACGCTCAGCGCGAGGACGTCGGCGATCGTCCGGCCGCCGAGGGTGACCTCGAGGGTCTCGTCGTTGTACCGGGTGCCGCCGCACGCCGTGCAGGGCGCCTCGACGGTCGGGAGGAACAGCAGCTCCACCTCCACGGAGCCCTCGCCCTTGCAGACGGGGCAGCGCCCGCTGGGCAGGTTGAAGGAGAAGCGGCTCGCCGAGAAGCGGCGGCGCTTCGCCTCCGGGGTGGCCGCGAAGAGCGTCCGCACCCGGTCGAACAGACCCGTGTAGGTCGCGACGTTCGAGCGCGAGGTCCGGCCGATCGGGGTCTGGGTCACCTGCACCACCCGGCGCAGGCGGTCCGCGGGCCCGGACGCGGTGCCGCGGGTCGCCGCCGCGGCCGCGTCGAGCAGCGGGTCCGCCTCCCCGCCCTCCTCGGCCGGCGCGTCCTCGGCGACGTCGGCGCGGAGCGAGGCGCGCAGCAGATCGGGCAGCGCCTGGTTCACGAGCGTCGACTTGCCCGATCCGGAGACACCGGTGACCGCGGTGAGCACCCCGACCGGGAACGCGACGGAGAGGTCGTCGAGGGTGTGCCGCGAGACTCCGGCGAGCTCGATCCACTGCTCCGCGGTGCGGCGGGAGCGCAGCGGCGCCGGGTCGCCCTCGGGGAAGAGGTAGCGGCGGGTGACGGAGCCGCGGGCGCCCGGCAGGCCGTCGAGCGGGCCGGAGTAGACGACGGTGCCGCCCCCCGACCCCGCGCCCGGGCCGATGTCGACGATCCAGTCGGCCTCGCGGATGACGTCGAGGGAGTGCTCGACGAAGAAGACGGTGTTGCCGGTCGCCCGCAGGGTCCGCAGGATGCCGAGCAGCGCCTCCGTGTCGGCGGGGTGCAGGCCCGTGGACGGCTCGTCGAGCACGAAGACGACGCCGAAGAGGCGCGAGAGCACCTGCGTCGCGAGGCGCATCCGCTGGAGCTCCCCCGAGGAGAGCGTCGGCGTGGAGCGGTCGAGCGAGAGGTGGCCGAGGCCCAGGTCGACGATCGGCGCGAGGCGGGCGACGAGGTCCTCGACCAGCCGCTGCGCGGCCAGGCGGGTCTGCGGAGCGCCGTCGGCCGGGGTCCAGCCGGGCTCCAGCACGCGCCGCGCGACGACGACCAGCTCCTCGAGCGGGAGCGCTGACAGCTCGGTGATGTCGAGCCCCTCGAAGGTGACGGCGAGCGCGTCGGGCTTCAGCCTCCGGCCGCCGCACACCGGGCAGGCGACGCTGACGACGAACGAGGCCGCGCGCTCGCGCATCCGGGCGCTCTTCGAGCCGGCGAAGGTGTCGAGCACGTAGCGGCGCACCCCGAGGAACGTGCTCATGTAGCGCGGCTCGTCACCGGCGGCCACGGCCGCGCGCACCTCCGCGGGAGAGCGGTCGGTCCACACGGGAACCTGCGGGGAGTCAGGAGTGTGCAGGATCCAGTCGCGGTCCTCCGCGGGCAGGTCGCGCCACGGAGTGTCGATGTCGTGTCCGAGCGAGATCAGGCTGTCGCGCAGTTGCTTGCCGTGCCAGGCGGTCGGCCAGGCGGCGAGCGCCCCGTCGCGGATCGAGAGGGAGTCGTCCGGCACCATCAGCTCGTCGGGGACGTCGTAGACCCGGCCGATGCCGTGGCAGCTGGGGCACGCGCCCTGCACGGTGTTGGCCGAGAAGTCCTCTGCGAGCAGCATCGGCGCGCCCTCGGGGTAGGCGCCGATGCGCGAGAACACCATCCGCACCACGCTCGAGAGCGTCGTCGCACTGCCGACCGTGGAGCGGGCCGAGCCTCCGGAGCGCCGCTGCGGGAGGGCGACGGCCGGCGGCAGGCCCTCGATCGAGTCGACGTCCGGCACGCCGACCTGGTCGATCAGCCGCCGCGCGTAGGGGGCGACCGACTCGAAGTAGCGGCGCTGCGCCTCCGCGTAGAGCGTGCCGAAGGCGAGCGAGCTCTTGCCCGATCCGGAGACCCCCGTGAAGGCGACGAGGGCGTCGCGCGGCACGTCGACGTCGATGCTCCGGAGGTTGTTCTCGCGGGCGCCGCGCACGCGGACGTGGTCGAGGGGGTCGGTGGTTCCAGGCGCGCTCATCCGTACAGCCTGCCGTGCCGGGATGTGGGGCGGCCGCCGCGGAGCTCCGAGGCGCTCGACGCCGAGACGGCCCGCTCCCGGCCGAGGCACCGCAGTGGGGCGGTGTCTCGGCGGGGGCGGGCCGTCTCGGCGTCAGCGGCGCGCGTGCGTCAGCAGGTGCGCGCCGGGTAGGCCGCGGTCAGGGCGCCCGCGGTGAGCGAGGCGGCCGGGACCGAGGCCTGACGGGTGGTGAAGGCGGCCGAGGCGCTGGCGCCGGGGGCGGCGGTCAGCGTCTGCGAGGCGCCGAACGGCGAGCGGATGACGACCGAGAGGGGCGTCGTGCCCGTGTTCTTCACCACTCCGGTGAGGACGACCTTGCCCGCGACGCAGCGGGTGGACGCGGTGAGCGTCGAGGTCGGTGCCGTCACCACCACGGTCGCGGTGACCGTGACGGCCGTGGAGCTCGAGAGCCGACGGTCGGCGGCGTTGTAGGCCGTCGATCCGTTCGCGCCCACCCACTGGTTGTCGTTCGCACCGATCGTGCGGACGACTCCGGTGACGGAGTAGCGGCCGGGCGCCGTCGCCACCGCGGAGGTGTTCCAGGTGACCGGCTGCGAGGCGGTGCCCCGGTTGTAGGCGAGCACGACGTCGGCGCGGGCGGGCAGAGCCGCCGCGGCGTCGGTGCCGGAGGCGACCGTCACCTCGCCGAGGTCCGAGCGGACCGCGGAGGCGGCGTCGGCCGAGCGGACCTCGGCGTACTGCCCCGCGGTCAGCGAGACGATGCCGCCGTGCTTGGTCGACGAGGCGAGCGAGAAGCCCGGGTCGGTGAGCTGGGTCCAGCCCGTGTCGAGGTCGTTCGTCACCATCGGCTTGTAGCCGGTCGCGGGGATCACGTCGACGTACAGGTACCAGGTGTCCTCGCCGTGGTCCTTGAACACCGCGGGGCCCTCGACCCCACCGGGGTTGCCGCCGGACCACACCGCGCCGATGCGCGACTGGATCTGCGTCCACGAGGTCGTCGGCAGCCACCAGGTCGCCGAGGTGGTCGACTCCATGTAGATGCCCTTGCCGGTGCCGTTGTCCTTCGAGATCCGGTAGGTCGTGCCGGAGTCCTGGATCAGCGTGGTGTCGATCGTGTCGGCCCCGGTGTCGATGAAGGTGCCGCCGTACGAGTAGGTGGCCTGCGTGAAGTCCGTGGTCGCTCCCCAGAGCACGCGGGAGGATCCGGTGCCCGGCGTGTGCGCCGCGGTCGGGTAGACCGTCGAGGACCAGTAGACGACGAACGCGCCCTTGCCGGGTCCCGCGTAGTCCGGCACCCACGTGGCCTCGGGAGCCCACATCATGCCGGCCTCGAGCTTCTTCGTCCCCGCGGCGTCGAGCGCCACGTCGAACTGGCGGACGTCGCTCCACGACACGAGGTCGCTCGACTCCCAGACGTTCATCTTCGTGCTGCCCTTGGTGGTCCAGTAGCACCAGGTGTCGCAGGTGCTGGGGCCCCGGTCGCCGCCGAAGACGCGGAGGTCCGTGGCGATGATGTAGTACTTCTTCGTGTCGGGGTTGTAGGTCAGGTACGGGTCGCGGACACCGGTGGTGCCGAGGTCGGAGGCCAGGATCGGCTTCGCGCCGTTGAGCGGGTCCCACTTCTCCGGGTCGTCGCCGCGGGAGACGTCGAGGTAGATCTTCTCGGCGTAGCCCTGGGAGTCCTCGACGAAGTGGACCATCATGTAGCCGTAGGGGGTGTCGACGCCGACCTGCGGCTCGACCGTCACGGCGATCGAGCGGGTCTGCACGATTCCGCGGATCGACGCCGTCGCGGTGAGCGTCGAGGCGCGCGCGGCCTGGCCCACGGCGGGGCGGTCGGCGCTGAGGGTGCGGCCGTCGGCCGAGACGCGCAGGGTCGGGTCGCTGGAGGACCAGGTCACCGCTCCCCCGTAGTCGGGCAGGTTCGTGGTCGAGTCGTCGACGGTGAGCGGGGCGACCCCGGCCAGCACGGCGGCGGCGATCGGGGAGAACGTGGAGGCGTGAGGCTTCGCGTCGACGCTCGACACGGCCACCACCTCCGCCCCGGTGAGCGCGCGGTCGTAGACGCGGAACGCCGAGACCTCGCCCGTGTAGAACGGGTCGGGGTACGGTGCTCGGCCGATCGTGTTCAGCGACTGGTCCGCCACCGACGAGGGGCGCAGAGCGGTGGGCGCCGAGGCGACCTGGACGCCGTCGACGAAGAACGAGATCGTGCCGGCGCTGCCGTCGATCACCGAGGTGAGGCTGTACCAGCGGTCGGCGGTCAGGGCGGAGGCGCTGCGGGCGTTGTTCTCGCCGTTCCCTCCGCTGGTCGTGATCGCGGTGCGCACCCGGTCGCGGACGGACGCGAACCAGTACTGGTTCGTGCTGTCGCTGCCGATGTTCCACAGGAAGTGGAAGTTCGAGAGCATCGACGCGTCGGCGCGGGTCTCGATCGTGACGGTGGCCGACGAGCGACCGGTCAGCAGGTTCGCGGGCAGCTGCACCCAGGGGGCGGTGGTGCTGCTCTTGGGGCCGCCGGTGAGGCGGAGCGACGTGCCGGTCCAGAGCGCGTCGGTCGCGTTGCGGACGGTGGCGGCTCCCACGCCTCCGCTCACGGTGTTCGGGACCGTGCTGCCGGTGGTCTGCGTGAACCGGTAGTCGGCGAGGAGGCCCTGCTGCGGGATCACGGCATCGGCCGCCTGCGCGGCCGGAGCCGGGGCGACGAGGCCCGAGAGCAGCACTGCTCCGAGGCCGAGCGCGGCGAGCGCTGCGCGCAGCGGCGCTCGCCGCGCGGGTGTGGTGGTGGGGGGCATGGTGCTCCTTCGGTGGAGTGGTGCGGTTCGGGGAGGGGGAGAGGATCTCGGGGTGCCGAGCCCTGCTCGGTCGAGCAGCGCCGTCAGGGGCGTGTCGGAACCTGTGTGCGGAGCACGAGGGGCTCGATACGCCGCTGGGCGGCTGCTCGACAGGCAGGGAGGGGCAGCCGCTCGACCGGCACGAGGGATCAGCCGCCGGGGTTCATGTCGGTGTACCCGGTGGTCGGGGCGGTGGTGCCGAGTGCCGCGAGGGTGGGCGCCCTCCGCATCACGACGGGGTTGCCCGGGCTGTCGCGACCATGGAGCAGTCGCCGTCGTGGAACTCGATCGCGGGGTCGGCGGTGTCCGGCGCGATCGGGTCGGTGGAGGTCGGCTCGCCGAGGGCGACGGCCGGGGAGGCGGCGGTGTAGGGCAGCGGAGCCACCGCGGCGAGGAGGATCAGCAGCCCGGCCGTGTGGTGGCGCCGGAGCCCCGCGGATCGGGGGAGCTCGGCGTCGACGGGCGTCGATGCGGTCGTCATCGTGACTCCATCGTCAAGGGGCGGCGTGGGGCCCGGAGGCGCACCGTGAGCGGCGCGCCCCCGGGGGCTGGGGGGCTGCGGAGAGGCGCCGGAGGGCGCCAAGGGGAGAGGCCCGGTGGACCTCGGAGAAGAACTCGCCGTGACTCGCAGGATCCGGCGCGACCTCCACCTCGAGGCCTCCGACGCCGCCAGCTGCACGGTTTGTTCACGGTAACAGGGCGTCTGCGCAAACTCAACGGCCCCCGTGAGCGGGGGTGGCATCACTTCACGGCGCCTGCGGTCCGCGCGGTCGCTTTCGTCACGGAGGAAGGATCCGCGGCGCCCCGTGGAACGGCGCAGGCGACGTGGGCCGGATCGGACGTTCGTCGTGAGTCGTGATCAGCACCGCCGTCCCGAGCCGCCGCCCTCCGCCCTCCACCGTCGCTCGGGCCTCCGCCGCCGCTGTCAAGAGGGGAGAGACGGTCCGCGCCCCTCGCCTAGGGTGCCGGGATGCCCCGCACCCGGACGTCCCGCGCCGCCCTCGCCTGGCGGGAGGCGGTCACCGGCTCGCGCCTGATGCTCGCTCTCAAGACGGCGCTGGCGGTCGGCATCGCCTGGGCCGTCGCGCCGCTCGCTCCCGGAGTCGCGGAGCAGTACCCGTACTACGCGCCGCTCGGCGCCCTGGTCAGCATGTACCCGACCCTGATGGGCTCGGTCCGCACCGGACTGCAGACCCTGCTCGGCCTGGCGGCGGGGATCGGGCTCGCCGCCCTCGTGGTGGTCACCGTCGGCCCGACCTGGTGGACGATCCCGCTCGTCGTCGGGATCGGCGTGGTCCTCTCGGGGACGGGGTGGTTCGGCGCGGGCCGCGAGTACGTGCCGATGGCGGCCCTCTTCGTGCTCATCATCGGCGGGGCCGACGCCGAGGACTACTCCCTCGGCTACCTCGTGCAGATGGCGGTGGGCGTGGTGGTGGGGCTGCTGGTGAACGTGGTCGTCGCCCCCGGGCTCACCGTCGAGGCGGCCTCCGCCCGGGTCGACGCGTTCCGGCGCGAGCTCGCGGAGCACCTGCGCCAGCTGGCCGCCGCGCTCGAGGAGACGTGGCCACCCGAGCACGAGGCGTGGGCGCGCAACGGCGAGGAGCTGGCCCGGACGGCGGAGGAGGTCCGCGCGGCCCTCGCGGACGCGGACGAGAGCCGCAAGGGCAACCCGCGCGCGCTGCTGCACCGGCGCGACTCCCGACCCGACCACCTCCGCCTCGAGACGCTCGACGCGATCCTCTTCCACGTCCGCGATCTGAGCGGCGCCCTCGCGGACACCATCTGGGAGCGGCCGGGCGCGCTCCCGTTCGATCCGGCGCTCGGGCCGCCGCTGAGTGAGGCCTGCCGGGCGGTCGCCGACGCGATCGACCGCGACGACGCCGGCTCCCCCGCCGCGCACCGGGCGATCGGGGGCGCGGCCCGCGCGATCCGGCACCTCGTGCAGGTCGTCGACGAGCGGACCGCCGCGACCTCCCGGACCCTCGGGCCCGGCGTCCTCGCGGCGATGCACCTCCGCCGCGTCCTGGTGCGCCTGCAGCACGACGGCGCGGAGCCGCAGGAGGAGTGAGGGCTGGTGTCTTCCTTCCCATACTGATATGGTGATGGGACATCAGGAGGACGGGGACGACGTGGAGCGGACGGTGACGACGACGAGCCTCCGTGGTCGCGCGCCGGAGCGGACGACCACGGAGGCTCGTCTGGCCTTCGGGCAGGCGCTACTCGCAGACGAAGAAGGCGACCTCCACGTAGCCCATCGTCTGCGAACGGGTGTCGACGTCGGAGTTCTCGACGGTCACGCCGGACGCGGCGAAGCTGCTGCCTCCTGCGCCCGTCGACGCGTTGGCCGCGTAGGAGCCGCCACCCCGCACCCACAAGGAGGTGCCGCCGCCGGCACCGCCGAAGTAGCCGCCGCCACCGCCACCGGACGCGTAGGTCACCTGGCGGCTCGCGTTCGTCCTCGGTGCGCCGGCACCGCCGTCGCGCCCGGAGCCCGGGCTGCCGAGAACCGACTCGGTCACGTTCACCGTCGTCACACCGGGCTGCCCCGGCCCGGTCTGGCTTCCGCCGGTGCTCGGAGCCTGCTCGGTGGAGCCGGTGCTGCTGTCCGCGCGCGAGACGGCGCTGTCGTAGCCGGAGCCGCCGACGGGACCGCCGGACCCCGCGTTCGGCCCGACGCGGGCGGACCGGGTGAAGTCGTTCGAGGTGAAGCCGGCTGCGCTACCGCCGCCGCCGCCCGCGATGACGAGCAGGGAGCCCGCGGCGGTGATCCCGCTGGCCCCGCCCCCTCCTCCGGAGCCGATGTAGCCCGGAGTGCCCGGAGCCCCGCCGTTGCCGAGCCCCCGGCCGCCGGCCTGGTTGCTGCCGCCCGAGCCCGCGGTGATGACGATCTCGGACGCTCCGCCGAGCGCGTCGACGGGGATGGTGCCCGTCACCCGCGCACCGGCGCTGGTGACGTCCGACCCGGTGCGGACGCCGCCGCCGTCTCCGCCGACCGCCGTGAAGCGGACCCACTGGGTTCCCGCGGGCACGGGGATCGTCCGGGCCGCGAGCGCGGTGGTCGAGGTGGCGTCGATGCGCTGCGCGTCCTGCAGGGCGCACTGGGGGGCGGTCGAGGCCGACGCCATCGGAGCGGCGATCGAGGCGGCCACAACAGGAATCGCCCATGCGGCGCCCTTCACCACGGTTCGGCGCTGGGTCAGACGATCGGGGGCGCCGGTCGGCGTGCTGGTGTCTTCGTTCTGCATCGGAGTCCTTCTGTCATCGTGCACCCCTGGGTATCGGGGGCAGAGTCGGGTGAGAGGCGCGGGAGGATGCCCGTGCCGCTCCGACAGAGTCGCCTGCTCCGCGACGGGGCACGCCGCTCGAGGCCGCTCTGGCGCGAACCTGCCCTGAGGCGGCGCGCCGCGCCTCCCGCGCCTCATCCTCAGCGACTTCTCCGCAGCGCCGACCAGTCGTGGACGACGTCGCAGATGCCCCGTCGGACTCGCCGATCCGGACCCTCCGAGCGGGCGGCCCGACTCGCAAGCACCCCGGACCGAGCGGCCCGGAGAGCCCGCGACGGGCGAGCGCAGAACCCGACGTCAGTCCGGCGCCGGCCCGCGACGGCCGAACGGGCAGCCCGGCATCAGCCCAGCGCCAGCCCGGTGTCAGCCCGCGTCGGCGAGCAGCGCCTCGCGGTCGAGCCGCTTCGCGTAGCAGCGGGCGCTCGGCTCGTCGCCCCAGTAGCCGTAGCCCGCGATCGGGTCGTAGCCGGCGCTCGCGTAGAGCGCCATCGCCTCCGGCTGCTCCGTGCCGGTGACCAGTCGGAGCAGCTCCACGCCCTCGCGGGCCGCCAGCCGCTCGACGCCGGCGAGCAGCACGCGGCTGAGCCCGCGGCCCCGCGCGGCGCTCACCACGAACATCCGCTTGATCTCGCCGATCCCGTCCTCGACCGCGAGCGCCACGCAGCCGACGAGCCCGCCGTCGACCTCGAGCAGCAGGGTCGGAGCGTCGGCGGGAGGGCGCGGACCGGTGTCGTCGCCGCCGTAGCGGGCGAGGAGGTCGGCCTCCTGCAGGGCGAAGAGGTCCGTGGCTGCCGGGTCTCCGGCCGTGGTCTCGATCAGGCGGTGCACGGCACGATGCTACGGCGCGGCGGCGAGCCCCGCGGCGATCCCGGTCAGCTGCTCGAGCACGACCCGCACGGCCGAGCGCTCCAGCGTCTCGGGCCGGGCGAGGCAGTCGATGTGGCGGCCGAGCCCCGGGATCCCGAGCGGCCGCAGCACCACCTCCGGCGTGCGCCGCAGGTCGGTCGTGTACCGCGGCAGCAGCGCCACGCCGTCGCCCGCCGACACGACCGCCGCCGCGACCAGGAAGTCGTTGATCCGGTGCGGGATGCGCGCGTCGCCGCCCGCGAGGACCGCGATGGCGTCGATCGCCCGCTCCAGGGGGAAGCCCTCGTGCACCGCGACCCACTCCTCGTCGCGGAGGTCGGCGGGGCGGACGACGTCCTTCGCGGCGAGCGGATGGTCGCGCCGCAGCGCGAGGTCGAGCGGCTCGAAGAGGAGGGGCGTCGACCGCACGGTCCCGGGCCACTCGGCGCTGCCGGCGAGCCGGTGCGCGACGACCAGGTCGTGGTCCGCGGTCAGCCCGGCGAAGGCGCTCTGCGCCACGTCGAAGTCGGCGAGCGCGACACCCGGCAGACCCGGTGCGCGCAGCGCCTCCAGCAGCGGACCGAACATCGCCAGCCCCGCGCTGTGGAACGCGGCGACCGAGACCGTGCCGCTCGGCTCCCCCTCGAAGTCCGCGACCGCCCGGGCCGCGCGTTCGAGCGCCACCTCCACCTCGACCACGGCCGCCGCGAGAGCGCGGCCGGCGGGGGTCAGCGCGGTCCGGCGCCCGTCGCGGAAGGTCAGCGCCGTCGGGGTGCGGCGCTGCAGCGCGCTGATCTGCTGCGAGACGGAGGAGGGGGACACCCGCATCGCGGCGGCGACGGCGGCGATGCTCCCGCGCTCGCCGAGCTCCCGCAGAGCCCTGAGCTGTCCGAGTTCCATGAGTTCCAACTTACGCGTCGGCGAAGAAGATGCAGTCTTGTCCTGCGGGTCTCCGTGCCGCCACGATGAGCCGTGCGCGCTCTCCTCTCCCGCTTCCGGGTCGACCTCCTCCTGCTCGTGGTCGCCGCCTCCTGGGGCTCGACCTACTTCGCGGCGAAGGAGCTCGTCACCGACTCCAGCGTGATGGCGCTGCTCGGCTCGCGGATGACCCTCGCCGCGCTGTGCCTGGCCGTGATCGTCGCGGCGCGGCGGCACCGGATCAGCGCGGCGGAGTGGCGGGTCGGCGTGACCATCGGGGCGCTGCTCGCGACGATCTTCGCGCTCGAGACCTACGGCATCGCCGGCACCTCCGCCACCAACGCGGGCCTCATCATCAGCCTGACGATCGTGATCACGCCGATGCTCGACTCCGCCGTCTCGAAGCGCCGCCTCCCGGGCCGCTTCCTGCTCGCATGCCTCGTCGCGGTCATCGGAGTCGCGCTGCTCGCGGGCAACGGCGCCCTCCGCCCGCTCTCCCCCGGCGACCTGCTGATCCTCGGCGCCGCCGTCGTGCGGGCCGTGCACGTCACGTCGATGCACCGCCTCTCGGCGCGGGCGCCGATGGACTCCCTCCGCCTGACCACGGTGCAGCTCGGCACCTGCGCCGTCGTCTTCAGCGCCGCGTCGCTCGTCGTCGGCGTGCCGATCCCCGAGTACGTCGCGGGGCTCGACCCCGTGGGCACCGGCCTGTTCCTCTACCTCGTCCTGGTCTGCACCGTCTTCGGCTTCCTCGTGCAGACGTGGGCGGTCCGCCGCACCTCCCCCTCCCGCGTCAGCCTCCTGCTGGGCACCGAGCCGGTGTGGGCCGCGGTCGTCGGAGTCGCGCTCGCCCGCGACCCGATCGCGCCGGTCGGCTTCCTCGGCATCGCGCTGATCCTCGCGGGCACGGCCTGGGGGCGCTCCCTCGAGCAGCGGACGGCACCCGACGTGCCGACCGCGGCGGCCGCTCCGGAGGCGCTGCTCGCCCCCGAGCCGGAGGACGAGCAACGGCGTCCCGTCGAGCGGTAGCCGGGTCAAGGGACTCGCGTGCGGCGCCCCGATGTGGGGGAATCGGGTCGGGAGGCGTCCGCCGCGGGCGCCGCCGGAGGAGGATCCATGTCGCTCAGCGTGCTGTTCATCGGCGGGACGGGCATCATCAGCGCCGCCTGCGTCCGCGAGGCGCTGCGGCTCGGCCACGACGTGACCGTGCTGAACCGGGGGCGGACGTCGCTCCGCCCGCTGCCCGAGGGCATCCGCGAGGTGCAGGCCGACGGTCGCGACCGCGACTCCGTCACCGCCGCTCTCGGCGACCGGAGCTTCGACGCCGTGATCGACTTCGTCGCCTTCACGCCCGAGCACGTGCAGCAGGACATCGACCTGTTCGCCGGCCGCACGGGCCAGTACGTCTTCATCAGCTCGGCCTCGGCCTACCAGAAGCCGCCGCGCAGCCTCCCGGTCACCGAGTCGACTCCGCTCCGGAACCCCTACTGGCAGTACTCCCGCGACAAGATCGCGTGCGAGGACCTGCTCGTGGCCGAGTACCGCGCGAGCGGCTTCCCGGTCACGATCGTCCGCCCCTCGCACACCTACGACCGGACCGCGCTGCCCGTCGACGGAGGCTGGACCGTCGTCGACCGGATGCGCCGCGGCCAGGAGGTGGTCGTCCTCGGCGACGGCACCTCGCTCTGGACACTCACGCACGCCGACGACGTCGCTGTCGGCCTGGTCGGTCTTCTCGGCGCCTCCGCCGCGATCGGCGAGGCGTTCCACATCACCGGCGACGAGACGCCGACCTGGGACGAGATCCACCGCGACCTCGCCGCGGCGGCCGGAGTCGAGCCACGCCTCGTGCACGTCGCCTCCGACGCGATCGCCGCGGCCGACCCCGAGCTCGGTGCCGGGATCATCGGCGACAAGGCGCACTCGATGGTGTTCGACAACGCGAAGATCCGCCGCCTCGTCCCGGCGTACTCCCCCTCGGTGCGCTTCAGCGACGGCGCCCGCGAGATCGTGGAGTGGTACGACGCCGACGAGTCGCGCCGCGTGGTCGACGAGCGGATGAACGGCCTGTTCGACGCGCTGATCGAGCGGTACCGGCCGCGCCCGCTGTGAGGGTCGGGCGGAGGGGGTGCGCGAGTCCGCCGGCTCCGCCCCTCCCGGCCGCTGCACCCCGCTCGGCTCCTCCACCTGCGCCGGCGCCCCCGCTCAGCCGATCGGCTCGAGCCGCACCAGGAACCCGCCCGGCACTCCCGGCTGCAGCTCCTGGTACTCGGACGGCACGCGGTAGGAGCCCTCGCCGACCGCGGTCACGGTGAACGCGTCGTCCGTGCGGGTCCCCGCGAGGAGGACGGTGTAGACGTCGGTGCCGTCCTCGGTGGTGCGCTTCCCGGCCGCCGCGCCGACCCAGCGGTGCCCGCCCGGATCGGCCGTCGCCGTCTCCCCGAGGGTCGCGTCGATCGCGGCCGGGTCGACGCCCTCGGTGCGGATCCCGTCCTGGCACTCGCGCCAGACGCCCGTGAATCCCGGGTCGGGGTCGGAGTAGCAGAACATCATCGACCCGTCGGGCGCGACGTGCAGGTCGCCGTAGCCGCCGACCACCGGCCCGGAGACGGGGGCGGCCGTGGGCCCGGTCGGCGGCTCGGGGTCGGCCGGCGCGGTGCACCCGGCGAGCGCGAGGACGAGCACCGCCACCGCTCCCGCTCGCCACCTCATGTGCGCAACCTACTGGAGCCGCACCCCCGCCCGTCCGTGTGCCGGGCCGGGAGTCCGCCGGGAGCCGGCCCGCCCTCAGACCAGCCGGCGGCCGCTGAAGCGGTCGACGGGGGCGTCGTGGCGCATCGCCCGCTCGTACATCCGCCGGAACGGCTCGGTGAGCACGCCGTTCGTGCGGTCCAGCGAGTCCTGCCAGGCCACGATCTCCCCCAGCTGCGCGGCGAGATCCTCGCGAAGGGCCGCCTCGTCGACGGTGGTCGAGACGCCCTTCGAGACGACGATCCGGCCCGCGACGATCACGGTGTCGATCGACGAGCCGTTCTCGGAGTAGACGAGCTGGTTCTCGAGCCGCTGGCGCGGGGTGAAGTTCAGCGTCTCGAGGTCGTAGACGACGAGGTCGGCCTGCTTGCCGACCTCGATGCTGCCGGTGACGTCGTCGAGCACGGCGCTGCGCGCGCCTCCGATCGTGCCGGCCGTGAGCACCTCGGACACGGTCGGCCAGGTGGCGATGTCCGGATCCGTGACCTTGTGCAGGAGCGCCGCGGCCTTCACGACGTCGAGCATGCGCGGCGAGTCGCTGCTCGAGCAGCCGTCGGTGCCGAGGCCGAGGTTCACGCCCGCGTCGTGCAGCGCGCGCCACGGGGCGATGCCCGAGCCGAGCTTGAGGTTCGAGATCGGGTTGTGCGAGACGGACGTGCCGGCGGCGGCGATCCGCTCCATGTCGGAGTCGGTGAGCCAGATCCCGTGGGCGAAGGTCGTGTTCGGCGAGAGCGCGCCGATCCGCTCCATGTACTCGACCAGGGTCGAGCCGTAGGACAGCTCGCCGGTCACCAGCTGCGTCTTCGTCTCGAGGACGTGGATGTGGCACTCCGCCCCGTGCTCGAGCGCCAGCTCGGTCGCCCCCACGAGCAGCTCGGGCCCGCACCGCTGAGGAGCGGACGGGGCGACCATGAAGCGCAGCCGCCCGCCTCCCCTCCCGTGCTGGGTCGCGAACGCCTCGCGGCTGAAGGCGAGGTAGCCCTCCGTCGTCGGGCGCGACGCCGACCGCGCCTGGTCGAGGATCTCCGCGGGCACGTACTCCTCGAGGAACGGCATCGTCTCGTGGAAGGGCCTGCTGATCACGTGGCCCGAGATGTTGGCGCGGACTCCGATCTCGTCGTACGCGTCGAAGACCGCGGCGAGCTGCTCCGCGTCCTGGTCCGGGTTCTCGAGCACGTCGTCGACCAGGGTCGTGACCCCGGCCTTCAGCGATTCGAGGGCGAAGAGCGACGAGCGCAGCCGCACCAGATCCGGAGCGACGCGGCTGTTCCCGAGGATCGGGTACGACAGCAGCATCCACAGCTCGAGCGGCAGATTGTCGTAGCGGCCCTTGTAGAGGTACTCCCACGAGTGGGTGTGGGCGTTGACGAAGCCGGGGACGACCAGGCGGTCGCGCCCGTCGATCACCTCGTCGCCCGGCTCGGGAACGAGGCCCGGGCCGATCGCGACGATCAGCTCGTCGACGATGCGGATGCTCGCCGTGATCGGGACGGCGCCCGAGACCGGGTCCATGGTGATCACGGCGGCGTCGGAGAGGAAGAGGGGCATGGCGGTTCCATTCGTGGTGCGGGGTGGGACGGGGCGGGCCGGCTCGCGAGGGGGCCGGCCCGCGGAGGGGCTCGGGCTCAGCCGCGGACGGGCTCGGGCTCCGCGGCGACCGGCGCGGCCGACTCCCGGCGCTCGACCCAGGCGGGAGCGTCCCGGCCGAGCAGGAGGTAGGCGATGCCAGCCGAGACTCCGCCCGCGAGCCACGAGACGTCGACGCCGCCGAGGGCGGTCGCGGCCGGACCCTGCAGGGCGGGCACCGAGCCGTTCATGAACAGCCAGGTCAGGGTCGCGCCGATCGCGAAGGAGAGCAGCGCCCGCCAGCGGACGTCCGGCAGCAGCGGCGAGCCGACGGGGGCGAACAGGTGCCCGAAGGAGCGGACGCGCGGCTCGAACACCGTGTAGTGCACCAGCACGATCGCACCCCACGGGGCGACCCAGCCGACGAGGCCGACCAGCCACGCGTCGAGCGTGGTGGCGAGGTCGTCCTGGAACACGAAGAACACCGCGGCCGCGAAGGCCAGCACGCCGACGATGAGGCTGAGCGCGCGGCGCCCGAGCCTGATGTCGAGGGCCTGGGTCGCCATGCCGAACGAGTAGATGTTGAGGACGTTGGTCGCGATCGGACCATGCACCACCAGGAGCAGCACGGGGATCGCGAGGGCGCCGAAGTTCTCGACGATCAGCTCCCCGGGATCCACGGAGCCGTTCTTCGTCGCGAGGGTCGCGCCGAGGACGCCGAGCCAGACCACCGGGATGAACTGGCCGAGGACGCTGGCGAGGTAGAGCCCCCGCTTCGAGGAGCGGGGTCCGACGAAGCGGGAGTAGTCGCCGGCGTAGGCGAGCCAGGTGAGGCCCCAGCCGATGCCGATGGCGGTCATCACGATGGACATGGCCGCGATGCGGTCGCCTCCGGTGAGCGCGCCCTCCGCGGGGCCGGCGTAGGACCAGTCGATGTCGAGGAAGAACCAGGCGACGACCGACATGATCGCCAGCACCAGGAGGGTCGGCGGCACGGTCCAGCGCTCGAAGGCGGCGATCGCGCGGTAGCCGAGGAAGGAGATCGCGACCTGCACCGCCATGATCACCGCGGCCACCGCGATCTTCCAGCCGACGTTCGCCTGCTCCGGGTCGACGACGCCGACGGAGCCGAGGAGCGCGATGACCAGGTCGAGGACGATCCAGGTGTTGATGGCGCACCAGCCGATCACGACCACGGCCTGGATCGCGGCCGGGACGTAGTTGCCGCGCCGGCCGAAGATCGCCCGTCCCACGAGCATCCCGGTCGCCCCCGTCCGCTGGCCGAGGAGGACGAAGAAGCCGAACACCGCCATCCCGACGACGTTGCCGAGCACGAGGACGGTGACGGTGTCCGCCAGGCCGAGGCCCATGTTCACGCCGAGGGCGCCGAGCACCCAGTTGATGGGGGCGATGTTGGCGCCGGCCCAGATCCAGAACTGCCCGTCGAGCCGGGCGGTGCGCCGGGAGTCGGGCAGGGGACTCAGCGCGTCCTCGGCGTCGGCGGTGCCGTGCAGGGTGTCGGTGCTCATGGCGGATCCTCTCGGGGAGGGAGATGAAGGGGAGGGCGGGGCGCCCGGTGAGGCTCCACTCTCGTGCGGACCCGTTTCGGGCGGCGCGTCCGCGTGTAAATTCGCCGTGACGCGAGAGGACGTTCTGTATGGCCTACCTGCTGTCGGACGCGATGCGGGATCCGCGCCTCGCCGCCATGCTCCCGGTGGTGGCCGCCGGGCACGCGGCCGCCGAGCGCGCCGTGATCCGCTGGGCCCACACGAGCGAGCAGCTCGACATCGCGCCCCTCCTCCTCGGAGGCGAGCTGCTCCTGATGGAGGGCGCGCTCCTCTCGACCGACCAGGACCCGGCGGAGTGCCGCGAGTACGTGCGGTCTCTGGTCGACGCGGGAGTCGGCGCCCTCGCTCTCGAGCTCTCGCCGCGCCTGCCCGCGGTGCCGCCGCCGATCGTCGCGGCGGCCGACGAGCTCGGCCTCCCCGTGCTCGCCCTGCCCCGGCGCGTCCCCTTCGTGCAGGTCTGCGAGAGCATCAACACCCACCTCACCGAGCAGAAGTTCCGGAGCATCCGACTGGCGGACAGAGTGTCCGGTCTGCTGGCCGACGCGGCCTCCGGGGACGCGGGCGTCGACGAGCTCCTGCAGGTCGTCGCCTCCGCGACGGGCGCCTCCGCCTCGCTCGTCTCGCTCACGGGCGACGAGATCGCCCGCGCCTCGCCCGGGCCGGGCGTCGACACGGAGCCGACGGCCGGGACGTTCTCGAACGTGCTGCACGCGGGCGACTCCCTCCTGGGCACCCTGCATCTGCGGGCCCACGCCGACGCCGACCTCCACGCCGTCGCCGTCGCGCTCGACCGGGCGCCGGACGTCCTCGCGATCGCCGTGCTCCGGCACCGCCCGCCGTCGGTCACCGAGCGGCTGACCGCCCAGCTCTTCGCGATCGCATCTGTCGAACGCGCGGACCCGGCGGCCGACCTCCAGATCGACGCCTTCCTCGGCCGCCTCGGCGCCGGCTCCCGGGAGCGCTACCTCGGCGTCCGGGCCGACACCGGTCACGACGACCGGCGGCTCCGCGCTCTGCTCCGCCTCCTGACGGGCGCAGGAGCGGATCCCGGCCCGGTGCTCTGCGTGGCCGGCTCCGAGCTGCTGGCGCTGCTGCCGTTCGCCACCGCCGCCGCGATGGAGGAGGGCCGCGCGGAGCTGCTGCGCCTCGGCGCCGCCCTCGACTCGGACGCTCTGCTCTGCGTCGGCAGCGGGCTCGGCGGGCAGGAGCGGGTGCCCCGGGAGCTGGCGGAGGTGCGCGGCGCGCGCGAGTGGGCGCCCGCAGGCGGAGTCGTCGACTCGCGCCAGTACCGCCTGGAGCGGTTCGCGAGCTCTCTGCAGGACGATCCGGAGGCGGACGACCTCGTCGAGGAGGTGCTCGGGCCCCTGCGCGCCCAGCGCGGCGAGCTGCTCGCCACCCTCGAGGCCTTCGCGTCGCTGTGGGGGAGCAAGACGGCGACGGCGGCCGCGCTCGGCATCGGCCGGCAGACCCTCTACGACCGGCTCGCGCGGATCGAAGAGCTGATCGGCCCGCTCGACTCGTCGCCGGCCCGCGCCCGGGTCGTCATGACCGCCGTCTTCCTGCACCGGGCGCGCGCGGCGCTCCCGGCGGGCCCGCCTCCGGTCGGGCGGACGTTCCCGCCTCCCGCCGAACGCTGACGCGGCCGGACGGGATCGAACGGCTCAGGCGGGCAGCAGCTCCGCGACGAGCGCCTGCACGCGGGCCCTGATGTCGTCGCGGATCGAGCGGACCTCCTCGAGCGGTCGGCCCTTCGGGTCGGCGAGGTCCCAGTCCTCATAGCGCTTGCCCGGGAAGACGGGGCAGACGTCGCCGCAGCCCATCGTGATCACGACGTCGGAGGCCTGGACCTGCTCGGTGGTCATCAGCTGCGGGACGGCCTGCGAGATGTCGATGCCCTCCTCCGCCATCGCCTCGATCGCGATCGGGTTGATGCTGTCGCCGGGCTCGGAGCCGCCGGAGCGGACCTCGACGGCGCCGCCGGAGAGGGCGCGGAGGTAGCCGGCGGCCATCTGCGAGCGGCCGGCGTTGTGGATGCAGACGAAGAGGACGGTGGGGGCGGCCATCGGGGCTCCTGGTGTCGAGGGGCGGTGCTCGGAGGAGCACGGGGCGAGGGTAGCGCGCCCGGGCGAACGGCTCGCGCGCCTGCGGAGCCGGAGGAGACTCCGACGGCCGGGTCGGGAATATACCCCCCGGGGGTATGTTGCACTCCCCTGGACCGAACCGGAGGAGACACCATGACCGACCACGCCCACCACCACCCGACCACCTGGCGCGCCGCCGCCCTCGCGACCCTGCACTGCCTGACCGGCTGCGCGATCGGCGAGGTCCTCGGCATGGTGATCGGCTCCGCCCTGGGGCTGCCCGCCCTGGCGACGGTCGCCCTCTCGATCGTCCTCGCCTTCGTGTTCGGCTACGCGCTCACGCTGCGGGGGGTGCTCCGCTCCGGAGTGACGTGGCGCGCCGCCGTCGGCATCGCGCTGGCGGCCGACACCGTCTCGATCGCCGTGATGGAGGTCGTCGACAACACGGTGGTGCTCGCGATCCCCGGAGCGATGGACGCGGGCCTCTCGTCCGGCCTCTTCTGGGGCTCGCTCGCCGGCGCCCTGGCCCTGGCCTTCGTCGTCACGACCCCGGTGAACCGCCTGCTCATCTCCCGCGGCCGCGGCCACGCGGTCGTCCACGGCCTGCACGGCTGAGCCGCGCGGGCCTCGACAGGGCGCCTGCGGCGGCTGCTCGACCAGCAGGAGGCGCGTGCCGATCGAGCCGCCCGGGCCGCGGGCGCCGCGAGATCCCGCCGGGCGTCAGCCCTGCAGGCGGCGGTAGTGGCGGTTGCGAACCGAGAGGATCGCGCCTCCGATCACCGCCGCGAGGAACGAGCCGGCCAGGACGCCGACCTTCACGTGGTCGTCGGACTCGCTGCCCGCGCCGAACGAGAGCTCGCCGACGAGCAGCGACACCGTGAATCCGATGCCGGCCACGAACGCCATGCCGATCACGTCCACCCAGCGGAGCGACGGATCCAGGCCGATGCCGCGGAACCGGGTCAGGAGGAAGGTGCTCCCGGCGATGCCGAGCGGCTTGCCGAGCACGAGGCCTGCGATGATGCCCACGGCGATCGAGTCCTGGAACGAGTCGACCAGGCCCGTGACTCCGCCGACCGTCACTCCGGCCGAGAAGAACGCGAAGACCGGCACCGCGACCGCGGTCGAGAGGACGCTCCAGCGATCGGCGAAGTGGGCGGCGAGGCCGTCGTAGACCGGGCGCCCCTCCGCGTCCGACCCCACCTGCACCCGGGCGCGCTTCGTCGCGACGACCGGCACGGTGAAGCCGAGCAGCACGCCCGCGACCGTGGCGTGGATGCCCGAGGCGTGCACGAGCGCCCACGTCGCCACTCCGAGCGGGATCAGCACCCACCAGGCGCGCACGCCGCGCTGCACGCAGACCGCGAAGACCGCCAGCGGCACCAGCGCGAGCAGGAGCATCAGCACGTCGATGCCGGCGGTGTAGAAGACGGCGATGATCGTGATCGCGATGAGGTCGTCCACCACGGCGAGCGTGAGGAGGAACGTCCGCAGCGCCGGCGGGAGGAAGCGGCCGACCACGGCGATCACCGCGACGGCGAAGGCGATGTCGGTGGCGGCGGGGATCGCCCAGCCGTCCAGCGCGGCTCCTCCGCGGGGCAGGTTCACCGCGGTGAAGATCAGGGCGGGGACGGCCACGCCGCCGACGGCCGCGACGATCGGCACGAGCGCCGTCTTCGGGTCGCGGAGCTTGCCGGCGACGAACTCCTCCTTGAGCTCGAGCCCGACGACGAAGAAGAAGATCGCGAGCAGGCCGTCGGCCGCCCACGACCCGACGCTCAGCTCGAGGTGCAGGGCCTCGGGGCCGAAGCGGAAGTCGCGGACCGCGCTGTAGAGCGCGGACGCGGGGCTGTTGGCGACGATCAGGGCGAGGAGGGTCGCGGTGAGCAGGAACGCTCCGCCGACCGTGTCCTTCTGGAGGGTCTGGCGGAGTCCCCGCCAGATCGAGTGGGGGGCCTGATCGGCGGGCAGGGGCTGGTGCGGCATGAGGGGTTCCGTCCGGAGGGGTGGGCGTGCGCGGGGACGCGGCCGCGGGCTCCGGAGGAGGGGCGGTCGCGGGTCAGCCGCGCGGCGGCGGGCAGCCGGCGATCTCGCCGTGCGCGTTCGTCCCCCACGAGCTGAGCCATCCATTCGTGCCCGAGGCGCGCTTGGTCAGCAGCTGCCGGGTCGGGTACGCCGCGGCGGCGCGCGCGCGGGCGCGGCTCAGCGGAGGGAGGGTCAGGGGCACCGCACCAGGGTACCGGTGGCACCCGCGAGGGGGCCGGGTGTGCACGAGCGCTCGGAGGAGGAGCCGCCCCTCCCGCCGCCGAGCCACCTCGCCCGCTCCACTCAGGGGACCTCGTGCCCCCGGCCCGCCTGCCCGCCGAGCAGCGGGCGCAGCGCGGTCGCGACGGCGTCCGCGCGCTCCTCGCCGCCGAACCAGGCGTTGCCCGCCCGGACGAGCGGGTAGGCGGCCTCGAGGAGGTCGCGCCCCGCCGGGGTCAGGGCGATCCGGGAGTGACGGCCGCGGCCGCGCTCGGCGCCCCGGTCGAGCAGGCCCCGCTCCGCCAGCCCGGCGACCAGGGCGGTCATGCTCTGCGGGCGGACGCCGACGGCGCGGGCGAGGTCGGCCTGCGTCAGCCCGTCGGCCGCCGAGAGCTGTGCCAGCACGCCGAACTCGACCGGGCTGAGCCCGACCGGCGCGAGCGCGTCGCCGACCCGCCTCGCCAGGTCGCGGGCGGCGCGGATGACCGTCCAGGCGGCGATCGCGTCGACGTCGTCGCGGGTCAGGGAGAACTCCGAGGACATGGACCGAGCGTAGCGGCGTAGTCTTCGAGTATCAGTTAGTTGATACCTAGGAGGAATCATGAGCGATGTGATCGCGATCACCGGAGTCACCGGCGACGTCGGCGGCAAGACCTTCGAGCGGCTCGTGGCGGCCGGCGCGCCCGTCCGCGCGATCGTCCGCCGGCCCGAGCAGGCGGCGGCCCTCGCGGCCCGCGGCCTCGACGCACGGATCGCCGACCTCGGCGACGGGGCCGCGCTGACCGCCGCCCTCCGGGGCGCCGACCAGCTCTTCCTGGTCACCGCCGCCACCCCGCGCCAGGCCGAGCACGGCGCCACCGCCGTCCGCGCCGCCCAGGAGGCGGGCGTCCGCGCGCTCGTGCAGCTCTCCGGCGGCGACGCGGCCGAGCACTCGCCGCTCCCCTGGGGCCGCGCGATCTGGCGGACCGACGAGCGGGTGCGCGCCTCCGGGCTGCCCGCGACGATCCTCCACGCCTCGGGCTTCCTGACGAACCTCGAGCCCTCGGCGCCCGCGATCTCGCGCGGTCTGCTCCCGCAGACGATGGGGCGCGGCGTCATCCCGTGGATCGACACCGCCGACATCGCCCGGGTCGCCGCGCACGTCCTCGAGGCGGGAGGGCACACCGGCGCCGAGCCCGTCCTCACCGGACCGGCCCTGCTCGACGGACCCGGCGCCGCCCGCGAGCTGACCGCGGGCCTGGGGCGGCGCGTCCGCTACCTGCACCTGCCCAGCCGCGTGTTCGCCGGGGTCCTGCGCCTCGCCGGCATGTCCGCGTGGCAGGCGGAGGGGCTCCGTCGGCAGTTCGGAGTCGTCGCCCGCCGCGGCCTGGACGGCGTCGACGTGCTCACCGACGAGGTCGAGCGGATCACGGGGACGCCGGCCCGCTCGACGGCCGACTGGGCGCGGTCCCGCCGCTCCGTGCTCCTCGGACGGGAGCAGCCGCGACCCCTGCACGCTCCACCCGGCACCGGTACCCCTACCCGTGGATCCGCCGCAGGCGCATCGTAGGGCTGTGAAGCAGATCCAGTACGCCGGCGCGACCTTCCAGGTGGGGGACGCGGTCGCCGACGCACTCGTCTCCTACGCCTCCGGGCTCGCCGCCCACGGCCGCACCGACAGTGTCGAGCTCCCCGTGCTCGGCGGCGACGGCCACGCGACGGTCGTGACGCTGCTGCTCAACTCCGCGACGAGCCTCTTCGTCTCCGGCGCTGCAGGCCTCCTGCCCGGGCTCGACGAGAAGGCCGTCGCCGCCGACCTCCGCCAGCGGACGCAGTGGCTGGACGCGGTCCCGGCGGTCACCGCCGTGGAGCCGAGCGCTCCGGAGGACCTGATCTGGC
The DNA here is from genome assembly GCF_002932235.1 of Rathayibacter sp. AY1E3. NCBI lineage: Bacteria > Bacillati > Actinomycetota > Actinomycetes > Micrococcales > Microbacteriaceae > Rathayibacter > Rathayibacter sp. AY1E3. The sequence continues at coordinate 109,685 of NZ_PSVN01000010.1, forward strand.
TCGAGTTCCCGGAGGTCGCGGCCCTGATGGACCCCGAAGCCGGCGCCCACTCCCCCGCGACGCTCCACCTCGTCGAGCACTCGCCGCGGCGCGACTCCCTCGTCTTCACCGTCGTCTACGTCAGCACGCTCGACCGCGACCTGGGCTCGGGGGAGATCCGCCGGCTGCTCGAGACGAGCCGCCGCAACAACGTCGAGCACGGCGTCTCGGGGATGCTCGTCTTCCGCGGCCGCCGCGTGATGCAGCTGCTCGAGGGCGAGGAGTCGGACGTGCGCTCGCTCTACGCGCGGATCCTCGCCGACCCGCGGCACGAGGGCGTGGTCACCGTCTGGACCAGCGTGCACGAGCAGCGCCGGTTCCCGGACTGGTCGATGGGCTTCGACGAGCTCGACCTGCCCGTCGAGCGGCCCGCCTCCTGGCCCGAGCCGGACCTCCCCGAGCAGTCGATCGACGCCGTGGCGGACGACTACCTCCGCCGCCGGTCGGAGGCGCTGCGGAGCGCGCTGGTGAGCAGCGACCCCCTCGTCGCGAGCCTCGCCGTCATCCTGCACGGGCACCGCCCGGAGCGCGTCCTCGAGGGCGGCGCCGGAGTGCGGCTGCGCTGCGCCGAGTGCCGCGCCTTCGACGCCCACGACGGGTACGACTCCTACCCCTGCGCGACCGCGAGGACCGCGATCCAGGCGCTCGAGGCGGCCTGACGCGAGCCGGGCGGCCGTGCGGGATCACCGTCCCGGGCGCTCCGAGCGCACCCCCTTCCGCGGGTCTGCGCAAGCCCGTCCGCTCGCCCCGGCGCGCCCCTAGGGTGAGGCCATGACCGATCCCGGCGCGGCCCGCCACGACGTCCTCATCATCGGCGGCGGCAACGCCGGACTCTCGACCGCGGGACGGCTGCGGCGCTCCGGAGTGAACGACGTCGCGGTGATCGAGCCCCGGTCGACCCACGTCTACCAGCCGATGCTCTCCCACGTCGCGGGCGGCACCGCACCCGCCTCCGCGGCGACCCGGCCCCAGGGCTCGGTGACGCCGAAGGGGGTCGTCTGGATCCAGGACCGCGTCGAGACGATCGACCCGGTCGCGCACACGGTCACCCTCCTCTCCGGCCGCACCGTCGGCTACGGGCAGCTCGTCGTCTGCCCCGGGATCCAGAAGGACTGGGCCGCGGTCCCCGGGCTCCAGGAGGCGATGGACTCGCCGTTCGGAGTGTCCAACTACGAGTACGAGTACGCCCGCAAGGCGTCGCAGGTGCTCCGCGAGGTCCGCTCCGGCACCGTCGTCTTCACGCAGCCCGGCGGCCCCGGCACCTGCTCCGGCGCCTCGCAGAAGCCGATGTACCTCGCCTGCGACTACTGGCGCGCGACCGGCGTCCTCGACCGCATCCGCGTCGTGCTCGTCGTGCCGACCCCCACCCTGTTCGGGATGCCGCTGATCGACTCCGAGCTCGAGCGGAAGGTGGCGGAGTACGGGATCGAGGTCCGCTACGGCCGCGAGCTGGTCGAGGTCGACGCGGCCGAGCGGAGGGTCGTCCTCGCCGTCGACGAGCGCGCGACCGCCCTCCCCGGCCCCGACCGCGCGCGGCGCTCGACCGACGGCCCGCGCGAGACGCTGTCGTACGACGTGCTGCACGCCGTGCCCCCGCAGTCGGCCCCCGACTGGCTGGCCGGCACCGGACTGGCCGCCGAGGGCGACGAGGGCGGCTTCGTCGAGGTCGACCCGCTGACCCTGCGGCACCCGCGGTTCCCCGACGTCTGGGGGCTCGGCGACGCGGCGGCCACGGTCAACTCGAAGTCCGGAGGAGCGCTGCGCCAGCAGACCACCACGCTCGCGAAGAACCTCGTCGCCGCGCAGAAGGGCCGCCCGCTCCCCCGCGTCTACAACGGCTACTCCGTCTGCCCCTTCGTGGTCTCGCGGTCGAGCGTGGTGTTCGCCGAGTTCGACGACCGCTACCGCCCGAAGCCGACCGTCCCCTTCTGGACGGGCCTGGCGAAGGAGCGGCGCCTCACCTACCTCGCCGACCGCCGCGTCCTGCCGTGGGTGTACTGGAATCTGATCCTGCAGGGACGGGCCTGAGCGTCCTCTTCCGGACATGTCCGGAAGAGGCGCTTGCCGCTGCCGGAGGCGCTCCCGAGACTGAGGGGTCGGCACCACCGTCCGACGTGCCCCCTCGTCTCCTGGAGGACCCGATGCGGCCCAGCCCGACTCCCGACCGCTCCGGCACCGCGCGATGACGACCGCGCAGGACTGGGGGCCCTCGACCGACGCGGACTCCGCCGGCGGTCCGCCCGCCTCGCGGAGGCAGCGCGTGCGCGCCTGGATGCGCGGCGGCTCCTTCGGGCCGACCGGCCTCACCCGGCGCGGCTGCCTCCTGGTGCTGGCGTCGGTGCTCGTGGTGGCGGTGCCGGTCGTCGCGCTGACGCTCGCGCACGTCGACCCGCACGCGTCGCTGAAGGTCTGGATCCTGGCGATCACGCTGATCGCGCTGGTCGGAGCGCTGCTCCGGGTCGTCGCCGACGCCGGTCCGGACCCGCAGGCCGACCTCGACCGCGCGGGCAAGGCGGTCGGAGCAGTGGCCGCGGCCTACACGGCGCTGGCCGTGATCATCGACTGGGGGATGCTGCACCTCTGAGTCGCGGTCAGCGGGCCTCGTCGCGCGGGTCGTCCGTGCCGCCGGGAGCGCTGCCGATCACGTCCGGTGTGCCGCCGGTGCCGCCCTGCGCGCTCCCGGTCCCGCCCTGCGCCGCTCGCTCGTCCTCGCGCCGGCTGAGCCAGCCCGGGCCCTCGCGCCGCAGCCGCTCCGCCTCCGGACTCGGGACGGGCGGCGCCGCCGGCCGCCGCAGGAGCCGCACCTGCCGGACCGCGCCGAGCACCACTCCGGCGCCGAACAGCGGCAGGCCGAGCAGGAGCACCAGCCACAGCGGCGCGTGCCGGCGTCCGCCGCCGACGACCGCGCCGAGATCCCAGCCCGCGTCCGCCGCCAGCCAGAGCATCCCCGCCACGAAGACGGCGCTCACCAGCGAGAGCGCCCAGGGCTGCGCGAGGAGGAGCGCCTGCGTGCGCTCCGTGCGGAAACCCTTCGCCATGCGCCGATCCTAGGCGGGCGTCAGCCGGCGAGGATCCGGTCGACCAGCCCCTGCGCGTCGCCCTCCGCGGGAACGATCTGCACGGTGTCGCCCTCGATCGGCTGCATGACGGAGAGCGCAGACTCGACCCGGTCGCCCACGCGGAGGAGGAGCCGGGCGTCGGCCCCCTCGTCGATGGCCGCCTGCGAGCCGCGGCGCAGGAGGGCGGCGCCCGCCTCGTCGAACCGGACGTCGACGACCCCCGTGCTCGGATCGGCCTCGACCGCGGCGACGCCCGCGCGGGTGAAGTCCTCGGGATCGACGAGGACCTCCTGCCCGCCGACCGGGACGCACTGCGGATCGGAGCCGGCCTCGCAGAGCGCCGAGACGGCGACCCCCAGGCCGCCGACCGGCTCCGGAGTGGAGGCCGGGGACGCCGCGGGCGACGACCCGGCGGAGCAGCCGGCTAGGGCGAGCAGGAGGAGCGCGGCGGCTCCGGGGGCGGTGCGGCGGATCACGGGGTCTCCTCGGGTCGCGTCGGAGCGCGCCACGATACCGAGGCTCCGGCGCTACGGCCACTCGGCGGCGCGGCTCGGGCGGAGCAGCTGCGGGCGGAGCGGCCGATCCGCGGCCCGGCGGGGCAGGCGGCGGCGACCCGCCCCTCAGAGCCGGACGACCAGCTTCACCGCCGACACACCCTCGTGCAGCCGGTCGAGGGCGGGCTGCAGCGCGGCGAGCCCCTCACCCACCACCTCGGGCGCCGGGGCGCAGACGTGACGGCCTTCGGCGAGCGCCGCGGGCAGGTGGTCGCGCCACAGCATCGGCCCCACCTCGTTCGTCATCAGCGAGCCGCCCCAGACGAAGCGGGCGCGGATGCCGCGGCGCCGGGCCGCGATCTGCAGCGCCGCGGTGCCGCCGACCACGCGCAGCATCGTCCGCACGAAGGCGGCGCTGACACCGCGCCGGCGCGGGAGCGAGCCGAACGAGACGGAGGGGCTGGCCAGGGCGACCCGTCGCGCTCCGGTGCCCGCGGCCACCGCCACCGACGGGGCACCGGAACCCGTCCCGATCGCGAGCACCCCCGCGACCTCGTGGCCCGCGAGCGCCGCCACCAGGTCGGCGACGACGGAGGGGCTGCGGTAGTCGAGCACGATCTCGGCGCCCAGCTCGCGCATCCGATCGTGGTTGCGAGGCGACGCGGTCGTCGCGACGCGGTGCCCGGAGGCGACGGCGAGCTGGATCGCGTTGCTCCCCACGCTCGTCGTCCCACCCCAGACCACGACCGTCCTGCCCGTCGGCCGGACCGGCACGCTCGGGTGCGGCAGGGCGAGGTGGTCCCGCTGGAACAGCGCCGTCGCCGCCGTCGAGACCGCGAGCGGCAGCACCGCCGCCTCCTCGAAGCCCAGCCGGTCGGGGATCGGCGCCGCCAGGTCCTCGCGCACGACCGTGTACTCCTGGAAGGCGCCCTCGTCGCGGTTCCGCCGCCCGCGCTCCATCCCGACCGCGTACGCGACGACCCGGTCGCCGACGGCGAAGCGCGTCGCTCCAGGGCCGACCGCCTCGACCACTCCCGCCACGTCCTCCCCGAGCACCGCCGGGTACGGCACCCACCGGAACATCAGATCGCCCGTCCACTGCTTCATCTCGTCGACCGGATTCACGGCCAGGGCGCGGTTCCGCAGCAGGATCTCCCCCGGACCGGGGACGGGCATCGGAGCGGGGCGGACGACGAGGTCGGCCCGCGGGGCGGTCAGCAGGGCGGCGGCGTTCTCGGGCACGGGCGGCTCCAGTCGGAAGTGATGGCAGGACGTGTCGTCACACTACTCCTGATGACACGTCGTGTCGTCAGCTATCCTGGGCGGATGTCACGCTGGGCCCCCGACGCCGCCCTCCGCCTCGAGCAGGCGGCGATGGAGCTCTTCGCCGACCACGGCTACGCGGGCACCACCGTCCCCGCGATCGCGGAGCGCGCCGGGCTCACCACCCGCACCTTCTTCCGCCACTTCGCCGACAAGCGCGACGTCCTCTTCCTCCGCGAGCGCGAGTTCCCCGAGATCGTCGGCCGCCTGCTCGCCGGCGCCCCCGCCGGCCTCGCGCCGATGGACCTCGTGATGCACGGCCTCGAGGCGGCCGCCTCGGGCGACCTCCAGACCTGGCGCGCTCCGATCGCCGCCCGCCGTGCCGTCGTGCGCTCCGAGCCGCAGCTGCGCGAGCGCGAGCTCCTGAAGTCGGCCGCCCTCGCCGAGAGCATGCGCGCCGCTCTCGTCGACGCCGGAGTCGCGCCGGAGGACGCGGCCCTCGCCGCCCTCGCGGCCTCCGCCCTCTTCGACCTCGCCCTGGAGCGCTGGCTCGCCGCGCCAGAGGGGTCCCTCCTGGTCGACGTCCTCCGCGCCGAGCGCACACGCCTCGGCGCGCTGCTCGCGCGCTGACCCGCACGACGCTGTCGAGGCGTCGCGAACGGTCGTCCTCCGCGGCGGGAGGCGGCCGTTCGTGACGCTTCGGACCGACGAGCGGGGGACGATCCGCTCAGAGCGCCCAGGGGAAGGCGGGGGCGTTCGAGCGGGCGCCCTGCGCGGCCTTCGAGCGGCCGGGCTCGCCGAGCTCGGCGAGCAGCGCCTCCGACTCGCCGACGAGGACCGCGAGCGCGCCGGGCGTGAACCAGTCGGGGCGCAGGGCGAACAGGAGGTCCTCGGTCGCCGTGTTGCCGCTGGCGCCCGGTGCGAAGGGGCAGCCGCCGAGGCCGCCGAGCGCGCCGTCGACCACCGCGGCCCCGGCCTGCACGGCGGCGATCGCGTTCGCGACGCCCGAGCCCCAGGTGTCGTGCCCGTGGAACACGATCTCGCGGGGCGGGGTCTCCGCGGCCACGCGCGAGACGAGCGACGCCACCTGGCCGGCGTGCGCCTGACCGAGCGTGTCGCAGACGACCACGTCGGCCGCTCCCTCCGCCCGCGGGTCACGCGCGATCGCGAGCACGCGCTCCGGGTCGACCGGGCCCTCGAACGGGCAGGTGAACGAGGTGGCGATGCACAGCTGGATCCGCCCGCCGACGCTCTCGGCGAGCGCGACCGCCTCCGGCATCGCGGCCAGGCTCGCCTCGGTCGGCCTGCCGACGTTGGCGAGGTTGTGCGAGTCGGACGCCGAGAAGCAGTACTGGAAGCGGCGCGCCCCCGCGGCGGCCGCACGCTCGACGTGGCGCGGAGTCGCGACCCACACCCAGCACCGCTCCAGCTCCTCGGGAGTGAGCGCGGCGATCACGTCGAGGGTGTCGGCCATCGGAGGGACGAGGTCGCCGCGCGCGAGCGAGCCGATCTCGAGCTCGGGCACTCCCGCGGCGAGCAGCGTGCGCGCGAGGTCGACCTTGCGCTCGGTCGTCAGGAGCTTGCCGGTGAGCTGCAGGCCGTCGCGGAGGGTGACGTCTCGCAGGCGCGCGGAGGCGAGCGCGGTCACCGGCCGGCCTCCTCGGCAGCGGCGGCGGAGGGAGCGGCAGGAGCCCCGCCGGCGGAGGGAGCAGCGGGACCGGTGCGCCGGAGCATCCCCAGCACCTCCTCGGTGTCCTGGCCCAGGTCGGGCGCGAGCGAGCGGATGGGGAGGGAGCGGCCGCCGAGCACCGGCACGATCCCCGGGAAGCCCACGCCGCGCAGAGTGCCGCCGGCGTCCTCGACGTCGAAGGCCTGGATCATGTCGCGCGCCGCGTACTGCTCGCTCGCGCTGATGTCGGCGGCCGTGTAGATCGGGCCGGAGGGGACGCCCTCGTCGTCGAGGACCGCGAGCGCCTCGGCGGCGGTGCGGCCCGCCGTCCACGCGCCGATCACCGCGTCCAGCTCGTCGCGCCGGGCCCAGCGCTGCTCGTTCGAGGCGAGCGCCGGGTCCTCGCCCAGGTCGGCGCGGCCGATCACCGCCATCAGCCGCTGGAAGATCGCGTCCGCGTTCCCCGCGATCACGATGCTCGCCCCGTCGGCGCAGGTGTAGGCGTTGGTCGGGGCGATGCCCTCCATCCGCCCGCCTACGCGCTCCCGGACGATGCCGTGCGCCTGGAAGTCGGGGATCAGCGACTCCGTCATCGAGAACATCGCCTCGTGCAGCGCCACGTCGACGACCCGCTCCGCCAGCGGTGCCGGATCCAGCCCCGCGGAGCGGCGGGTCTCGCGCTGGAACAGCGCCATCATCACTCCGTAGCCCGCGTACAGCCCGGCGATCGAGTCGCCGATCGAGACGCCGACGCGCACGGGCGGCCGGTCCGGGTCGCCGACCAGCTCGCGGAACCCGCCCATCGCCTCCGCGACCGCCGCGAACCCGGGCCGGGCCGACAGCGGGCCGGTCTGCCCGAACGCGGAGATGCGGCCGATCACGATGCCGGGCCGGGCCTCGTCGAGCACGTCCGGCCCGATCCCCCAGCGCTCGAGCGTGCCGGGCCGGAAGTTCTCGAGCACCACGTCGCACTCGGCGACCAGGCGGCGGACGGCGTCGCGCCCCTCGTCCGTGCGCAGGTCGAGCGCGATCGAGCGCTTGTTGCGGTTGATCGTGTGGAAGAGGAGCGAGGTCTCGGACCCCTCGTGCAGCCGCCAGCGGCGCAGCTCGTCCCCCGTGCCGGGCCGCTCCACCTTGATCACCTCGGCGCCGAAGTCGGCGAGCAGCCGGCCAGCCGTGGGCGCCGCGATGAAGTTGCCGAGCTCGAGGACGCGGACGCCCGCGAGCGGGAGGGGTGCGGTCATGGCACGGCCTTTCGCTCCCGTCGAGGCTAGCGCGGAGGACGGCGCCACCCCCTGCCCTCACGCGGACGCCCGACCTACACTTGCCGGACATCATGCGCAGACACACCCTCACTCCGCGACCGGACTGGCGAGCCCGCTGCGACGAGATCGGCTTCAGCTTCTACGACCTCCCCTCCGAGGGCGGCCGCCCCTACTGGAACGAGTCCGCGGCCTACTCCTTCGAGCCCGCCGAGATCGACCTGCTCGAGCGCACGACCTCGGAGCTGTTCGACCTCTGCATGGAGGCGTGCGAGCTCGTGGTGCGGAAGGGCCGCTTCGCCGAGTTCGGCATCCCGCCCCGCTTCCACGAGCTGGTGCGCACCTCGTGGGACGAGGACGACCCCACGGTCTACGGCCGCTTCGATCTCGCCTACGACGGCGCGGGCGCAGTGAAGCTGCTCGAGTTCAACGCCGACACCCCGACCTCGCTGGTCGAGACCGCCGCGGCCCAGTGGCAGTGGCTCGTCGAGACGAAGGGTCCCGACGCCGACCAGTTCAACAGCCTGCACGAGCAGCTCGTCGAGCAGTGGCGCCACCTCCGCCTCGAGCGCTGGAGCCTCGACGAGGGCGCCCGGCTGCACCTCGCGTCGCTGCACGACTCCGGAGACGGCGAGCTGATCGTCGAGGACGCCGACACCGTCGCCTACATGGCCGAGACCGCGGCGCAGGCCGGCTTCGACCCCAAGCTGATCTTCGTCGAGGACATCCGCTACGAGCTCGACGGCGCCGGCTTCCTCGACGGCGACGGCGAGCCGATCCGCCACGTCTTCAAGCTGTACCCGTGGGAGTGGATGCTCGGCGAGCAGTTCGGCGGCCTCCTCCTCGACCGGCGCGAGCGCACCCGCTGGGTCGAGCCGGCGTGGAAGCTCCTGCTCAGCAACAAGCAGCTGCTGGTGGTGCTGTGGGAGATGTTCCGCGGCCACCCGAACCTGCTGCCCGCCTCCGTGCATCCGCTGCCCGGCACCGCCCAGGTGCGCAAGCCGCGCCTGGGCCGGGAGGGCGCCAACGTGACGGTCCTCGACGCCGACGGCTTGGTCGTCGCCGAGAACGGCGGGAGCTACGGCGCCGAGGGCTTCATCCACCAGGAGCGCGCCGAGCTGGCCCGGGTCGACGGGAAGACCGTCGTCATCGGCAGCTGGATCGTCGGCGAGACCCCGGCCGGCATCGACGTGCGCGAGACGAGCGGCCTGATCACCGGCGACCTGGCGGAGTTCGTCCCCCACTACATCGAGGGCGGACGGAGCGACGGGGCCGCGACGGACGCGGACGCCGCGTCGGCCGCCTCCCGCCCCGAGCACGGCGCCACCCCCGCCTACGGCGCTCCCGCGCCCGGCACCCCCGCGCCCGAGTACGGCGCCCCCGAGCACGACCGGCCGCAGGACACCCGCGCGGCCCGCCCGCAGGACGAGGAGACCCGATGACGGACGACGACCGCACCCCCGGCGATTCCGGGACGCCGAGCTCCGGGAACGACTGGGGCAGCCGCGAGCCTGCGGCGGGCTCCGGCACGCCGAGCGGCGGCTCGAGCGGCGGCACCGGCCGCGGCGACGGCTCCACCCGCACCGCTCCCCACCGCTCCCGGAGCGTCGGCATCAGCGGCATCGCGAAGAACCGTCGCGGCCTGCTCATCGGCGGCGCGGTCGCGGTCGGCGCGGTCGGCCTCGCCGTCGCCCTCGCGAACGGCGGCCCCTCGACCGACGGCGTCGTCGCCACGGGAGCCGACGGCCAGGACTACGTCATCCCCGAGAACGCCGAGCGCCCCGTCTATGCGAGCCGCGAGGACTGCCTCGCCGACGTGCGGGAGCAGATCGCCCAGCTCCAGGCGCAGGGCGAGGAGGTCGGCGACGACCCCGAGCAGCTGTGCGAGGCCACCGACGAGTACCGCGGGCACTACGCCGGCGGCTTCTGGCTCGGCCCGCTGATCTTCGCGTCCTCGCGCTGGAACTCGACGCGGGCGACCAGCTGGGCGCCCGTCGCGTCCGGCGGCTTCGCGGCCCGCGGAGCGACCCAGCCCGACGTCGTGCAGCGCGCGCCGGCCGGCTCGACCGTCGGCTCGAAGGCGACCCTCTCCGGCGGCTTCGGCTCCTCCGGCAAGTCCGGCTTCGGCTCCACCGTCGGCGGCTGACCGCGGCGCACCTCCGCCCTCGCGCCCGGGACGCGGGGCGAGACATCCGCCGAGACACCGCTCGCACGCCGGCGTCTCGACGACCACGGGGACGGCTCGCCGCCGCTCCCTCTCTCAGGAGGAGGGCGTCGCGCTCGGGAAGAAGTGCCGCTCGACGGGATCGCCGTCGGCGTGCGTCAGCGCCGCCGCGCGGATCTCGCGGTCGCGGCCGGTCAGCCGCTGGGTCTCCTGCCGCCGGAACTCGCCCCACGAGGGCACCATGAACGTCTCCAGCTGCACGTCGGCCTCCTCCCCGCTCCGGTAGAGCGCCCACCGCGAGGCGCCGGTCCGGCGGCGGGAGCTCTCCAGCAGCCGCATGGCCGATCGGAAGTCCGCGAGGGAGTCGGGGCGGACCGTCCACGAGATCTGCACCATCACCGGCCCGTCCGTCGGCTCCGGCTCGAACACCAGCGTGGGCGTGGGCCACGACATCGAGATGCTGCGGTCGACGGTGCCCGTCCCCGGCAGCAGGGGCAGCACCCGCACGCTGGCCGCCACGAGGAGGAGCAGAGCGGCCGCCGCGGCGTACGCGGGCGCGGTGCCGAGCACCTGCGCGGCCAGGCCCCAGCCGATCGAGCCGACCGCCATGGTCCCCATGAAGACCAGGATGTAGATCGAGGCTCCGCGGGACCGCACCCACTGCGGCAGCGTGAGCTGCAGCGCCGCGTTCAGCACGGTGAGGGTGCCGATCCAGGCCAGCCCCGCGAGGACCAGCAGCAGCAGCGCCGGGACGAGGGGCAGGAAGGCCGCCGCGAGCGTCCCCGCCGCGAACAGCAGGGCGCTCGCCCCGATCACGACGTCGTCCGAGAGCTTCCGGCGGGCGAGCGGCAGGGCGAAGACGCCGAGCACGGCGCCGGCACCGAGGGCCCCGAGGAGGAAGCCGTAGCCGCTGGAGTCGAGCTGGAGGCGCTTCGCGGTGAGCGGCAGCAGCGCCCAGAGCGCACTGGCCGGCAGGGCGAAGAGCGCGGAGCGGAGGAGGATCCGGCGGACGAGGTGGGCGGAGGCGACGTACCGGATCCCTCCCTTCAGCGCGGCGCCGAACTGCTCGCGGTCGTCGAGGCCGGTCTGCGCCGGCCGCTTCCACCAGAGCAGAGCGAGCACGGCGCCGATGAAGCTCAGGGCGTTGATGCCGAAGACCACCGGAGCGCCGAACGCCGAGAGGACGACTCCCGCCAGGGCCGGGCCGACCGCGCGGGCGCCGTTCACGGTCACCCCGCCGAGGGCCGACGACGCCGCGATCAGGTTCCGGGGCACGAGCTCCGGCTGGATCGCCTGCCAGGCCGGCGAGGTCAGGGTGGAGGTGATGCCGAGCAGGAAGGTGAAGGCCAGGATCGTCCACGGCGTCAGCGCGCCGACCGCCGCCACGACCGTCAGAGCGGCCGCCAGCAGCGCGCTGGCCGACGACCCCCAGATGAGCAGCCGCCGCCGGTCGAGCGAGTCGGCCAGCACGCCCGCGGGGAGGGCGACGAGGATCGAGGGCGCCAGGCTCGCCGTCTGCACGAGCGCGACGACCGCCGCGCCCGCGGCCGCCTCGACCAGGTACCACTGGGCTCCGACGGTCTGCATCCAGGTGCCGATGTTGCTGCCCAGCTGGGCGAACCACAGCACCCGGAAGGCGGTGATCGCCATGGGCGCCCAGGCCGACGGCTGCGCCGGCGCGGACGTCTGCGCCGGGGCGGCGGGAGCGGGAGCCGGAGCGACGTCCTCAGTCACGGGGCACGGCCTGCCGCACCGAGAAGAGGTTGCCGAACGGGTCCAGCAGCTGGCACAGCCGCTCCCCCGTGAACACCGTCTTCGGACCGCGGTGGGCGACGGCGCCGTTCGCCGTCCAGTCGGCGACGACGGCGTCGACGTCGGGGACCGTCCAGTACGGGCTCGTGCCGTCGGGTCCGGGCCGGTTCAGCTCGTCCCGCTCGTGCAGCGTCAGGCGGGTGCCGTCCAGGTCGTAGGCCACGAGCGCCCCGCCGCGGACGACGGGCTCGCGCCCGAGCCGCGCCGAGTACCAGGCGATCGCGGCGTCGAGGTCGTCGACGAAGTAGAAGACGTTTCCGACTCCGGCGAACTCCGTCGTCGTCATGCTCGGGCCGGCGGGAGGGCGTCGCGGAGGAAGGCGAGCGAGGGGCCGATGGCCGCCTCCGTGTACCCCTCGGCGTGACGGGTGCCCGGGATCAGCTGCAGCGTGCTGGCGACTCCGACCGCGGAGAGCGCCGCCTGCATGGCCTGCGCGTCGCTCACGGGGACGAACTCGCCGAGCGAGTTGGCCAGGAACACCGGCCCGCCGTCCGGGGAGGCGTGGCGCGTCGTGGAGGCGGCGGTGAGCAGCCCGCGGTCGCCCCCGACCTCGTTGAGGATCGTCCAGCGCAGGAAGGCGTCGTTCCGGCCGGTCTGGTTGATGTCGGCGCTCTTCATGGCGTCGAGGTCCTGCGTCGTCGGCGTGGCCGGGAGGTCGTCGGTCGCCTCGACGATGCCGAGGAGGTCGAACATCCCCGACCAGCTGACGGCGGGCCGACCGGTGGCGATCGCGGCCTCCACGACCAGGTTCCCGCCCGCCGATCCGCCGAAGAACGCCAGTCTGCTCCGGTCGAACGCCCACTCGGACGCGACCGCCCACCGCTCCGCGGCGAGCACGTCGTCCCTGCTGGCCGGGAAGACCGAGTCCGGAGCCTCGCGGTAGTCCGCCGCGAACACGAGGTAGCCGGCGTCGACCAGCATCGTCGCGAGCGCCCGCTCCTTGCTCTTGTCCCCCCGGAACCACCCGCCGCCGTGGATCAGCACGACGGCCGGCCGAGCGGCGTCCTCGGCCGGGGACACCGACCTGCTGTACACGTCCAGCACCTGCGGCGACGACCCCCCTTCGACGTACGGAACCCCGATGCTCACTGACGGCTCGTCCGACACGGTGACCCCCTCCGGTCCAGATTCTCGACTGCAGTCAGACCGTAGGAGCCGGGGGCGGCGCGAGCCAGGCCCTGCCGGGGTCACCCAGGAGGGCGCCCGCAGGCCCGCCTCCCGCGGCGGCGCCGATCGCGACTAGCCTCGGAGGGTGTTCCTGACCGAGCCGTACGGCTTCCGCGACCGCTCCGCCCTCGACGAGCGCCGGGCCCTGCTCGAGGACGAGCCCTCGGTGCAGCCCCTCCGGGCGTTCCGCGAGGAGCTCCTCGCCCGGCGCACGCGCAGGCATCCGGGTGCCGTGGTGCCCGACTTCGACCCGGCCGAGGCCGGCGTCGAGGCGCGTGCGCTCATCGTGCTGGAGGCCCCGGGACCGATGTCGACCGGCCCCGACGGCTCCGGTTTCGTCTCGGTCGACAACGACGACGCGACCGCCGCCTCGACCTGGACCCTCCGCGACGAGGTCGGACTGCACGCCCGCACCCTGGTCTGGAACATCGTGCCGTGGCAGCTCGACGGCGCCCCCGACGCGGACGAGGTGCGGCAGGGCGCGATGGAGCTGCGCCGGCTCCTGCCGCTGCTCCCCGACCTGCGGGTCGTCGTCAACGCCGGGACCGCGCCGACCAGCGGCTGGAAGAAGAACATCGAGCCGTACCTGGTCGACGGCCCGACGGTCATCGACTCGTGGAGCCCCGGCCAGAGGGCGATGAGCCAGCCCCGCAAGCGCGACGAGCTGAAGCGCGCCTTCGAGCGCGCGACGCACCTGGTCGGCTGAGCCCCCGGGGCTCCGAGGCGTCACGAACGGTCGTCATCGGAGCCGGGAAGCGGCCCTTCGCGACGCCTCGACCGCCGGCGGGCGGTCCGCTCAGGCCGAGCGGGCGTCCCGCAGCGCGTCGGCCGACTGCTGCGCGGCGCGGCGGACGTCGCGGTCCGGGTCGCGGAGCATGCCCGTCAGGACGGCCTCGACGCTCGCCGCGAACTCGCCCTTCGCGTCGCGACCGGAGGAGATCCCCGCCAGAGCGGCCGCCACGAGAGCGCGGGCTCCTGCCGCGCGGACCCGGGGGTGCTCATCGGTGGTCAGGCGGGACAGCTTCTTCTGCCCGCCCAGCACGCGCTCGGCGCAGACGCGGGCGCACATCTCGCGGACGCGCCAGGAGGGGTTCGCGAGTCCGGCGGTCACCGCGTCGGCGGCGGCGTCGTCCCAGACGTAGAGGAGCGCGCGGGCGCCCCAGAGCTCGGGCCAGTAGAGGGAGGGCGCTCCCTTGAGGATCCCGTCGGCGTGCTCGCCGCCCACGGTGAGGAGGAAGGACTCGCCCTCGTACCCGCCGGTGAGCAGGGCCGCGGATCGCAGAGCGACGTTGCGCTCCCCCTCGCGGGCGACCTGCGCGCGCAGGCGCTCCTCGAGCGGATCGGTGAGGGTGACGGTCGGTTCGTTGTCGCGTGCCATGAGGCTCCCGAGAGTACTCGCCCGCCCCGCGCCTTCGAAGACCCGCAGCGTTCGGCGCCGCGGCGGTCGGCCCTCTCCGTCCTGCGGCGATGGTCCGATCAGCACTCGTGCCACCTGCTGGTCGAGTGGCGCCGCAGGGACCACGGCTGAGGGACGCCTAGTAGATTCGATCCGATCGACCCCCTCCCAAGCCTCTCCGCGATGCTCACATGGGAGGGGCCTTTTTCTTCGGCACCGAGGTACTGCGATGGCACGGAAACCGAGCCTGTCGTGGAAGCAGCAGGTCCAGCTCCTCCGTGACCGCGGGCTCGGCATCGCCGACGGGGAGGCCTGCACGAGCTACCTGGCCGCGCAGAACCACTACCGCTTCTCCGGGTACGCCCGCTACTTCCAGCGGGCTCCGCACGACGGGGACGACTCGTTCGCGGACGGAGTCTCGTTCGAGGACGTCCGAGCGGTCTGCGACGCAGATGAAGCGCTGCGGCAGAGCCTGCGTGCTCGACTGGCCCGTGCCGAGATCCTTCTCCGCAGCCGTACGGCTCATGTCATCGCTCGTGAGCACGGCCCGTACGAGTGCTCTCTCGAGAAGAGCTTCTACTCCGAGTCTCCGAACGCGGAGTCGACAATCGATTCGTGCCTCCGCGACATCGAGCGCAGCAGGGAACGGCATGTCCTCCGCTTCACGGAGCTCCCCGGCGGCAGGGGCGCCGGAGCCCCCTCGATCATCGAGGACCGCAGTGAGAGCGACGCGACCGGGTCGGTCCCGCCCGCCCCGCGCCACGGCGGATCCCGCAGCGGAACGGACGGTGCCCGCCCGCTCAGGAGGCGCCCACCGGGAGGTCGGCCCCGCCTGACTATGCTGGTGCCACCCCCGGCAGCCGAGCCCTCTGAGCCTCGTCCGCGCCGGGGTGGCGCGGCTCACCCGCCCGGGGAGCGGAGGAGGTCCTCTCATGGCCGATCGGCCGAACCTCCGCCATGTCGCGGCGGTCGCGGGCGTCTCGCACATGACCGTGTCGCGCGTGCTCAGCGGGCACCCCAACATCAAGGAGTCGACCCGCCAGAAGGTCCTCGAGGCGGTCGACGAGCTCAACTACCGGCCGAACATCGCCGCCCGCTCCCTCGTCACGCAGCGCACCGACCGCATCGGCGTGATGATCGAGAGCGGCGCCGAGTACGGGCCGTCGAGCACCCTCCGCGCGATCGAGCGCGCCGCCCGCGAGAAGGGGTACTCGATCACCTCCGTCGCGCTGCGGCCGGACCTCGAGATGACCCCCACCGACGCGATCGCCCACCTGATGGGCCTCGGGATCGACGCGCTCTGCGTGATCGCGCCGCGCTCCTCCTCCGTGGCGACCCTCCGCACCGTCGAGATCGGCGTGCCGACGCTCGTGGTGAAGAGCGACAAGGATCCGAGCTTCCTCACCGTCTCGGTCGACCAGCAGGCCGGCATGTTCCAGGCCGTCGACCACCTGGGCAACCTCGGCCACCGCGACGTGCTGCACCTCTCCGGCCCCCTCGACTGGCTCGATGCGCGCGCCCGCGAGCGCGCCTTCCACAGCCGCGCGAAGTCGTGGGGGATGCACGAGCGCCCCATCGTCATCGGCGACTGGACCCCGGACTCCGGGTACGACTTCGCCGCGAGCCTGCAGTCGGTGCCCGACTTCACCGCGATGGTCGTCGCGAACGACGAGATGGCGCTCGGAGTGATTCACGGCCTCGTCGAGCGCGGGATCCGCGTGCCCGAGGACATGAGCATCGTCGGCTTCGACGACCTGCCCACCGCCCGCCACTTCCTCCCGCCGCTGACGACGGTCCGCCAGGACTTCGACAAGCTCGGGACGACGGTCGCCGAGGTGATCCACGCGAGGATCCGCGGCCAGGAGATCCCGCAGCGCACCCGGATCCCCACGGAGCTGGTGATCCGCTCCTCCACGGCCGCTCCCCGATCGTGACCCTCCTGTTCCCGTCCCGCCGCATGCGCTCGCGTATCATCGGCGGCAGCCCCTGGCACGCCGGACCCTGACGGCGCGCCGCACACGAACCGAGGACGGCACGTGGCGATCTCATCGAGGACGACCCGGAGCTCCGCGGCACCCGTCGTCGAGATGACCGGCATCCGCGTCTCCTTCGCCTCCGGACCCGCTCTGAAGGACGGGAACCTGCGGCTGGTGCCGGGCGAGATCCACGGGCTGATGGGCGAGAACGGCGCGGGCAAGTCCACGCTGATCAAGACGCTCACCGGCATCCACCAGCCCGACGCGGGCGAGATCCTCGTCGACGGCGTCGCCCGGCGCTTCAGCGGCCCGGCGGAGGCGAAGGCAGCGGGCATCACGGCCGTGTTCCAGGACGAGCGCCTCACCGACAACCTCAGCATCGGCGAGAACGTGATGCTCGGCCACGAGGTCCGCGGCCGCTTCGGCATCTCCTGGTCGCGCACCCACCACCGCGCGGCCGAGATGCTCGCCGAGCTGGGCCTGGAGGACCTCGACCCGCACCTGCCGCTGCGCTCGCTCTCGCCGGCGATCCGCCAGCTGGTCGCGATCAGCCGCGCGATGGTCGACCGTCCGCGCGTGCTCGTGCTCGACGAGCCCACCTCCAGCCTCGACCTCAGCGACGTGGCCCGCCTCTTCACGGTGCTGCGGAGGCTGCGCGACCAGGGCGTCGCGATCCTGTTCGTCTCGCACTTCCTCGAGCAGGTCCTCACCCTCAGCGACCGGCTGACGGTGCTCCGCGACGGCGGCACCGTCGGCGAGTACCCGGCGCACACCATGGACCGCGCCGAGCTGATCGCGAAGATGATCGGCAAGGACATCGATGCGCTGCGGCAGATCGGCTCCGACCGCCGCGAGCACCGCCGCCAGCCGGTCGGCCCGGCGATCTACCGCGCGCACGGGATCGGCCGCCGCGGCGCCGTGGGCCCGACCGATCTGGAGCTGCACCGCGGCGAGATCGTGGGCTTCGCGGGCCTGCGCGGCTCGGGGCGCACCGAGCTGGCGTCGCTGGTGAGCGGGGTCGAGAAGCCGGACACCGGCGAGGTGCTGATCGACGGCCAGCCCGCGCACATCTCCGACCCGGTGTCGGGCCTGCGCCACCGCATCGCCCACTCGAGCGAGAACCGCCGCGAGGACGGGATCATCGGCGACCTCTCCCTCCGCGAGAACCTCGTGCTGGGCCTGCAGGCTCTGCGCGGCTGGGCGCACCCGCTCTCGGCCGCCGAGACCGACACCCTGGTGCGCACCTACGTCGAGGCGCTGAACATCTCGCCGGCCGACCCGGACATCCCGGTGAAGTACCTCTCCGGAGGCAACCAGCAGAAGGTGGTCCTCGCGCGGTGGCTCGCGACCCGTCCGCGGCTGCTCGTGCTCGACGAGCCGGCGCGCGGGATCGACGTGGCGTCGAAGGTCGAGATCCAGGCGCACATCGCGCAGCTCGCGAAGGAGGGGGTGACCGTCGTCTACATCTCGTCCGAGCTGGAGGAGGTGGTGCGCCTCAGCGACCGCATCGTCGTCTTCAAGGACCGCGAGAAGATCGGCGAGGTCAGCAACGGCCCCTGGCTCACCGTCGACACGATCGTCGAGATGATCGCCGCCGACCGCGACGACGACCTCGACGACGACGACTGACCTCCCCCGCCGGCCGAGCGGCCGCACCGTCCACCGGGTCTCGATGAGCCGTCCGGGCTGCTCGACCGCCAGGACCTCGGCGCGCCGGCGGGTCCCGCTCGGGCGCCGGGCCTGCGAGGATCCGGGGGTGGACGATCAGCGACCGGACGAGCTCGCGGAGCTGCAGCGGCGCGCCTACGGCCGAGGCTCCGACATCGAGCGGGACCCCGGCGCGCTCGCCCGGCTCTCCGCGCTCGAGGCCCGCGTCCGTCCCGCCCTCGGCACCGCACTGCCGGACGCGGTGGTTCCCGCGGTCTCCGGGGCCGCGGCGCCGGAGGACGCGGCACCTCCCGCGGACGCCTCCGCCGACGAGGCGTCCGACCCCCTCGGCCACGTCCCGCCCCGCCGCTCCCGTCGGCGCGGCCTCCTCCTCCCCGCCGCGCTGGCCGCGACGGCCGCCGTCGCCGCGGGGGCCACCCTCCTCGCCACCGCCGAGGACGGACAGCCCGGCCGCGAGGTCGCCGTGTTGCCGCTGTCGAACGGCACCGACCTCCCCGGCTGGGAGGGACTGGGGTTCGACGGATCGGTCACCACCGAGGACTTCGGCGGGCTCACCGTCGTGCGGCAGAGCCTGCCCGCCGACACGGGGCTCACCGTCGTCCGGCAGCGCCGCTCCTCGAGCGCCGGCTCGTGCCTCTCCATCGTGCGGACCGCCGAGCCGCAGGACGGCCTGTTCTTCCAGGGCTGCACGGCCGGAGCGTTCCCCGCGGTCGCGCAGTTCACCGTGACGTCGGCGGCGCCGGAGGCCCTGCGCGAGCGGTTCCCGATCGGCACGTCCCTGCGGTTCGCCCTCGAGGGCGACGAGATCCGCGTCCGATCCGACGCACCCTGACCACTCAGATCCCCGTCCGTCCGTGCGGATCGCCCACCTTCTTCGACTCGCTCGACCCGCGCTCGCGCAGGAACACGGCGAGCGCCGCCATGCTGCCCACCGCGAGGAACTCCGACTGCCAGTTCTGGAGCGTCCGGTTCCAGAAGTCGGCGGAGGAGACGTAGCCGAGCCAGTCGACGGGCGCCTCCAGGCTCGTCAGCTGCTCCTCGTTGTAGGCCACGACGCCCGTCACCGACTGCGCCGCCCAGGACAGCAGGAACACCGCCCCCATCACCAGCAGCAGCGAGTGCGAGAACAGCGCCTGCCGCAGGCCGCCGGCGGACGCCGAGGGCGGCGAGTCGTCCTCCGCGGACGCCCCCGCCTTCTGCTGCTCGTCGGTCTCGAGGCCCTCCTCGCCCAACCGCTTCGACTCGGGCGAGCCGCGCTGCACGAGCCAGACGGTCGCGCCGATGTAGAGGAAGAACTGGAGGTACTCCGACTGCCAGTTCTCGGCGACGTCGATCGCGAAGTCGGAGGAGGTGACGAAGCGCCAGTAGCCGACCTCCCGCAGCCCCTCCGCGACCTGGGTGTCGTTGTACGCGGCGAGCCCGGCGAACTACTGCCCGAGGAGAGCGAGCAGGAAGATCGCGAGGAAGAACAGCGAGAGTCCGTTCTCGCGCAGGAAGCGGCGCATCCGGCTCACCTCCCGAGGATCCCGACGGCGAAGAACCCGATCAGGCCGAGCACGATCACGGCGTAGTACAGGGCGGAAGCGGTGCGCACGTCAGCTCCCGTCCAGGACGCAGTCGAAGGGCGCGTCCGCCACCGGCGTGCACCCCGCCGCGCGCACCAGCCAGCCGTCGTCGCCCGGGGTGAGGAACACCGCGGTGCCGCCGGAGCGCACGATCGCCGCCCGGCCGTAGACCTCGGCGTCCCCTGCTCCGTCTTCCGCGATCCCGAGCTCCAGCACGCCGCCGGGGCAGTCGCCCTCCCGGTCCTCCACGGCCTCGCGGGCGGAGCCGGTGAGCAGCGCGCACGCCGCGCGGCCGTCGCCGTCGGCGAGCGCGGAGAGGAAGGCGTCGGCCGCGCGGCGGGCCGCCGTGCCGTCCGCGGAGCATCCGCAGAGCGCGAGCACGAGGGCCGCCGTCGCGGCCGTCGCGGGGACGGAGCGCGATCGAGGGAGCATCATGGCCAGGGAAGCTACTCCCGGGCCCGACCACCGGGCAGAGGGTTGCCATCGGGCCCTGCGGGCCCCGCGACCGGATCGTTACCGAAGCGCACCGCCGTGCTGTTGCGTCACAAGAATTGTTCACGGTAACATTTCGACGTGGCGCTGCTTCGGCCGGCGCCCACTGCACATCCTGCACTCACCGCACCTCGGGCCGCTAGGCCCGCATTCGAGGCCCTTCGGGGTCCACCATCTCGGGCACTCTCTTCGTGCCCGCGATCTCAAGGAGGAGATCTATGTCCAAGACGAGGCGTATCGGCCAGTTCCTGGGTTTCGCAGCAGTCGGCGCACTCGCGTTCGGACTCGCGGGCTGCTCGGGCGGTTCCGGCACCGATTCGGGCTCCGGCTCGAGCGGTGACCTCACCACCGTCGGCTTCGTGGCCGTCGGCCCCGAGGGCGCGTGGCGCCAGGCGAACGAGACCAACATCGAGGACACGTTCACCAAGGACGCCGGCTTCGACCTGAAGTACGCACCCGCCACCAACGGAGACCAGAAGTCGCAGATCGACTCCTTCACCTCCTTCGTGGACGAGGGCGTCGACATCATCCTGCTCTCCGCCACGGAGGGCTCCGGCTGGGAGGACTCGCTCGAGCGCGCCCAGGAGGCCGAGATCCCGGTCATCCTGATCGACCGCGGCATCGAGCCGGACAACACCGACCTCTACGTGACCCGCATCGCGCCGGACAACATCGCGGTCAGCACCTCGGTCGCCGACTGGGCCAAGACCACCTTCCCGAGCGGCGCGAAGTACTTCACGCTCGAGGGCCCCGCGGGCGTCTCGGTCGTCAACGAGCGCAACGAAGGCTGGGACGAGGTCATCGGCGCCGACTCGAAGTTCACCAAGATCGGCGCGCAGACCGCGAACTGGTCCACCGAAGAGGCCAAGAGCGTCTTCGAGACCGTCCTGAAGTCGAACAACAACGACGTCCAGCTGGTCTTCGCACAGAACGACGAGATGGGCCTCGGCGCTGTCCAGGCCGTCCAGGAGGCCGGCCTCACCCCCGGCACCGACGTCAAGATCGCCACGATCGACGGCACCAAGAACGCCCTGCAGGCGCTGGCCGACGGCGAGCTGAGCTTCGTCGCCGAGTACAACCCGCTGTTCGGCGAGACCGCCCTCGACGCGGTCGAGAAGACCCTGGCCGGCGAGAAGGTCGAGTCCTCGATCGTCGTCCCGAGCGAGACCTTCGACTCGCCCGAGGCCGCCACCACCGCGCTGCCCGACCGCAAGTTCTAGTCGCTCAGCACCACCGGTCGCCCGGCGTCCTCCTCGACGCGGCACCACTCCCCCGGAGCGACCGGGGCCGGCCCACCCGCCGGCCCCGGTCGCTCCGACCCTTCGGCGCACCTGTTCGGCTGCGCCCCGCTCGAGAACGGAACGACGCGACATGACAGGTTCGCCTCCGATCGTCGAGATGAAGAACATCTCGATCAGCTTCCCCGGCGTGAAAGCCCTCGACGGCGTCGACTTCCGCCTGTTCCCGGGCGAGGTCCACACCCTCATGGGTGAGAACGGCGCCGGCAAGTCCACGCTCATCAAGGCCCTCACCGGCGTCTACCGCATCGACAGCGGAGACATCGTGATCGACGGGGAGACCCGTCGCCTGACCGGCACCGCCGACTCGCAGGCCGCGGGCATCTCCACCGTGTACCAGGAGGTCAACCTGGTCACGAACCTCTCCATCGGAGAGAACGTGATGCTCGGCTACGAGGTCCGCGGACCCTTCGGCATCAACTGGAAGGCCACGCACCAGGCCGCGAAGGTCGCGCTCGAGAAGCTCGGCCTCGGCCACCTCAACACGCGCCAGTCGCTCGCCTCGCTCTCGATCGCGATGCAGCAGCTGGTCGCGATCAGCCGCTCGACGGTGAGCGACTCCAAGGTGCTCATCCTCGACGAGCCGACCTCGAGCCTGGACGCGAACGAGGTCGAGAACCTCTTCGTGGTCATCCGCCGCCTCCGCGCGGAGGGCGTCGCGATCCTCTTCGTCTCGCACTTCCTCGACCAGGTCTACGCGATCAGCGACCGCCTGACGGTGCTGCGCAACGGCACCTTCGTCGGCGAGTACCTGACCCACGAGCTCGACCGCACCTCGCTGATCTCGAAGATGATCGGCAAGGACATCGCGGCGCTGCGCTCCCTTGACTCCGAGCGCGAGAGCCAAGACCACCTCTACCGCGACGCCCCGCTCTACACCGCGAAGGGCATCGGCAAGAAGGGCTCCATCGAGAGCACCGACCTGACGCTGCACCGCGGCGAGGTCGTCGGCTTCGCCGGGCTCCTCGGCTCCGGCCGCACCGAGCTCGCGCGCCTGATCTACGGCGTCGACAAGCCCGACACCGGCGAGATCACGATGCACGGCAAGAAGATCGACGTCCCGACGCCGACCGCCGGTCTCGCCCACAAGATCGCGTTCTCGAGCGAGAACCGCCGCGACGAGGGCATCATCCGCGACCTCTCGGTCCGCGAGAACCTCATCCTCGGCGTGCAGGCCAAGCGTGGCTGGGCCCGCCCCCTCTCCAAGAAGGAGAAGGACGAGATCGTCGGCAAGTACCTCGTCGAGCTCAACGTGCGCCCGGCCGACCCCGACCGCCCGATCAGCAAGCTCTCCGGCGGCAACCAGCAGAAGGTCCTCCTCGGCCGCTGGCTCGCCACCGCCCCCGAGATCCTCATCCTCGACGAGCCGACCCGCGGCATCGACGTCGGAGCGAAGGCCGAGATCCAGGAGAAGGTCGTCGCCCTCGCCGGCGAGGGCGTCGCCGTGGTCTTCATCTCGTCCGAGCTCGACGAGGTCGTCCGCCTCAGCGACCGCATCATCGTCCTGAAGGACCACCGCGTGATCGCGGAGATCCTCAACGGTCCCGCTGTCACTGCGGAGTCGATCGTCACTACCATCGCCGCAGAGGGAGTCGTCGACGAGGACGTCGTCGTCCTCGAGAGCGCCACGCAGGAGGCCGCATCATGAGCAGCGACACCCGACCCGCCCGGGGATCCGTCCTCGGCGGGATCATCCGCCGCCAGTACTTCTGGGGAGTCGTGGCGATCGCCCTGCTCCTCCTCGTCAACGTCGTCAAGGACCCGGGCTACCTGGCCGTCTCGGTCAGCCCCACTACCGGCTACCTCGTCGGCAACGTCATCGACATCGCCCGCGCCGCCGCTCCGATCCTGATGATCGCCGTCGGCATGTGCCTGGTCGTCGCGACCGGGGGCATCGACCTCTCGGTCGGCTCGATCATGGTCGTCGCCGGCGCCGTCTCGATGGAGTTCCTCAACTCCGCGGGAGCGCCCGACTCGCTCGGCGCCGCAGCGGGAGCCTTCGCGGTCGCCCTCCTGGTGGCCGCCGTGCTCGGAGCCGTGAACGGCGTCCTCGTCTCGGTGGTGGGCCTCCAGCCATTCATCAGCACGCTGGTCGTGATGCTCGCGGGCCGCGGCCTGGCGAAGGTCATCACCGGCGGCCAGAACACCGCCGCCACCAACGAGCCCTTCCGCTGGCTCGCGAACGGGTACGTCTTCGGGCTCCCGGTCGTGTTCCTCCTCGCCATCGCCATCGTCGTGGTCGTCGGAGTCCTGGTGCGCCGCAGCGCCCTCGGCCTGATGATCGAGGCCATCGGCATGGACCCGAAGGCGGCCCGCCTCGCGGGCATCAACCGCCGGGGCCTGCTGATGACCGCCTACATCGGCAGCGGCATCCTCGCCGGAGTCGCGGGCGTGTTCGCCACGGCGAGCGTGATGACGGTCGACGTCTCGCGCACCGGCTACCAGCTCGAGCTCGACGCGATCCTCGCGGTCGTCATCGGCGGCACCTCGCTCGCCGGCGGCAAGTTCAACATCACCGGTGCCGCCGTGGGCGCGATCCTGATCGCCACCCTCGACAAGACCGTCGTGTTCCTCGGAGTCTCGTCCTCCGCGACGCCCGCCTTCAAGGCGATCGTCATCGTCGCGCTCTGCCTCCTGCAGTCCGAGCGCGTCCGCTCCGCCTTCAAGTCCCGTCGCGAGGCGCGCCGCAGCGTCCCGCAGAAAGAGGCGATCCCCGCATGAGTGCCGTGATGACCCGCTCCGCCCCTCCGGCGAGCACCAAGCGCACCTCCGGGGCGCGCGGCTGGCTGAGCCAGCACCTGGACAAGCTGCCCACCCTGGCCGCGCTGATCATCTTCTTCGGGATGATCGTCTACGGCGAGGCCGCCTACGGCCGGATCCTGCAGGCGAGCACGATCTCGAACCTGCTGGTCAACAACGCGCACCTGATCATCCTCGCCGTGGGCCTCACCTTCGTGATCCTCACCGGCGGCATCGACCTCTCGGTCGGCGCGGTGATCGCGTTCAGCAGCGTGAGCGGCGTGCTCCTGATCAACGCCGGCTGGAACCCCTGGCTCGTGATGGTCCTGATGGTCGTGATCGGCGCCCTGTTCGGCGTGATCTCCGGCGTCCTGATCCAGTACTTCAACGTGCAGCCGTTCATCGCGACGCTCGCGATGATGTTCCTGGCCCGCGGTCTCGCCTCCATGCTGAGCACCGTCCCGGAGCGCCTCCCCGAGGACTCGGCCGTGCTGAGCCTGGCCACGCCGATCAAGCTGATCGACGGCCCGAAGGTCAACGACTTCGTCATCAGCCCCGGCGTGATCATCGCGATCCTCGTCGTGGCCGGCGCGTTCTTCGTGCTGCACCGCACCCGCCTGGGCCGCACGGTCTACGCGATGGGCGGCTCCGAGCAGTCGGCGGCCCTGATGGGCCTCCCGGTGGTGCGGACCAAGCTGTTCATCTACATCATCAGCGGCACGCTCGCCGGTCTCGCCGGTGTGGTCTACACCGCCCGCCTCGGCAGCGCGCAGAACATCACCGGCACCGGCTGGGAGCTCGACGCCATCGCGGCGACCGTCATCGGCGGCACGCTGCTCACCGGCGGCGTCGGCTTCGTGCTCGGCTCGGTGGTCGGCGCCCTGGTGCTCGGCCTGATGAACGTCCTGATCACCCGTGACGGCGGCATCCCGCCGGAGGCGACCACGATCATCACCGGAGGCATCCTCCTGGTCTTCGTCCTCCTCCAGCGCGCCGTCATGGCCCGCAGCAAGACCTGACCGGGCTCCCGCTCGATCTCCCCCGGCGCCCCCTCGTCCCTCCGCGGACGAGGGGGCGCCGTCGTGTCCGGGGCGCTCCGCCGGCCTCAGGAGGCGGAGCGGTAGGCGTCAGCGCGGCCTGCTCGCGGGTGGCGTAACCGCATTCCTCGGCGAGGCGGGCGAAGTCGGCAGGGCCCCGCCGCCGCAGGCCGATCCGGCGCCGGAGGGTGCCCGCCCGGCGCGTCTCGATCTCCTCCGCCGGCGTGCGGCCGAGGAACGCGAAAGCCTCCGCGAGCATGCGGGGGCAGACGAGCAGCTCCCGGGCGAGCACCGCGGCGGAGAACGCCGGGTCGCGGTGGCGCGCCTCGATCACCGGGATCGCCTCCGCGTAGACCTGGTCCGCGCTCCGGGTCCGGACCCGCGGAGCGCAGTGCTCGACGATCCCCTCCAGCAGCAGTTCGCTCGCCCGCCTCACGCCGGCGGCCCCGAGCACGGCCGGATCCCCCTCGATCAGGCTGTTGGCGAGGGCACGGGCAGGCGTCCAGACCGACTCGCGCACCGACACGACCTCGTTGATCCGCTCGCGGACCCACCGGTGCTCGAGCACGGCGGCGTCGAAGCTCCAGGTGTACGAGACGGTCGGCCGCCGGTAGTCGATGCGCGCCGGGACCCTGGCGTCGAGGAGCAGGACGCTGTTCGGCGTCGCCTCGAGCACGCCCTCGTCGAGGACGACCTCTCCCCCGCCCTCGACGATCAGGGAGATGTGAACGCCCGCCGGCCTGTCCGCCCTGTCGACCGACGGCGAGGGGGCGACCCTGATCCCGTTCGGCCCCCACACCCGCGTCAGCGCGAGTCCCGGTCCATCCGCTGCGTCCATCCGCAGACCGGGAGCGCCGGTCCCGCGCTCGTACCAGGCGCGAGCGAACGCCTGCATCCGCTCCTCTGCGGCCCCCATCTCCCGCCTCCTCCGCGTCGAACGAACAGAATCCCTCATCTGTCGATCACCGCCGGACGTTCGCACGGATCTCCCAGGCCTCCGCGCCTCGCGCTCGGAATCCGGCCGCACGCCGTCGCCGGACCGGGAGGACGGCCACGGGGACCGTCCCGGTCAGCGGCGCTGGGAGAGCCGCCACAGCGCGCGGCGAGCGCTCCCCTCGGAGGCGAAGCCCGCCTCCTCGGACGCGCGCGCGAAGTCGGCGGTCGCCAGGGACCGCCCGCCGATCAGGAGCAGGAGGGTGCCCGCCCGGCGCCGCTCGAGCTCGTCGTCGGCCGTCCGCCTGAGGAAGGAGAACGCGCGGGCCAGCGTCAGCTCCGACACCAGGAGCTCGCGGGCGAGCCGGGCGGCGGTGAAGGCGGGATCGCGGTGGCGCTCCTCGATCAGGGCCATGGCCTCCCCGTAGACCTCCTCGGCGCGGGGACGCCTGCGCGGTGCGGAGCCCTCGACCAGCTCCTTCAGGAAGGCCTCGCCCGCCCGGGCGACGGCGGGCTGCTCCGCCAGAGCGGGGTCGCCGTCGAGGAGACCGTTCATCAGCGCCCGCGCCGGGGCCAGGAAGGAGCCGGCGACCGGCAGGACCTCGCCGAGGCGCTCAGCGATCCAGCGCTGCTCCAGCGCCCGCTCGCCGAGCACCCAGGCGTAGATCACGGTCGAGCGGGGGAAGCGCGCCCCGGTCCGCGGCTCCGCGTCGATGACCACCAGATCACCACTGCCGCACTCGAGCATCCGTCCGCCCTGTCGGATGCGTCCTCCGCCCTCGACGACCAGCAGCAGATGCGCGCCCGGCGGGCAGCGCGACTGCGGCTTCTGCTCGAGAACGCAGCCACCGGGGATCCACAGTCTGGCGATCTCGAAGCCGAGCGAGCCCGTCGCCTCGACCCGCAGTCCAGAACGGGCCTCCACGCCGTTCCAGTGCTCGGCCATCCGCCGGTACATCTCGGCCGATCTCGACCTCATCGGGCGCCCCCTCCTCGCGGGCACGCTGACGCCTCACCACGGGAGTGATTCGCAGCCCGCGCGTGCTCCGTTTGTCACGGGACCGGTCACAGCGGACGGCGACGCTCCCGCTCACCGCGCCGGCGGCGCCCCGGCGGCAGCGTGCGACCGACGGGATCACCGGGTCAGGAGGGCGATCGCGACTCGGAGCGGCGCCGGAGCTCACCACTCCCTCCTCACGGCAGCGCCACTTCCTCCTCACCTGCCCCCGAGCGCTTGGGCCGACCGCCCGCCCGCGGGAAGACTCCCCAGCGGTACGGCGCCCGTCGTACCCGCCGAAGCGGCCGAGCGGACGACGACCGTCCTCCGAGCAGGCCGCCGGCGAGAAGACAGACCGAGGAGCTTCACTGTGACTTCCGACAACTCTCCCGCTGAGCAGGGTCCGCTGAGGCGACGCACCGTCGTCGCCGGCGCCACCTGGTCCCTGCCCGTGATCGCCGCAGCGACGGCCACCCCGGCCGCCGCCGCCTCTGCCACGCAGACCCTCGTGTTCAGCTCCATCCCGACCATGATCGCGTGCATGCCCAACACGGCGCCGATCACGCTGACCCTCACCGGCGGCAACGTCGCGAACGTCCCTGTGCGGGTGAACACCCCGCCCGGCTTCCGCTTCGGAGGGAGCGGGACCGACACCTTCGTGACCGACGCGAACGGAGTCGCCACCATCCCCGCCGGCAGCGTCATCGCCGGCCCCTCGACAGGCTCGGCCCTCGCCTTCGGCGGCTCGGCGAAGACGAACGCCCCGTTCCCGGTCCGCCAGACCGGCGACCTGCAGTACAGCACGGGCCTCGCCACTGTTCCCGAGAACTCCGGATTCATCCACACCTCCTCGCAGGGTGTGAACGGCAACGTCTCCGTCAAGGCGAACGGCGACATCTGGCAGTACCGGCGGTCGGACGGCTGGCAGAAGCTCGGCACGGGCGCCTCCACGGAGCCCAGCACGTCCGGGCTCACGCAGCAGCCGGACGGAACCTACAACGCGCACTGGATCAAGGACGGAGTCCTCCAGTACGGCAAGGCGCTTGCGACCGTTCCGAGCAACTCCGGATTCGTCCGCACCTACGGTCAGGGCGCGGACGGGAACGTCTCCATCAAGTCGAACGGCGACGTCTGGCGGTACAACCGCCAGGCCGACGAGTGGACCCTTCTGGGCACCGGCGCCAGCACCGAGCCGAGCGCGGCCGGCATCTCCGCGAACCCGGCCGGGACCCTGAACGTCCACTGGATCAAGAACGGAGTCCTGCAGTACGGCACCGCAGCGGCCACGGTGCCGACCAACTCCGGATTCGTCCGCGTCTACGGCCTCGGCACCCGCGGCACGATCGCCGTGAAGTCGAACGGCGACATCTGGCGGTACACCCCGCAGGGCAACGTCTGGGACCTCGTCGGCACCGGAGCCAGCACCGAGCCGAGCGCCGCCGGACTGACCCAGCGGCCGGGCGGGACGTTCGAGATCCACTGGATCAAGGACGGGGTCCTGCAGTACGGCACCCGGCTCGCGACCGTTCCGGAGAACTCCGGGTTCGTCCGCACCTACGGTCAGGGAGCGGATGGGAACGTCTCCGTGAAGGCGAACGGCGACATCTGGTACTACAGCACGGCGCAGAACACGTGGACCAAGATCGGCTCCGGTGCCAGCACCGGCCCCGATGCGGCCGGGATCACCGCCCGGGGAGACGGCGCGCTGAACCCCCACTGGATCAAGGCGAGAACCGACTGCCGCTGATCCGCGCCCGGCGGCCCTCTCCGCCCGCGTCCTGCCGGACCGCGGGCGAGGAGGGCCGCCTCCGCCCTCCCGCCGAGGACGGGCGCCTCGTCCGAGGAGGAACGCGCCACCCCGTCTCGGCGCCCCTCCCCCGGCCTAACGTGGTCACCGCCCGCGCACCCCGTCCCCGCTGCGAAGGAGCCCGGTGACCGCTTCCGAGCAGCCGGCCGCCCCGCGCGGTCTCGTCGAGACGCTGCAGCTGAGCGGTCCCCGCGTGGAGGCGTGGCTGAGGAGCCTCGGCTGGGCGAGCGACGGAGCTCCGCCCCTGCACCTCGCCGGGGACGTGCTCGCCGTCGACGGCTTCCGGCTGAGCCGCCTCTGGCACACACCCGGCACGCTCCGGACCGACCCGCCCCTCCCCGCCCCCGACCGGGCCGAGGTCGACCTCATCGTCCCGGTCGCCGGCGAGATCGTCGTCGACGGCCCTCTCGAGGCCGCTCGTCTGCGGCCCGGCGGGCTCGCCCTCCTCCGACGCGACGACTCCGCTCGGTTCCGGGCGGAGGAGGACTCCGCCTGGCTGGCGCTGAGGACGTCCTGGGGCAGGCTCGGCCTCACGAGCGCACAGTCCGACGGGCCGTCCTGCACCCTGCTCGCCGCCGACAGCTACAGCGGCGCCTTCGTCTCCCTCGTCAACGCGACCCTCAACGCGGACCTCGCGGCGGGCGATCCCGGCTTCAGCGAGCTGCGCCGGGCGCTCGAGGCGACCGCGTCGGCCCTGATCAAGCAGAGCCTGCCGCCCGCCCGTCCGGAGGACGGACTCGAGGGCGTCCTCCTCCGCGCGATCGCCGTCATCGATGCGGAGGCGGGTGACGCGGACTTCACCGCCGGCGTTCTCGCGATGCGGCTCCGCGTCTCGCGGGCGACGCTGGACCGCGCCTTCCACCGCCGGGGCACGACCGTGGCCGCGACCCTCCGCGAGCGGCGCGTGCACCTCGCCGCGTCGCTGCTCGCCGCGAGCCCGTCGCTCTCGCCCTCGGCTCGCGCGGCCGTGGCCGAGCGGGCCGGCTTCCGGACGCTGAGGGCGATGGACCGCGCGCTGAGCCGTTCGCGCGACGTCGACCGCGGCTGATCCGACCGGACATCGGCGTACGCGTCGCTCCAGGATGCACCCGGGATTCGTCGAACCGGTTCGCCTCTTCTCTGGAGTGTCGGGAAATGATCCGGTTAGGCTCTTCACGTTGTCGTCAACATAGTGTTACCGTGAACATTGCCGCGTACGAAGCCGGCACACTCCCTCCCCTCAGCAATGGTGCCGACCCTGGAGCAAAGCGCGATGAAGCCTTTCCTGCGACCACTCGTCCTCGTGACGGCCGTGGCCCTCACCGTCCCCCTTCTGACGGCCCAGTCGGCGAGCGCAGCTCCCTCCGACAGCCTCGTCCTGCGCTACGCGCTCGACGAGACGAGCGGCACGACCGTCGCCGACAGCTCGGGCAAGGGCCGCACCGGCACGCTCGTCAACGGAGCCGCTCCTCGCGGAGCCGCGGGCGTCGCCCTCGACGGGACCGACGATTACGTCAAGCTGCCCGACAACCTGCTCGCGGGCCTGAACTCGATCACGGTCAGCACCGAGGTCCTGGTGAACGCGAACCAGGGCACGCCCTACTTCATCTGGGGCCTCGGCAACACGACGAACGGCGCCGGGAACGGCTACCTCTACACGACGGGCAACGGCTACAAGGCCTCGATCGCCACCGGCAACTGGACCACCGAGCAGACCGTCAACTCCAACGCGAACCTCGCGCGCAGCGTCTGGAAGACCCTCACCTACACGCTCGACGACGCGAGCGACACCGCACGCCTCTACCTCGACGGCACCCAGGTCGCGCAGCAGACAGGAGTGACCATCACTCCCGCCGCGATCGGCAACGGCACCACCACCGCGAACGCTATCGGCCGCTCCGTCTACACGGCGGACAAGACCCTCGCCGGCTCGGTCCGCGACTTCCGCGTCTACAGCACGGCGCTCAGCGCGGCCGACGTCGCGACCCTCCAGGCCCCGGACAGCACGCGCGTCTCCCGCGACTCCGCCGCCCTGGACCTCGGGAGCCTCTCCTCGGTCTCCGCGAACCTCACCCTCCCGACGACCGGCCCCAACGGCTCCGCCATCGCCTGGGCCTCGAGCAACTCCGCGGTCGTCTCGACCAGCGGAGTCGTCACGCCGCCCGCGACCGGGGTCGCCTCGGTCGAGCTGACCGCCACGACCACCCGCGGCTCGGCCACGGCCACCCGCACCTTCACCGCCACCGTGCCCGCCAAGGACGTGAACGCCGACGCCCAGAAGGCGCTCGACGCCCTCTCGATCGTCAACTCCGGCGACGTCCGCGGCAACGTGACGCTGCCCGCGAAGGCCGGCTCCTACGACGTCGCCTGGTCCTCCTCGAACACGGCCGTGCTCAGCACGACCGGCGTCGTGAAGCGCCGGTCCGCCGCCACGCCCGTCACACTCACCGCGACGATCGCCGGCACGACCGCGACCCGGCAGCTGCCCGTCACGGTGACCGCGGCTCCCGCGGACCTCGACACCGAGTACGACGCGGGCTACCTCTGGACCCACTTCGCCTCGACCGACTACGAGAAGATCTACTTCGGCTCCAGCACCGACGGTCTGCACTGGTCGAAGCTCAACAACGACAAGGCCGTGCTCGCCAACCTCGGCGGCACCCTCGGCGTCCGCGATCCGCACCTCGTGCGCTCCCCCACCGGCGACGAGTACTGGATCATCGGCACCGACCTGCACGCCGAGGGCACCGCTCCCGGCGGCACCTGGGACCAGACCAACGCGAGCAAGAACCTCGTCGTCTGGCGCTCGACGGACCTCGTGAACTGGAGCGATCAGAGCATCGTCTTCGCCGGCTTCCCCGACGCGGGCAACGTCTGGGCTCCTGAGGCGATCTGGGACGACGCGACCGGCCAGTACTACGTCTACTGGGCCGCCCGCGACAAGACGCTGACCGGCGGGGCCTCCGCCCAGCGCGTCTACGTCTCGACCACGCGCGACTTCGTCGGCTTCTCCACCCCGAAGGTCTGGCTGGACGAGAACCCCGCCGCCGGCGGCGGGAGCCGCGGCAGCATCATCGACACGACCATCGCGAAGGAGGGGGACACGTACTACCGCTTCTCCACCGCCGACTGGCGCACGGTCGTCGACAAGGCCCCGAGTCTCGCCGGCCCCTGGACCCGCGTGATCGGCTTCGGCGAGGAGAAGTCCCGCGGCCTCTCCGACCACCTCGAGGGCCTCACCGTCTACCAGCTGCCCGACGGCCGCTGGGTCGTCATGGGCGACTCGTTCGGCTACTCCGCCTACGTCACCGACACCCTCGCGGACATGCGGTTCACGGCGCTTCCTGTCGGCACCACCGGCGCGAACACGTACTCGTTCTCGAAGCCCTTCCGCCACGGCTCGGTGCTCCGCCTCTCGAGCGCTGAAGAGGCGCGCCTGACGGCCGCCTACGGCACCAGCAGCACCGGCCCCGCCGCGAAGCCGGTCAACGCGGCCGGCGAGATCCTCCGCTACACCTTCGACGGCGGCTCGGGCACCACGGTGCGCGACAGCTCGGGCAACAACCAGAACGGCACGCTGCCCTCGGGTGGCACCTGGAAGGACGGCGCCCTGCAGCTCGACGGCACCGACGACTACGTCAAGCTGCCGAACGACCTGCTCGCCGGAGTGACGGACCTCACCATCCAGTCCGACGTCTGGATCGACCCCGCGCAGGGCGGCGCCTACTTCCTCTACGGCCTGGGCAACACCACGAACGGCGCCGGCGACGGCTACCTCTTCACCTCGGGCAACAACTACCGCACCAGCATCGCGACCGGGAACTACACCACCGAGCAGACCGTCGCCGGCGGCTCGGCCCTCCCCCGCGGCACCTGGGCGCACCTGACGTACACGCTCTCCGGCACCACCGGCACGATCTACCTCGACGGAGTGAAGGTCGCCAGCGGCACCGTCACGACCGACCCGAAGGACATCGGCGGCGGCTCCACCTCGGCGAACTACATCGGGCGCTCGAACTACGACGCCGACAACCGCTTCCGCGGCCAGATCCGCGAGTTCTCGGTCTACAACCGGGCCCTCAGCGCCTCCGAGGTGCTCGCCGCCTCCGGCAACACGTCGGCCCTGGTCGACCTGTCGCTCAGCGGCGACGTCCTGAAGACGGCCCCGATCGTCGACTCGGCGAGCAGGACGGTCACCTTCCCGGTGAAGCCGGGGACCGACCTGACGAAGCTCACCCCGACCTTCTCCACCGCGGCCGGCGTCACGGCGAGCCCCGCCTCCGGCACCGTCCGCGACCTCTCCACCCCGCAGACGGTCGTGCTCACGCCCGCCGCCGGCGGCACCGCGACCACCTGGACCCTGAAGGCCGTCGTCATGAAGTCCCCGGTCCTCGCAGGCCTGAACGCCGACCCGAACATCGCGGTCTTCGGCGACACCTACTACCTGTACGCGACCTCGGACGGCTTCGCCGGCTGGGGCGGCAAGACCTTCTACGCCTGGTCCTCGAAGAACCTCATCGACTGGACCCGCTCGGAGCAGCCCTTCCTGACGCTCGACGGCGCGAACGGCAACGTGCCGTGGGCGACCGGCAACGCCTGGGCGCCGACGATCATCGAGAAGAACGGGAAGTACTACTTCTACTTCTCCGGCGAGAACTCCTCGCTGAACCGCAAGACGATCGGAGTCGCCGTCTCGGACAGCCCGATGGGCCCGTTCACGGCGCAGCCGACCGCGATGATCACCAACGGCGAGTCCGTGCGGTCCGGCCAGGCGATCGACCCCGCCGCGTTCACCGACCCGAAGACCGGCAAGAGCTACCTCTTCTGGGGCAACGGCGACCCGCTCTACGGGGAGCTGTCCGACGACATGCTCTCGATCAAGACCGGCACGATCAAGAAGATCAGCGGTCTGACCGACTTCCGCGAGGGTGCGTTCCTGAACTACCGCGACGGTCTGTACCACCTCACCTACTCGATCGACGACACCGGCTCGGAGAACTACAAGGTCGGCTACGCCACCTCGACGAGCGTCGACGGACCGTGGACCTACCGCGGCGTGGTCCTCGAGAAGGACACCTCGCAGGGCATCCTCGCCACGGGCCACAACTCGATCGTCAACGTGCCCGGCACGGACGACTGGTACATCGCCTACCACCGCTTCGCCATCCCCGGCGGAGACGGCCAGCACCGCGAGACGACGATCGACCGGGTGACCTTCGACAAGACGACCGGGCTCATGCAGAAGGTCGTCCCGACCCTCACCAGCGTCGCCGCGCAGACGATCGTCGACACCGCGCCGCTCGCAGCCTCGATCACGGGGAAGGCGACGGTGGGCAGCACGCTGACCGCCTCCGCCTCCTCCCCGTGGACGGCGACCGGCTTCCAGTGGAAGCGCGGTGGGACCGCGATCAGCGGGGCGACGGCGTCGAGCTACACGCTCACCGCCGCCGACCGCGGAGCGACGATCTCGGTGGCCGTGACCGCCGCGAAGCCGCAGTGGACGCCGGCGACGGCCTCCGCCTCCGTCGGTCCCGTGACCGACTCGGCACCCGCGATCGCCGTGACCACGACCTCCACGACGCGCTGCGCCGCCGGGAAGATCGTCGTCACCGCGACCGCCACGAACCCGAACGCCTTCGCCGCGAAGATCGTGATCGGCACGACGTGGGGCTCCAAGAGCTTCGCCGACGTCGCTCCCGGCGCCACCGTCTCGGCCGCCTTCACCACCCGGGCGACGAGCGTGACCGACGGATCCGCGACCGCCACGGCGACCGCGTTCATCAGCGGGAAGCCGGCCACGGCCTCCGCGACCGCCCCCTACTCCGCGGCCAGCTGCAGCTGATCCGCGGGCACGACCCACACCCATTGAGATCGAGCCGGCGACGACGCCGGCCGGAGAACGGAGAACACCCGACATGAACACCCGATCCCTTCTGATCCGCGGAGCCGCTGGACTGGCCGGAGGCGTCCTCCTGCTCGGAGTCGCCGGAACGGCGTTCGCCGCCGAGGTCAACTACGGCAACGACGACGTCGACATCAACGTCGAGATCGCCGACCTCCCCGGGACCGGCGCCCTCTCGATGACCGTCGCCGCGGACTCGACGACGCTGACCGAGACCGGCTCGGACAACGTCCGCCGCCAGTTCACCGGCACCCTGCCCACCGTCACGGTCACCGACACCCGTGACGCCGCGGACGTCTCCCCCGACTCCGCGTGGTACGTCATCGGCACGGCGAGCGACTTCACGTCGGCCGACGGCTCGACCATCGGCGCCGAGAACCTCGGCTGGACCCCGGACCTGGTCGACGGTGGAGACCTCGGCGAGGTCGCCGCGGGCGATGAGGTCGGCACCGCCATCGACGGCGGCGCCAACGGCGTCGGCCTGAAGGGCAAGGAGCTGCTCGCGATCGTCGCCAGCAACTCCCAGCAGGTCAACCCCGAGGGCTCCTGGAGCGCCGACGCCGACCTCTTCCTCCGCACCCCCGTGAACGTGGACGCCGGCGCGTACTCGTCCACCATCACCCTGTCGCTCTTCGAGTGACCCGTCGCGGCCGGGGGACGCACTCCCTCGGCCGCGATCCCACCACGGCCGACGCGGCCGGGCCCGCCCGCCCGGCCGCGTCGTGCTTCCCCCGTGCGACCATGAGGTTCTGATGACTGCTCCGCGCCGCTCCGCCGCTCCCCGCCGCCCGCTCCTCCCCGCGCTGCTCGCGCTGATCGTCGCCCTCCTCGGCGCGGGAGTCGCTCCGGCGGCCGTCGCGGCCGACGGAGCGATCACCTGGGCGGTCAGCCCCTCCACCGACGGCGTCCCCGACAAGCGCGCGTGGGTCGAGCTCGAGCTCGCCCCCGGCGCGAGCGCCTCGGACGAGGCGGTCGTGCGGAACCTCAGCGACCAGCCCGTGACCTTCAGCATCACCAGCGCCGACGGCTACTTCACCGACACCGGCCGCTTCAACATGCTCAACTCGGACCAGGAGTCGGTCGACGCCGGGCTGTGGATCTCCGCCCCCGAGACCGTGACCGTCGATCCGGGCAGCAGCGGCGTGGTGCCGTTCACCGTGACGGTCCCCGACAACGCCACCCCCGGCGACCACGCCGCCGGCATCGCCGCCTCCGTGCTCTCGCAGGGCACCGAGGCGGGAGGCGCGAACGTCGGAGTGGAGAGCCGCATCGGCTTCCGCGTGATGACCCGCGTGACCGGCGAGGTGACCCCCTCCTTCTCCGTCGAGGACCTGGCCAGCGACTACCGCCTCTCCTGGAACCCGTTCCAGCCCGGCTCCCTCTCGCTCGTCGCCGACGTGGTGAACACCGGCAACGTGCGCCTGCTGCTCGACGGCACGGCGAGCGCCCAGGGCGCCACCGCCCCCGTCGTCGCGGCCGACGCGCCCCAGCAGGAGCTGCTGCCCGGCGACCGGCGCAGCGTCTCGGTGCAGCTCGACGGCATCTGGCCCCTCTTCGGGGTCGGCGCCGACCTGACCATCGCACCGACCGTCGCCGCCGCCGATCAGGAGCCGGTCGCCACCGCTCCCGTGACGGAGTCGATCACGGTCGCCGCCGTGCCGGTCCCGCAGCTGCTCGTGATCCTCGGGGTCGCCCTCATCCTCGCGGCGTTGCTCGCCGGGCGCTCGCGCTCGCGCCGCCGCATCGCCGCCCTGGTGCAGCAGGCCAAGGAGGAGGGCCTGCGCGAGGGCGCGCGCGTCTCCTCCTGAGCACCCCCTCCGCACGCTTCCTCCCCCCTCCCTGCCGTCGAGGGGACCCGCTACACCGGGTTCCCCCGACGGTCCAGGGTTCGCTCACCGCGCGGCCATGCGTCAGAGTGAGCGGATGACCACTACCTCCCTGGAGGCGCCGACTCGGCGTCTCGGCCTCATCGCGCTCATCGCGACCCTCGGCGGCCTCCTCTTCGGCTACGACACCGGCGTCATCAACGGCGCCCTGGAGCCGATGTCGGCCGAGCTGGGCCTCACCGCGCTGACCGAGGGGGTCGTCACCAGCTCGCTCCTCTTCGCCGCCGCGATCGGCGCGATCTCGGGCGGACGCCTCGCCGACGCCCTCGGGAGGCGGACCACGATCCGCCTGCTCGCCGTGCTCTTCCTCGTCGGCGCCCTGGTCTGCGTGGTGGCGCCGGGCTTCGGCGTGATGGTCCTCGGGCGGGCGGTCCTCGGACTGGCCGTCGGCGGCGCCTCGGTGGTCGTGCCGATCTACCTCTCCGAGATCTCCCCCTCCGAGATCCGCGGCTCGCTCGCCGGCCGCAACGAGCTGATGATCGTGATCGGCCAGCTCGCCGCCTTCGTGGCCAACGCCGTCATCGGCACCGTCTGGGGCGAGCTGCCCGGCGTCTGGCGGATCATGCTCGCCGTCGCCGCGCTCCCCGCCGCCGCGCTCCTGCTCGGCATGACCCGGGTCCCGGAGTCGCCGCGCTGGCTGATCGCGCACGGCCGACGCGACGAGGCGCTCGGCGTGCTCACGACCATCCGGACGCCCGACCGGGCCCATGCGGAGGCGGAGACCATCGCCCGCTCGATCGGCGCGAAGGACGGCCCGAGGATCCCCCTGCTGCAGGCGCTGCGCGAGCGCTGGGCGGTGCGCATCCTGCTGGTCGGCATCGGGATCGGAGTCGCCCAGCAGCTCACCGGCATCAATTCGATCATGTACTACGGCCAGTCGGTGCTGAAGGAGGCGGGCTTCGACCACGACGGCGCGCTCGTCGCCAACATCGCACCCGGGGCGATCGCCGTGATCGGCGGCCTGATCGGGCTGCGGCTCATGCAGACGATGAACCGCCGCACGACCCTCCTGCTCGGCTACTCCCTGACCACCGCGATGCACTTCCTGATCGGCATCGCCTCCGTCGCGCTCCCCGTGGGGAACCCGGCGCGGCCGTACGTGATCCTGGTGCTGGTCGTCGCGTTCGTGGGGAGCATGCAGACGTTCCTCAACATCGTCACCTGGGTGATGCTGTCCGAGATCTTCCCGCTGCGGATCCGCGGCGTCGGCGTCGGCATCGCGATCTTCTGCCACTGGATCACGAACGCGGTGCTCGGCCTGTTCTTCCCCACCCTCGTCTCCGGCGTCGGCATCACCGGAACGTTCTTCCTGTTCGGCGCCGTCGGCCTGCTCGCGCTCGTCTTCATCTGGAAGCGCGTGCCCGAGACCCGCGGCCGCGCCCTCGAGGAGGTCGAGGCGGGCGTCGTCTCCGGCGAGCTCCTGCGCCGCTGACGCCCGTCCCCGGGATCCGCCTACTGGTAGGTGACGAGGTCAGGGAGGGGGCGGACCTCGGCCATGGTCTCGGCGGGGGTGAGCATGGGCGCGTCCTCGTCGTAGAAGTTCTTCCAGCCCCAGCCGATGCCCTCGGGGGCGCCCTCGTGCAGCGCGTCCCAGGTCGCCTGCTTGTCGGGCTGCGAGCCCTGGCCGTCGACGTGGATGAGGAACTCCAGCTCGGGCCGGTCGCGGCGGATGCTGTCGCGGTCCTGCAGCATCGACAGCCGGAACTGGTGCAGCACGAACATCTTCGGCGGCAGCCCCTCGCTCTGCACCAGGTCGGCCAGCCACTCCGACACGCTGTCGACCTCGGCGGCCGAGACGCGCCCGATCTGCTGCAGCGGCTTCTGGCCGGGCAGCAGGCGCCACTCCGGGTCGAGCGCGAGGCCGACGTTGGGCAGCGACAGGAGGTCCGCGTACTGCTTCGCCTGGGTGAGGAAGTCGGTCAGCCCCGACTGCAGGTCGAGCACCACGTACATCCCCGCCGCCTGCGCCGCGTCGATGTAGGGGCGGATGTCGGCGGCGTCGAGCTCG
Source organism: Rathayibacter sp. AY1E3 (assembly GCF_002932235.1). NCBI lineage: Bacteria > Bacillati > Actinomycetota > Actinomycetes > Micrococcales > Microbacteriaceae > Rathayibacter > Rathayibacter sp. AY1E3. The sequence continues at coordinate 148,297 of NZ_PSVN01000010.1, forward strand.
TTGGAGTAGTCGCCGTCCTTGCCGGGGTCGCCCGCCGCGACCGTGGTGATGATCTCGAGGCTCGGCACGACCTGCTTGTCGGTGAGCGCCCGGTACGGCTCGGCCACCGCCTCCGCCCGCGCGATCGTGGGCTCGAGGCCCTGCTCCCCCAGCACGCCGAGGACGGGAGCGCCCGGAGTGCCGTAGATCGCGACGAAGAGGTGCCCGCCGAACATCCGCTGGCCGCCGCCCGGCAGCTGCCAGCCGCTCGCGGCCGCGCGCACGGCCCACTCAGGCTCGGGCTGGGCGGCGAGCACGGGGCCGAGCAGCAGCGTGCAGGAGGCGTCGGCCTCGGCGATCGCGGTCACGGCTAGGCCCGAGGCGAGCAGGTCGTCGCCGTCGACCACGGTGACGGGCACGCCGGCCGCGCGGGCGGTCGCCAGTGCGGCGACGTCGGCGTCCTGCGCGCGGGCGAGGGCGTGCAGGCCGGTCAGGGCGTCGGCTCGGGCCGGGAGGGCGCCGAAGGGGGCGTCGGAGGCGGTGGACGGCGCGGCGGCGGCGAGGTCGGCGAGCGCCAGGTCGGTCACGGTCACGCCGGACGCGCTGCTGAGGGCGGCCGCGTCGGAGGCGGAGGCGACGACGTCGACGCCCTCGGGCGCGGTGACGTCGCCGATCGCGAGCACGCGGGTCACGCCGAGGCGGGCGAACTCGGCGGCCAGGGCGTCGGAGGTCGGAGCGGTGGAGGACGGAGCGACGGACGGGGTGGCGGATCCGGTCACGGAGTCGGACGGGATCGCCGAATCGGACGGCGTCTCGGAAGCCGTGGATCCCGCGGCCGCGGCGTCCGCGGTCGGGGCGGCCGTCGCTCCGGATCCCGCCGAGCCGACCAGCAGCGGCACGCCCCAGGCGATGCTCACCTGGGCGGCGCGCAGGCGGGACTCGGCGACGTCCTCGACCAGGACGACCAGCGGAGCCGAGGCGAACAGGGCCGCACTCGCGGCGAGCGCGTCCGGGGCGAGCGCCACCGGCCCGCTCGGAGCCGCGGTGCGGGTGCGGGGCGCCTCCTGCTGGGCGTCGTCCGGAGCGGAGGAGTCGGGCGTGCAGGCGCTGAGCAGCGGGAGCACCGCGAGACCGCCGATCACGACGCTGCGGCGCGAGAGCCCGGAGCGGGAGGGGACGGAACGGGGTGTCGAGGGCATGGCAGGCCTCTCCTCTCGGAGCCCGATCGGGGCTCTCTGGTGCGTGGCTGGTCCTCTCGACTATCGCAGGCCCGGCGGCGGCGAGCGCCGAGGGAGCCGTCCCGGGCGCGCCTCCGACGCCGTCCGGACAGGCAGAAGGGGAGCGGCGCCGCAGCACCGCTCCCCTTCGAGAGGCTGGATCAGACCGTGCGGGGAGCCTTCGCGAGGTTGGCCTCGAGCTCCTCGCGGTTCTGCCGCACCACGTAGGCGGGTCGGTCGCGCTCGACGCGCCACGACTCGCTCAGCGGCGTGATCGCGACGGTGTCGAAGCCGATCCGGTCGTAGAGGTCGGTCACGAAGTGGATCGCCTCGGGGTAGTCGCTCGACGTTGCGAGAGCGCGGCGGTCGGGCGTGCCGGCCGGGGTGCCGTCGGTGGTGATGTCGGCGGCCATGATGTGGTTGAACGCCTTGACGACCTTCGACTCCGGGAGGTGCTGCTGGAGCATCTCGCTGGTCGTGGTCTCGCCCATGTCGAGCGCCTCGATGCGGCCGTCGCGCTCGAAGTAGTAGTTGTTCGTGTCGAGGACGATCTTGCCGGCGAGCGGGGCGACCGGCACCTCCTCGAGGTTCTTCAGCGGCACCGTCACCACGGCGATCTCGGCGGCCTCGGCCGCCTCCTGTGCCGTGGCGGCGCGGGCCTTCGGGCCGAGCTCCGCGATGAGGTCGGCGAGGGTCTCGGGGCCGCGCGAGTTCGCGATGACCACCTCGTCCCCGAGGGCGATGACCGCCCGTGCGACCTGGCTGCCGATGTTGCCTGCTCCGATGATTCCGTACGTCGTCATGCTGAGGAGAACGCGGAGGGTGCCCAGGCATTCCGCTCTGCGGCGTTCTCCCACGCCGCACCCAGGTGGGCCCGTGCCTCCAGTAGCCTCGGTCCTCGGGCGCCGCTGCCCGAGAAGGAGTCCGTGATGCCGCAGTACGACCTCCCGCTCGACCTCCTCGAGCAGTACGCCCCCGAGATCGCCGAGCCCGCCGGGTTCGCCGAGTTCTGGCGCGACACGATCGCCGAGGCGAGGGCCGTCGCGACCGAGCCGCGCCTCGAGCGGGTCGACGCCGGCTTCGGACTGCTCGACACCTTCGACGTCACCTACTCCGGCTTCGGCGGCCACCCGATCCGCGCGTGGCTGATCCTCCCCCGCGGCGTCGAGGGCCCCCTCCCCGGGCTCGTGACCTTCATCGGCTACGGAGGCGGCCGCGGGCAGCTCGCGGAGTGGACCGCGATGTCGGCCGCCGGCTACGCGCACCTGGTCATGGACACCCGCGGCCAGGGGTCCGGGCACCGCTCCGGAGCCACGCCCGACCCGGTGGGCAGCGGGCCGCACGTCTCCGGCTTCATGACGCAGGGCATCGAGTCGCCCGCGGAGCACTTCTACCGCCGCGTCTTCACGGACGCCGTCCGAGCGCTCGACGTGCTGCGCGCGCACCCCGCGGTCGACGCCTGCCGCGTGGCCGTCTCGGGCGGCAGCCAGGGAGGCGGGATCGCTCTCGCCGTCACCGGGATCCTGGGCCTGCTCGGCGAGTCGGAGGCGGCGCGCGCCGCGATCGTCGACGTGCCGTTCCTCTCCCACATCCCGCACGCCGTGCGGCTCGTCGACACGATGCCGTACGGCGAGATCGTGCAGTACCTGCACACCCACCGCGGCGCCGAGGCGCGCGTGTTCGACACCCTCTCGTACTTCGACGGCACCTCCTTCGCCCCCTACGCGCAGTCCCCCGCGCTGTTCTCGGTGGCGCTCCGCGACGACATCTGCCCGCCGTCCACCGTCTACGCCTCCTACAACCGCTACGCCGGACCCCGCGAGATCCGGGTCTACCCCTTCAACGGCCACGAGGGCGGCGAGGCGTTCCAGATCGGCGAGCACGTGCGCTTCCTGGGGCGCGAGCTGGCGTAGGAGGAGGAGCCGCCCGGTCTGCGGACGGGGGCGGTGCGCCCCGGCGCATCACCCGTTCCGACTCTCGATCATCGCGCTGCCGATGCGGTCCTCGAGGTCGGCCAGCTCGTCGAGGACGTCGCCGACCACCCAGACCTGCCGGGCGCCTCGACGGGCGTCGCTTTGTGACGCCGTGCGTCGCGCTCGGTACCCGTTCGCGGCTCCGCTGGGCACTATCGATTCCATGACCCGCCAGATCCGCTTCAACGCCTTCGACATGAACTGCGTCGCCCATCAGTCCTCGGGCATGTGGCGCCACCCCCAGGACCAGTCCTGGCGCTACAAGGACCTCTCGTACTGGACCGACCTGGCGAAGCTGCTCGAGCGCGGCACGTTCGACGGCATCTTCATCGCCGACGTGCTCGGCACCTACGACGTCTACGGCGGCTCGAACGAGGCGGCGATCCGCCACGGCGCGCAGGTCCCCGTCAACGACCCGATCCTCCTCGTCTCGGCGATGGCCGCCGCGACCGAGCACCTCGGGTTCGGCATCACCGCGGGCACCGCCTACGAGCACCCGTACCCGTTCGCGCGGCGCATGTCGACGCTCGACCACCTGACGAAGGGCCGCGTCGGCTGGAACGTCGTCACCGGCTACCTCCCCAGCGCCGCCCGCAACATGGGCCACGAGGACCAGCTCGAGCACGACGACCGCTACGACGTCGCCGACGAGTACCTCGAGGTGCTCTACAAGCTGTGGGAGGGGTCGTGGGAGGACGACGCCGTCGTCCGCGACCGCGAGTCGGGCGTCTTCACCGACCCGGCGAAGGTGCACGAGATCGGGCACCGCGGCAAGAACTTCACCGTCCCCGGCATCCACCTCTCGGAGCCGTCGGTGCAGCGGACCCCCGTCATCTACCAGGCGGGAGCGTCGCCGCGCGGCATCCGCTTCGCGGCGGGCAACGCGGAGGCGATCTTCGTCGCCTCCTCGACGAAGGCCGGCCTGAAGGCGACCGTCTCGCGCATCCGCGACGCCCTCGAGGCGGCCGGCCGCGACCGCTACTCCGCGAAGATCTACACGCTGCTGACGATCATCACCGCCGAGACCAGCGAGGCCGCGCACGAGAAGCACCGCGACTACCTCTCCTACGGGAGCGAGGAGGGGGCGCTGGTCTTCATGTCGGGCTGGATGGGCATCGACCTGTCGCAGTACGACCTCGACGAGCCGATCGGCAACGTGAAGAGCAACGCGATCCAGTCGGCCGTCGCCAACTTCCAGGAGGCGAACGAGGACGGCTCGGAGTGGAAGGTCCGCGACATCGCCAAGCTCAGCGTGATCGGCGGGCTCGGCCCGTTCGTCGTCGGCTCGCCCGCAGAGGTCGCCGACCATCTGCAGGAGTGGGTCGAGGAGACCGACGTGGACGGGTTCAACCTCGCCTACGCGATCACGCCCGGCACCTTCGAGGACGTGGTGGAGTTCATCGTGCCGGAGCTGCGCAGCCGCGGCGCGTACCCGGAGGAGTACGTCGAGGGCAGCCTCCGCCAGAAGCTGCACGGCCGCGGCGACCGGCTGCCGGAGGAGCACCTCGGCGCCGGCTTCCGCTACGCGCCGGCGGCGGTCTGACGACAGGGGGCGCCGGGCGGCCGGTGGGGGCGGGGGTCTCCATAGGCCGCTCCGCGGCCGCGCCGGACGCACGAGCACCCCGCCGCGATGCGCGACGGGGTGCTCGGGACGTGCGGAGGGGCTCAGCCCTCGAAGGTGGCGTCGAGCGTGATGTCGACTCCGGTGAGCGCCTTGCTGACGGGACAGGTCTCCTTGGCCTCGTCGGCGGCCTTGAGGAAGGCGGCCTCGTCGATGCCGGAGACCTCGCCGCTCACGATGAGCTTGATGCCGGTGAGCTTGAATCCGCCGGCCGAGTCCGGGCCGAGCGAGACGTCGGCGCGGACGTCGAGCGCCTCGACGGTGCCGCCGGCCTGGCCGAGGACGGCCGAGAACTGCATCGCGTAGCAGGCGGAGTGGGCGGCCGCGAGGAGCTCCTCGGGGCTGGTCGAGCCGTTGGCGTCGTCGGCGGCGCGCTTGGGGAACGAGACGTCGTAGGTGCCGATCTTCGAGCTCGAGAGCTCGACCTGGCCCTCGCCGGTCTCGAGCGAGCCGTTCCAGGCGGTGCGTGCGGTACGAGTGGGCATGAGTCCTCCTTGGGGGGCGGGTAGAACAGTAGAACGATCGTTCTCCCCTGATGAGCCGAGCCTAGGTGGAACGCGCGGCGTCCTGCAACCACCGGCCTCGGACCCTCGGCGAGATGCCAGTCCGGCGCGCCTCCATCGGCGTGTCGCGTACGGGAGCGGCCTGTCGCGGAGGAGAGGACGGCCGCCAGGTCAGTGCACGAGCTTCAGGCCGACGACGCAGCCGACGATCCCGAGGACCAGCAGCGTGCGCACGAGCGAGAAGCCCTCGCCGCCGAAGAACATGCCGTAGAGGACGGTCAGCGAAGCGCCGATCCCGACCCAGACCGCGTACGCGGTGCCGGTGGGCAGCTCGCGCATCGCGTAGGCGAGGCCGGCCATGCTCGCGACGACGCCGACTCCGAAGACGACCGACGGGCCGAGCCGGGTGAACCCCTCCGACTTGCCGAGGGCGGTGGCCCACACGGCCTCGAGGACACCGGAGAGGATGAGGACGATCCAGGACATGACAGCTCCTACGAGTCAGTCTTGTCGCGTTCCGGGTACTGCTCCCTCGTCCGGTCGCCGTCATCGGCTCCGGACAGTCTGCCCGTGCGCGCTGGGCAGGCCCTGGGCAGCGCGCGGCGGGGGCGGAGCCGCCGCGACCGCGACTCCGCCCGCCGCCGTCAGCGCGGCTGAGCCGGGTTCGTCGGCACTCCGTGCGAGGGCGGATTGATCGGCGGACCGGACGTCGCCGGCGAGACCGGCGATCCGGACGACGAGCGGGACACCTCGGGCAGCGACTCCGGCGCGCTGCCTGCCGGCTCCGCTCCCCCGCGCAGCTGCTCGAGGCGCGAGTGCAGGATCGTCGTCACCGGCAGGCGGTGCCCGTGCGCCTCCTCGTAGGCGAGCAGCGCGCCGAGGCCGGCCTCGTCGAGCGGGCGGATGCGCTCCGCGAGCGTGCCGAGCGGGATGTCGTTCCAGTCGGGGAGCGGCAGCTCCTCGCGGGAGGGTGTGTCTGTCATTCGTGCTCCTTCCGTTCCCTCCATCCCACGCCCCGGACGGCCGTCCGCCCAGGGGCTTGACCGGTCGCGGGGCGAACGGGGCTCGGCCGAGGGAGGACGGTCGGATGGTGCAGCCGGCCCATCCCCCGCCGGATCAGGCGGTGCGGCGGGACGAGCGGCGGGTCGCCAGGTGCACGAGGACTCCGACCACGAGGAGGATCCCGGCGTAGAGCCAGACGATCGGGTCCTGCTGGCTGAGGAGCAGCACGCACGAGGCGATGCCGAGCACGGGGATCGCCGTCCACACGCGGAAGTGGTCGTGCTCGACCTTGTCGCGCCGCAGCACGAGCACCGAGACGTTCGTGCTGATGAACACCAGCAGGAGGAGCAGCACCACGGTCTCGGCGAGGGTCGCCAGATCGCCGACCAGGGTCAGGAGGCACGCCGCCAGCGTGGTCACCGCGATGGCCACCCACGGCGTCCGGCGCTTCGGCAGCACGCGGCCGAGCACGTCCGGGAGGAGGCCGTCCTTCGCCATGCCGTAGGTGACGCGGCTCGCCATGATCATGGTCAGCAGCGCTCCGTTGGCGACCGCGACGAGCGCGATCAGGCTGAACAGCCATGCCGGCACCCCGGCTCCGCTCGCCGTCACGACGTCGAGCAGCGGGGCGGAGGATCCGGACAGCTCGTCGGCGGGCAGCGCGATCGAGCTCGCGAGGCCGACCAGGACGTACACCGCACCGGCCGTCAGCAGCGAGCCGAACAGCGCGCGCGGGTAGACGCGGCTGGGGTCGCGGATCTCCTCGGCGATGTTGGCCGAGGTCTCGAAGCCGACGAAGGAGTAGTACGCGATGATCGCCGCGCCGAGCACCGCCAGTGCCGGCGCCTGCTCGGAGCTGAGCTCGACCGTGCGGGCGAGGTCGCCGCCTCCGCCCGCCACGAGCAGCGCGACGCATCCGATCACGATCAGCAGGCCGCCGACCTCGATCACGGTCATCACCGTGTTGCTGAGCAGCGACTCCGCGACGCCCCGCGCGTTGAGGCACGCGACGAGGATCAGGAAGACGATGGCCGTCGGCACGGTCGGCACGTCGAGGAAGGTGCCGAGGTAGTCGCCGGCGAACGCGAGCGACAGACCGGCCGCGCTGGTCACTCCGGCCGCGAGCATGGCGAAGCCGACCAGGAACGAGACGATCGGGCGCTTGAACGCCCGCTGCGCGAACACCGCCGCGCCTCCCGCCTTCGGGTACTTGGTCACCAGCTCGGCGTAGGAGCCGGCGGTCAGCAGCGCGAGGCCGAGCGCGAGCAGGAGGGGCATCCAGACGGCGCCGCCGACCTCCGCCGAGAGCGTGCCCATGAGGGCGTAGATGCCCGCGCCGAGGACGTCGCCGAGGATGAAGAAGTAGAGCAGCGGGCCGGTGATGCGGCGGCGGAGGGAGGTGCCGCCGGCCTCTCCGGTCGCGCGGGCGTCGCTCGTGGTGGCCATGTCGTCCTCTCGTCGCGCGCTCGGGAGCGAGCACGACGGGCCACGTTAGGGAGGAGGGGGCCGGGAGGTCGAGAAGGTTGACCGGGCGGGGTCGGGGGCGCTACACGCGCGGGACGGGGCGTCTGCGGAGCGGGCGCCTGCGGGCCGGGCGCGTCCCCCGGCCGGGCACGGCATGCCGCGCCCGGCGCCGGCCGTCAGCCGAGGACGACGTGCTCCCCGCCGCGCTGCTCGGCGATCTCCTCGCCGACCTCCTCCGCCTCCTGGCGCGACTCGTGGTGGCTCAGCGGGACCCGGGCGTGGGCGATGCGGTTGTGCCAGCCCTGCTCGTCGGAGTAGGTCTCGATGGGGAGGACGGTCGTGGTGCTCATGGTGCTCCTTCGTAGTGGTCCCTCCATGGCACCTCGCGCCCCCCGCCGCTCGGGAGAGGGTTGACGCGAGCCCGTGTCTCGAGCAGGACCAAGGCGTCTCGGCGGTCCAGCAGCGAGCGGCGGCGGCGCGGCGGGTCAGGGCGAGACCATGCCGCCGTTCACGTTGAGGGTCTCGCCGGCGACGAAGCTCGACTCGGCGGACGCCAGGAACACGTACGCCGGGGCCTGCTCGGCAGGCTGCGCGGCACGGCCCATCGGCGACTCGCTCGAGCCGAAGTCGGGCAGGCTCTCGGGGTCGACGCCGCCGCTCACCTGCAGGGCGGTCCACGTCGGGCCGGGCGCCACGACGTTCACGCGGATGCCCTTCGCGGCGAGCTGCTGCGCCAGGCCCTTCGAGAGGTTGTTGATCGCGCCCTTCGTCATCGCGTAGTCGAGGCGGTCGGGGGCGGGCTTGTGCGCCTCCGCCGACGCCGTGTTGATGATGGTGGCGCCCGCGGGCAGGTGCGGGAGGGCCGCGCGGATGATCCGGAACGGAGCGAAGACGTTGACCGCGAAGGTCGCCTCGAACTGCTCGTCGGTGATGTCGAGCAGGTCCTCCTTCCAGATCTGCTTGCCGGCCACGTTGACCACCGCGTCGAGCCCGCCGAGGCCCTCGACCGCCTCCGCCACGAGCCGCGTGCAGTACTCGGCACTCGTGAGATCGCCGGGGATCGGCACGGCGGTGCGCCCCTCCGCGCGGATCAGCCCGATCACGTGCTGCGCGTCCTCCTCCTCGCTCGGGAGGTAGGCGAGGGCGACGTCGGCCCCCTCGCGGGCGAAGGCGATGGCCACGGCGGCGCCGATCCCGGAGTCGGCTCCCGTGATGAGCGCGCGGCGGCCCGCGAGCCTGCCGGTGCCGCGGTAGCTCTCCTCGCCGAGGTCCGGCACCGGGGTCATCCGCGACTGCAGCCCGGGCTCGGGCTGCTGCTGGACCGGCGGAGTCACATCCGGGTACCGGGTGGCGGGGTTCGTGAACGTGTACTGGTCGGGCATGGCTCCTCCGTCCGCGGCACCCGGATCGGGCCGCTCCCCTCCATCCCAGGCGAGCCGCGCCTCCGGGGCCACCCCGTGCACGGGCGGGCTGCGCTGTGGTAGCCGGCGCCGCGCCTGCTCGGAGGACCGGCACGGCGACCCGGACGTGCCGGTGCCCCCCCTCCGCGGATGAACACCGGACGTCTGACCCGGCCCGGCTCGAACGGGCTGCCACCCTCACCGTGCTGCGGGCAGGACACCCCTTACTGGCTTAGGGGTGCCTTGGGCGGGCGCATTCGA
>NZ_PSVN01000011.1:0-131865 GCF_002932235.1 Rathayibacter sp. AY1E3
CCGCTTCGACGCGGTCGTGCTCGCCGGCGGACGCGCTTCCCGCCTCGGCGGCGCGTGAGACCCCGCCGCTCCTCCGCCGCCCGCACCGCCACCCCCGTCCGCCCCACCCGAGAGGAGGCGACCGCATGTACGAAGGCATCGTCCAGGAGCTGATCGACGAGCTCGGCCGGCTCCCCGGCATCGGCCCGAAGTCCGCCCAGCGCATCGCGTTCCACATCCTGCAGACCGAGACGTTCGACGTCACCCGGCTCGCCGAGATCCTGCTCGAGCTGCGCGGCCGTGTGCACTTCTGCGACATCTGCGGGAACGTGGCGGAGGAGGCGACCTGCGGGATCTGCCGCGATCCGCGCCGCAGCCGCGCCGTCATCTGCGTCGTGGAGGAGGCGAAGGACGTCCCGGCGATCGAGCGCACCCGCGAGTTCCGTGGGCTCTACCACGTGCTCGGCGGCGCGATCAGCCCGATCGACGGCATCGGCCCGGATCAGCTCCGCATCCGCCAGCTGCTGCAGCGGCTCGCGGACGGCGAGGTGCAGGAGGTCATCATCGCGACCGACCCGAACCTCGAGGGCGAGGCGACGGCGACCTACCTCTCGCGCATGCTCAGCACCCTCGGCATCCGCATCACCCGCCTGGCCTCCGGGCTGCCCGTCGGCGGAGACCTCGAGTACGCCGACGAGATCACCCTCGGCCGCGCCTTCGAGGGCCGCCGGCTCGTCGAGAACTGACGCGGCCGCCGGAGTCGCATGACCGCTCCGGCATGCGGTCGACCGGTAGACTCGCCCGTCGGGTCGCGACGGCGGTCCAGCCACCGACACGGGAGCAGCACGTGAGCCTGATCGTCCAGAAGTTCGGCGGGTCCTCCGTCGCCGACGCGGAGAGCATCAAGCGGGTCGCGAAGCGGATCGTCGCCACCAAGCAGGCGGGCAACGACGTGGTCGTCGCCGTCTCGGCCATGGGCGACACCACCGACGACCTGCTCGAGCTCGCCCACCAGGTCACTCCCATCCCCGCCCCCCGCGAGCTCGACATGCTGCTCTCCTCGGGCGAGCGCATCTCGATGGCGCTGCTGGCGATGGCGATCAAGAGCATGGGCTTCGAGGCCCGCTCCTTCACCGGCAGCCAGGCCGGCATGATCACGGACGCGCAGCACGGCGCCGCCCGCATCGTCGACATCACCCCGGTCCGCCTCCGCGAGGCGCTCGACGAGAACGCCGTCGTCATCGTCGCGGGCTTCCAGGGCTTCAACCGCGACACGAAGGACATCACCACCCTCGGCCGCGGCGGCTCGGACACCACCGCCGTCGCGCTCGCCGCGGGACTCGGCGCCGACACCTGCGAGATCTACACCGACGTCGACGGCGTCTTCACCGCCGACCCGCGGGTCGTCAAGAAGGCCCGCAAGCTCGACCGCATCACCAGCGAGGAGATGCTCGAGCTGGCCGCCGCGGGCGCGAAGGTGCTGCACATCCGCGCCGTCGAGTTCGCCCGCCGCCACGGAGTCACGCTCCACGTGCGCTCCTCCTTCAGCCCCAACGAGGGCACCATCGTCTACAACGCCGAGACCGCCGGCGCCGAGCAGAACGGACAAGCCGTGGAAGAGCCCATCATCGCCGGAGTCGCCGCCGACCTGAACGAGGCGAAGATCACCGTCGTCGGAGTCCCCGACATCCCGGGCAAGGCCGCGCAGATCTTCACGATCGTGGCCAAGACCGGCTCGAACATCGACATGATCGTGCAGAACGTGTCGGCTGCGGCCACCGCCCGCACCGACATCTCGTTCACCCTGCCCAAGGCCGACGGCCAGACGGTCCTCATGGCTCTCAACGCCGAGAAGGACGAGGTCGGCTTCGAGTCCCTGCAGTACGACGACCAGATCGCCAAGCTCGCGCTCGTGGGCGCCGGGATGCGCACCAACGCCGGCGTGTCCGCGAAGCTGTTCCGCTCCCTCTACGAGGCCGGGATCAACATCGAGATGATCTCCACGAGCGAGATCCGCATCTCGGTCGTCACCCGCGCCGACACCGTGAACGAGGCCCTGCGCGTCGTGCACACCGCCTTCGGGCTCGACGCCGAGGACGAGGCCGTCGTCTACGCCGGCACCGGCCGCTGACGGCCGGACACCCTCGCGATCCGGCCGTTCCTCCCGAGCGGCCGGAGCGACCGGTACCCTCTCCCTCGATCCCCCCGCCACGAGCGGCCCGCGCGCCGCACGGACGAAAGAGCACAGCATGAGCAGCACCCCCCTCCACGTGGGCGTCGTCGGCGCGACCGGCCAGGTCGGGAAGGTGATGCGCCGCCTCCTCGAGGAGCGCGACTTCCCGATCGCGTCCATCCGCTTCTTCGCCACCGCCCGCTCGGCGGGCACGACGCTGCCGTTCCGCGGCGAGGACGTCGTGGTCGAGGACGTGGAGACCGCCGATCCGTCGGGGCTCGACATCGCCCTGTTCTCGGCCGGAGCCACGGGCTCGCGCGCGCAGGCGCCCCGCTTCGCCGCGGCCGGCGTCACCGTGATCGACAACTCCAGCGCGTGGCGGATGGACCCCGAGGTCCCGCTGGTCGTCAGCGAGGTGAATCCCCACGCCATCGACCAGGCGGTCAAGGGCATCATCGCCAACCCCAACTGCACCACGATGGCCGCGATGCCGATCCTCAAGGTCCTCGACCGCGAGGCGGGGCTCACGCGCCTGATCGTCAGCACCTACCAGGCCGTGTCCGGCAGCGGACTGGCCGGAGCGAACGAGCTGGCCGGCCAGGTCCGCGCCGCCGTCGCCGACGAGCACCTGCTCGACCTGGTGCACGACGGCTCGGCGGTCGACTTCCCCGCGCCGGACAAGTACGTCGCCCCGATCGCCTTCGACGTCATCCCCTTCGCGGGGAGCCTGGTCGAGGACGGCTCGAACGAGACCGACGAGGAGAAGAAGCTCCGCAACGAGAGCCGCCGCATCCTCGAGCTCCCGGAGCTGCTGGTCTCGGGCACCTGCGTGCGCGTCCCCGTGTTCACCGGCCACTCGCTCTCCGTCAACGCAGAGTTCGCCTCCGCCCTCAGCCCCGAGCGTGCTCGCGAGCTGCTGGCCGACGCGCCCGGCGTCGTGCTGCGCGAGGTGCCGACTCCGCTGGAGGCCGCGGGCAAGGACCCGAGCTTCGTCGGCCGCATCCGCGCCGACGAGGGTGCTCCGGAGGGACGCGGCCTCGCGCTCTTCATCAGCAACGACAACCTCCGCAAGGGCGCGGCACTGAACGCCGTGCAGATCGCCGAGCTCATCGCGGCGAAGCAGCCCGTGTCCTGACCGGCGTGGACGGGGCCGGCGCCGAGCGCTCCGGCCCCTTCCGGGTGGAAAAGCCGCGAATTTGATGGGGGAGCGGGGCCCCTCCCCGCCGCGGCGTGCTCGGGCGAGCGTAAACTCGACTCTCGTGAACTCCTCGGAACCGGTCGACGTCGCCCTCATCGGTGGGGGCATCATGAGCGCCACGCTCGGCGCCCTCATCACCCAGCTGCAGCCCGACTGGACGATCGCCGCCTACGAGCGCCTCGGCGACGTGGCGCAGGAGTCGTCGAACCCGTGGAACAACGCGGGCACCGGTCACGCGGCCCTCTGCGAGCTGAACTACATGCCCGAGGCGGCCGACGGCTCCGTCGACCCGGCCAAGGCGATCCAGATCAACGAGCAGTTCCAGATCTCGCGCCAGTTCTGGTCGAGCCTGGTGGAGTCCGGCGACATCCGCGAGCCCTCCAGCTTCATCAACCCGGCGCCGCACATGACCTTCGTGCACGGCGAGGCCAACGTCGAGTACCTCCGGAAGCGCTACGAGGCCCTCAAGGACCAGCCGCTGTTCGCCGGCATCGAGTTCACCGAGAGCGTCAAGACCATCCACGAGTGGGCGCCCCTGCTGATGGAGCAGCGTCCCGCCGGCGGCGGCCCCTACGCGGCGACGCGCATGCCGGCCGGCACCGACGTCGACTTCGGCTCGCTGACCCACCAGCTGTTCGACCACGTCGTCGCCCACGGCGGCACGCTCGACACCGGCCGCGAGGTCACCGACATCACCCGGCAGAAGGACGGCACCTGGCGCCTCGACCTCAAGCAGGTCGTCGGAGGCACGCCCCAGTCGGTGACCGCCCGCTTCGTCTTCGTCGGCGCCGGCGGCGGTGCGCTGCACCTCCTGCAGAAGTCGGGCATCCCCGAGATCAAGGGCTTCGGAGGCTTCCCGATCTCGGGCCAGTTCCTCCGCACCGACAACCCCGAGCTGGTCGCCCGGCACAAGGCGAAGGTCTACGGCAAGGCCGCGGTCGGCGCGCCCCCGATGTCGGTGCCGCACCTCGATGCGCGCGTCGTCGACGGCGAGTCGTCCCTCCTCTTCGGCCCCTACGCGGGCTTCACGCCCAAGTTCCTGAAGCGGGGCTCGTGGCTCGACCTGCCCCTGTCGATCCGGCCGCACAACATCGGCCCGATGCTCGCGGTCGCCCGCGACAACCTCGACCTGATGAAGTACCTGATCGGCGAGGTGCTCGCCGGCCGTGGCAAGAAGATGAAGGCCCTGCGCGAGTTCCTGCCCACCGCCCGCGACGAGGACTGGTACCTGATCACCGCCGGCCAGCGCGTCCAGGTGATGAAGAAGGACGAGAAGAAGGGCGGCGTGCTGCAGTTCGGCACCGAGGTCATCACCGGAGGGGACGGCACGATCGCCGGCCTGCTCGGCGCCTCGCCCGGAGCCTCGACCGCCGTGCCGATCATGCTCGACATCGTGCAGAAGTGCTTCCCCGACCGGATGAAGGCCTGGGAGCCGCGGATCCGCGCGCTGGTGCCGAGCTACGGCTCGACACTCAACGACGCGCCCGAGAAGGCCGAGCAGACGGTCACCGCGACCGCCGAGACGCTGGAGCTGTCCGCCTCGGTCTGATCGGCTGCGACCCGCTCGAACGTATGTTCTAATGGCTCCATGAGGTGGAGCGGGCAGTCGATCGGCACGGCCGACGAGGCCGCGCTGCCCGGGCTCGTCAAGCTCACCGACCTGGTGCGGACGGTGCGCACGCCGGAGTTCGAGGGCATCACCTTCTACGAGGTGCTCGCGAAGTCGGCGCTCAACCGCGTGCACACCTCCTCGAAGATGCCGTTCGGCTGGAGCATCAACCCGATGCGCGGCTGCACCCACGCCTGCACCTACTGCTTCGCCCGGCCCACGCACGAGTACCTCGAGTTCGACGGCGGCCGCGACTTCGACTCGCAGATCGTCGTGAAGGTGAACGTCGCCGAGGTCCTCACCCGGGAGCTCGCGAAGCCGAGCTGGGAGCGGCACCCCGTGGCACTCGGCACCAACACCGATCCGTACCAGCGCGCCGAGGGCCGCTACCGGCTGATGCCGGGCATCATCGCCGCGCTCGCCGCCTCGGGCACCCCGATCTCGATCCTCACGAAGGGCTCGCTGCTGCGGCGAGACCTGCCGCTGCTCCGCGAGGCCGCCGAGCACGTCCCGGTCGACCTCGGAGTCTCGATCGCCGTCTACGACGAGGGCCTCCAGCGCTCCGTCGAGCCGGGTGCGCCGACCGCGGCGGCCAGGCTGGCGACGGTGACGGCGGCACGGGAGGCCGGCTTCGACTGCTCGGTGTTCCTCATGCCGATCCTGCCGTTCCTCACCGACACACGGGCGCACCTCGACGAGTCGCTCCGGGCCTGCCGCGAGGCGGGCGCCAGCACGATCATGTACTCGACCCTCTACCTCAAGCCCGGGGTGAAGGAGTGGTTCCTGCAGTGGCTCGGGCAGGAGCACCCCGAGCTGGTCGACAAGTACCGAGCGCTCTACCCGGGCCGCGACGCCTACGCGCCTCTCGAGTACCGGCGCTGGCTCTCCGCGCGCATCCGCCCGCTGATGCGCGCGCACGGGCTCGAGCGCGGCGAGGAGGACCCGGCCACCGGCTCCGTCAAGTCCTCCGCCCTGAATTCGCTGGGGACGCTGCGGACCCTCGGCGGCGAGCGGCGCTCCCTCCAGCACGACGGGCTGCTGGTCGGGGAGCTCGGACCGGAGCGCGCCGCGATCCTGCCCGGCGTCGGGCAGCCGACGCTGTTCTGAGCCGGGGGCGGGCCCGGCCGCGGCTAGGATCGTCCGCATGGTCACCCGCTCCGGTGAGCCCTCGGGCTCCTCCGCCCGGAGCGCCCGCGACGCGGCACCCCGTGCGGTCCGGCTCGGCCTGCTCGACCCGCGCGAGGACCTGCTCGCGGCGACGAGCGCGTGGATCCGCACCCACGCCCCGGACTTCGAGGTCGTCGTGGCCGCCTCCACCTGGCACGACCTGGTGACGAGCGCTGTCTTCCCCACCCAGGTGGTCGTGATGGACGCCGAGCTGCGCGAGCCGATCTCGATCGAGGCGCGGATCCGGACCTGCCGGGCGGCCGGAGCCGCGGTCGTGGCGCTCTCCGCGAGCGAGGACGACGAGGTCCGCGAGCGCGCCCTGAAGGCCGGAGCCGTGCGGCACCTGGCGAAGTCGCGCCCGCTCGCCGAGGTGATGGAGCAGACCCGCGCCGCTCTCGAGATGCGCTCTGCCGACGTCTCGTCCGCGCAGTGGCGGCCCCTGCCGTCCGGAGTCGCGGCGCAGCAGCGCCCACGGCTCAGCGCCGGCGAGCTGGAGGCGCTGCGCCTCTACGCGTCCGGATCGAGCACCCCCGAGGTCGCCGCCAAGATGAACGTGCAGTTCGAGACCGCGAAGACCTATCTGCAGCGCGTGCGCCGCAAGTACGTCGCCGTCGGCAGGCCCGCGAGCCGCCGGGCCGATCTGATCCGCCGCGCCGGCGAGGACGGGTTCCTCCCGTGACCGGCCCCTGCTCACCCCGGGGGCCCCGCCTCCGGACCCGCCCCGAGGAGACCTGATGGCCAAGCTGTACTTCCGCTACGGAGCGATGAACAGCGGGAAGAGCACGTCGCTCCTGCAGGCCGCGCACAACTACGAGGAGCGCGGGCACCGGGTGCTGCTGGCCAAGCCGGCCGTCGACACGAAGGGCGAGGAGCTGATCGTGTCGCGGCTCGGCGTGACCCGTCCGGTGGACATCCTGTTCGAGCCCGACGGGGACCCGGTGGCCGTCTTCACCGCCGCCCGGGCCCGCGTGCTGGCCGAGTCGAAGCGCGACGTGAGCGCTCTGCTCGTCGACGAGGCGCAGTTCCTGCCGGAGTCGCACGTCGATGATCTGCTCCGGATCGCCATCCTCGAGAACGTGCCCGTCCTGGCGTACGGCATCCGCACGGACTTCCGCACCGCCGCGTTCCCGGGAAGCAGGCGGCTCCTGGAGATCGCCCACAGCCTCGAGGAGCTGAAGACGATCTGCCGGTGCGGGCGCAAAGCGATCTTCAACGGGCGCGTCGTGGACGGCCGCTTCGTCTTCGACGGCGATCAGGTCGCGATCGACGGAACGGCGGTCACCTACGAGTCGCTGTGCGGCGCGTGCTACCTCCAGGAGAGCCGCGGCCGGCTCCGCGGGTGACCGGTCGAGCGTTCCTCACCGGCGCGACACCCCTCCGAAACGAGGAAGTGGGTAGCCTGACGACGTGACAACACCGGAAACGGAATTACGCCTTTCGAAGCAGCAGGAAAGGTCGGGGGAAACGATGACGGCGCAAGGGGCACCGCTGAGGCGTCGGCCGTCGTGGGAGCAGGACTACCGGCGACGGCTGCTCATCACGGACGTCGTCGCGATCGTCCTCTCCGTCTTCGGCACGCAGCTCTTCTGGTTCGACCTGAACCTGAACTCTGATCTGGGGTTCAAGAATCCCGCCGACATCGCGGTCAGCTACACCTGGGTGTCCGTCGCCCTGTCGGTCGGCTGGCTCCTCGCCCTCCAGATCTTCGACACGCGCGACCGCCGGATCGTCGGCACCGGCTACGTCGAGTACCGACGCGTCGTCGACGCCTCCATCTGGCTCTTCGGCATCGTCGCGATCATCGCCTACCTGCTCCAGATCCTGCTCGCGCGCGGCTACATCATCACGGCGTTCCCCGCCGGGATCGTGCTGATCTGCGTCGGCCGCCTGGTCTGGCGCTCCTGGCTCACCCGGCAGCGCCGGGCGGGCCGCTTCTCGAGCCAGGTCGTGCTCCTCGGCTCCCGCGCGAGCGTCCTGCACACCGCGCGCGAGCTGCGTCGCGGCACCGAGGCCGGCTACAAGCTCGTCGGCGCCGTCTCGACCTCGGTCGGCGGTGCGGACGCGCTGCGGAGCGAGCAGGAGCTCTCGGGCCTCGCGGTCCACGGGTTCACCGGGATCGACGGCGTCCGCGCCGTAATGGACGCCACCGGTGCCGACACGGTGGTCGTCACGAGCTCCGACGAGCTGGCGCCGCAGCGGATCCGCGAGCTGAGCTGGACGCTCGAGCCCGGGCGCGAGCACCTCGTCGTGGCGCCGAGCCTCACCGACATCGGCGGTCCGCGCATCCACACCCGCCCCGTCGCGGGCCTTCCGCTGATCCACGTCGAGACCCCGCGCTTCGACGGCCGCCAGCGGTTCGCCAAGCGCCTCTTCGACATCCTGGCGTCGACCATGCTGATCATCCTCAGCGCGCCGGTGCTCGTCGTCATCGCCGTGCTGGTCAAGGTCACCAGCCCCGGGCCCGTGCTCTTCCGGCAGGAGCGCATCGGCCTGAACGGCGCGACCTTCGAGATGCTGAAGTTCCGCTCGATGGTCGTCGACGCGGAGGCGCGACTGGCGGCTCTCGCGTCGCAGCAGCGTGCGGAGGGGAACTCGATCCTCTTCAAGATGGCGAAGGACCCCCGCGTCACCCGGGTGGGTGCGATCCTCCGGCGCTTCAGCCTCGACGAGCTGCCCCAGTTCCTGAACGTCTTCCGCGGCGACATGTCCCTGATCGGCCCCCGCCCGCCGCTGGCCCGCGAGGTCGAGCAGTACGAGGAGCACGTGCACCGCCGCTTCCTGATGAAGCCGGGCATCACCGGGCTCTGGCAGGTCAGCGGACGCTCGAACCTCTCGTGGGAGGACACCGTCCGCCTCGACCTGTACTACGTCGAGAACTGGTCGATGACCGGCGACATCGTCATCCTCTTCAAGACCGCGCGCGCCGTCCTCGCCCGCGACGGGGCGTACTGATCGCCGGGGGGAGGGGCGCCGAGCCCCGCACCCTGTCCGTCTCGGTCCTCGAGACCCCGTTCCGCGTGGTCTTCGGACGCGGCGTCGGCGACGAGGACGCGGCGCGGATCGCCGACAGCTGGGCCGCCTGCGCGTCCGAGCCCGACGCGGGAGCACGCGACGTCCTCGCCGAGGTGGGGCACGATCCCTCCGTCCCGGTCGACGGCTCGCCCCGGGTCTCGAGCGCCACGCTCGCGCAGCTCGAGGAGTCCCTGACCTCGACCCTGACCCTCGAGGCGATCGGCGCCCGGCGCGCCGACCTGCTGATGCTCCACGCCTGCGGGATCTCCGACGAGTCCGGCCGCGTGCTGGCCTTCGTCGCCGCCTCCGGGACCGGCAAGACCACCATCGCCCGGACGCTCGGGTCCCGCTTCGGCTACGTCACCGACGAGACGGTCGGCGTGACCCCGGAGGGGCGCGTCCTGCCCTATCCCAAGCCGCTGTCGGTGAAGCCGCTGACCGGATCGGCGCCGAAGGCGCAGCTGGCCCCCGGGTCGCTCGCCCTCCGACCGGTCCCGGAGGCGCCCCTGCGTCTGGCGGGCGTCCTGCTGCTCGAGCGCCGCGACGGCGTCGGGACGCCCTTCCTCGAGCACGTCGACCCGGTCGACGCGATCGAGGATCTGGTGCCGCAGACCTCGTACCTCTCGGCCCGACCGCGGCCGATCGCCGATCTCGTCCGCACCCTCTCGGCGCTGGGCGGCGTCCGGCGACTGGTCTACTCCGAGGCCGCAAGCGTGGTGCACCTGGTCGAGGAGGTCTTCGCGTCCCTCGGCGCCGAGGCCCCGTCCGCCTGGTCCGAGGTGGTCTCCGTGCAGCTCGACCCTGTGGGCGAGGCCCTGCCCGGCACCGTCCTGCGCACCCCTGCGGACGACGCGGTGGAGCTCGCCGACGGCCAGCTGCTCGTGTTCTGCGGCGGCACCCTCGTGCGCCTGTCCGGCATCGGCCCGACGATCTGGCGCCACGCCGGCCGGGGCTCCGATCTGCCCGGTCTCGTCGCCGCGGTGCTCGAGGAGGCGGGCCCGCCGCCCGCCGGCGTCGATGCGGAGGCGGTCGTCGAGTCGGCGGTCGTCGAGCTCGAGGGCCGCGGAGTGATCACGAGAGGGACTCCGCCGCAGCCCACCCCCGACGGGTGGCACGGTTGACGCGCCTGGCGCCGAGGGCGCGGAAGCGCTGTGTCAGAATTCGGAAGAACCCGTCGCCGGCGCCCGCCGCGTGATCCGTACCAGCGAAGGAAATCTGACTCTGTGGAACTTCGAGACGTCCTCCGGCTGCTGCGCGACCACTGGATCCCGATCGTCGCGGCGATCCTCCTCGGCACTCTCGTCGCCTTCGGCTGGTCGCTGACGCAGAAGCCGCGGTACGTCGCCGACTCGCAGGGCCTGGTCTCCGTCGCCACCACCGGTGCCGACGACAGCCAGGCGATCTACACGCAGCAGATCGCGCAGTCCGTCGCCAAGTCGAGCCTCGCCACGTACGTCCCGATCGCCACCTCGCGCGACGTGGCGCAGATCGCGATCGACAGCCTCGGCCTCGACGTCTCGCCCGCCACGCTGATCTCGGCGATCACGGTGCAGGCCGACACGGTCGCCCCGGTGATGAAGGTCAGCGCCACCGCCTCCACCCCCGAGGGCGCGCAGAAGCTCGCCGACGCCTGGGTCGCGGCCATCGCCACCAAGGTGCAGCAGGTCAACCAGGAGACGGGCGTCGGCGACACGGTCTCCCTCACCGTCCTGCAGGCCGCGGCGCTCCCGTCCTCGCCGGCGTTCCCGAACCTGCGCCTCGTCCTCGCGGTCGGCGCGCTCGCGGGCCTCGTCCTCGGTCTCGTCTACGCGTTCGTCCGCAACACGCTGGACCGGCGCATCCGCACCGCCGAGATGGTCGAGCGCCTGTTCGACCTCCCCGTGGTCGGCACCCTCCCCGTCGACAAGCGCCTCAGCGAGACCAACCGCATCGTCCCCGAGGCCGACACGACCGACTACATCAAGGCCGACGGCAAGCACGCACTCGCCGAGGCGCTGCGCGAGCTCCGCACGAACCTGCAGTTCATGAACATCGACAGCCCGCCGCGCATCATCGTCGTGACGAGCCCGCTGCCCTCGGACGGCAAGTCGACGGTGACCGCGAACCTCGCGGTGACGCTCGCCGCCTCCGGCCAGCGGACCGTCGTCGTCGATGGCGACCTCCGCAAGCCCACCGTCGCCAAGTCGTTCGGCCTCGTTCCCGGCGTCGGCCTGACCGACCTGCTGATCGGCAAGGCGGAACTGCAGGACGTCCTGCAGCCGTGGGGCCCGTCCGGCAACCTCTGGGTGCTCGGAGCCGGGTCGATCCCGCCGAACCCGTCCGAGCTGCTCGGCTCCAACGGCATGGACATCCTCCTGCACGAGATCGCTCGCGAGGCCATCGTGCTCGTCGATGCGCCGCCGCTCCTGCCCGTCACGGACGGCGCCATCCTCACCGCCCGCACCGACGGCGCGCTCGTGGTCATCTCCGCGGGCAGGACGACGACCGACGAGCTGGGCAAGGCGATCCAGAACCTCGAGCGGGTCAGCGGCCACACCCTCGGCGTGATCCTCAACCGCGTGCCCGCGCGCGGCCAGGTCGGCCGGGGCTACGGCTACTACTACACGAGCTACTACGGCTCCGAGCGATCGGGTGCCCGCCCGGACACGGCCGTCGAGCCCGAGCCCGCGTCGACCTCGGCCTGAGCGCCCCGCGATGATCTTCCCGGGAGACGACTCCGCCCGCCCCGCCCGCCGGAGCTGGCGACCGGACGAACCGGTCGCCGCCTCCGCCGCCCCCGTCTTCACCGTGCTCTCGGTCTGCACCGGCAACATCTGCCGGTCGCCGATGGCGGAGCAGCTGCTGCGCGCCGCACTCGCCGACGCGACATCACCCGCGGGAGGTCCGCTCTTCGCGTTCACGAGCGCCGGAGTGAGGACGCGCGACGGACTGCCGATGGACCCGGTCTCGGCCCGCTTCTCGGCTCAGCACGGGGGAGACCCGGCCGCGCACACGAGCGCGGTGCTCGGCGACGCGATCGCCGGCGACGCCGACCTCCTGCTCACGATGACGCGCGACCACCTGGTCGACGCCTCCCGGCGCTTCCCGTCGCTCCTCCTCCGCGGCTTCACGCTGCTCGAGTTCGCCCGCGTGCTGCCGTTCGTGCTGCGGGAGGTGCCGCTGCCGACGGTCGAGGACCCCGCCGCGCGGCTCCGCGCCGTCGTGCGGCTCGCCGCCGCCCACCGCGGGCGCGCCCCGCGGGGCGAGGGCGGCGACGACATCGAGGACCCGATCGGCCGCAGCGAGGCCGTGCACGAGCGCGTGGCGGCGCAGATCGCGGCGGCTGTCGCCGACGTCTCCCGCGATCTGAGAGCATTGGCGCGGCGGTAGTCGCGCGTCCGCGGGCGCGCTGACGCCTCGCCGCATCGCATCGCTCCTCCTCACCGTCGCGACCGCGACACGAACCCGCCACGATTCGGAGAACCCCTGTGAAGCTTTCTGTCATCGGCTGCGGCTACCTCGGTGCCGTCCACGCTGCCGCCATGGCCGAGCTCGGCCACGACGTCATCGGCATCGACGTCGACCAGAAGAAGATCGACGCCCTGGCCGCCGGCACCGCGCCGTTCTTCGAGCCCGGCCTCCCGGAGCTGCTGTCCTCCGGCGTCGCCTCCGGGCGCCTGCGCTTCTCGACCGACATGGCCGACGCCGCCGGTGCGGCCGTGCACTTCGTCGCCGTCGGCACCCCGCAGAAGCCGGGGGAGAACGCTGCGGACATGACCTACGTCGACTCGGCGATCGACGGTCTCCTGCCCTACCTCGAGGCGGACTCCCTCGTCGTCGGCAAGTCGACCGTCCCCGTCGGCACCGCCGCCCGCCTGGCCGACCGCATCGCCTCCTCCGGTGCGACCCTCGCCTGGAACCCCGAGTTCCTCCGCGAGGGCTTCGCGGTCAAGGACACGATCAGCCCCGACCGGCTCGTCTACGGCGTGCCCGCGGGCGAGGCCGGAGCAGCGGCGAAGGCGACCCTCGACGAGGTCTACGCGACGGCGCTCGCGGCCGAGACCCCGCTCGTGGTCACCGACTACGCCACCGCCGAGCTGGTGAAGGTCTCGGCCAACGCCTTCCTCGCGACCAAGATCTCGTTCATCAACGCGATCGCCGAGATCGCGGAGGTCACCGGCGCGGACGTCACGCAGCTCGCCGACGCGATCGGCTACGACGTGCGGATCGGCCGCCGCTTCCTGAACGCGGGCATCGGCTTCGGAGGCGGCTGCCTCCCGAAGGACATCCGCGCCTTCTCGGCCCGCGCCGACGAGCTCGGCGTCGGCGAGTCCGTCGCCTTCCTCAAAGAGGTCGACGCGATCAACCTGCGTCGCCGGCAGCGCGTCGTCGACCTCGTCACCGAGGGCCTGGGCGGCTCCGTCGAGGGCCGCCGCATCGCGGTGCTCGGTCTGGCGTTCAAGCCGGAGTCGGACGACATCCGCGACTCGCCGTCGCTCGACGTCGCCGCTCGCCTGCACGACCTCGGTGCGACCGTGGTCGCGACCGACCCCGAGGCGATCGAGAACTCGCGCCGCCGCTACCCCGAGATCACCTACACGACCGACGTCGACGAGGCGCTGGCCGGTGCCGACGCCGTGGTCGTCGTGACGGAGTGGAAGCAGTTCCGCGCCCTCGACCCCGCGGCCACGGCGGCGAAGGTGGCCAACACCTTCCTCGTCGACGGTCGCAACTGCCTCGACCCCGCCGCCTGGCGTGCGGCCGGCTGGGAGTACCGCGGCCTCGGCCGCTGACGCGGCGGAGCCGTCGTCTCAGCGGACGCGGCTCGGCTGATCCGCCACGACGCCGGAGGTGCCGCGGAGGGGGATGTGCGCGAAGGCGTCGTCCCACTCCGCCGCCCTCCGGCGTCGTCGTGCGCGGACGACCATCCGGAGCAGGACGCCAGCGACCGCGCCGAGAAGCGCGCCGGAGGTGTTCATCACGACGTCGTCGACGGTCGCGAAGCGCGCCGAGAGGAAGAGCAGCTGGCCCGCCTCGATGAGCGAGCTCACGACGGCGCCGACGGCGACGGCGACCCACGCCCTCCGGAGCCGCAGGTTGAGGGCCAGGAGCAGCCCCAGGGGCACGAACAGGGCGATGTTGGCAGTCGACTCGATGAACGCGTAGTCGACCATCGGGAGGCCGTGCCGGGCGAACCAGGAGGTCACCCGGCCGAGATCCCCCCGCACTCCCGCATCGACGGGCGTCGGCCAGAAGGCGATCGCTGCGAGCGCGACCACGTAAGGCACGCCGATGGCGAGGGTGAGGCGGGTGAGCGACCGGGTCACGGTGCTCCTCTCGTCGGTCGTCGGGCGGGGGCGGCGACGACGGCGGAAGAACAGTCTCGCTCCCGGCTGCTGGGATCGGGCCGGGAGGCGCGGGGGAGTGGGCTGGAGGCACGCCCGTGCGCAGGACGCTCGGGACGCCGACAGGGGTGCTCGAGCCGGAGAGCGCGGGGCGGTGATCGCGCCGGCTCCGTCGTCGACCGGGCTCCGGCCCGGGCGAGCATCCGCCTGCGGGCGAGCCCCGCCACAGCAGAATTCCGAGAACGCCCCGGGAACGACGAAGCCCGGCCGGATCATCGATCCTGGCCGGGCTTCTCACCGGTCGGGGTAGCGGGATTCGAACCCACGACCTCCTCGTCCCGAACGAGGCGCGCTACCAAGCTGCGCCACACCCCGGTGTGCTCGTCACGGAGAACCGCTCACGAGCCTCGACAATAGTAGCCGATTTCCGGACCGCCGTCGGACACCCCTCGTCAGGCCGCCGGAGTGAGCGTGACGAGGGTCACCTCGGGCCGGCAGGCGAAGCGCACCGGTGCGTAGATCGAGGTGCCGACTCCGGCGGACACGTTGAGGTACGAGCTGCGCAGTCCGTTGTCCCACGTCGTCGAGCCGGCGACCTTGTCGCGCGGGATGTCGCAGTTGGTGACGAGGGCGCCGAAGCCCGGGACGCAGACCTGCCCGCCGTGCGTGTGCCCGGCGAGGATCACCTCGGCGCCGCGGGCGACGAAGTCGTCGAGGATGCGCTGGTAGGGCGCGTGCGCCACGCCGATGCTGACCCCGGCCGGTCCGTCCTCCGCGCCGCGCAGCTCGTCCACGGCTCCGGCGACGAGGTCGATGCGGTCGAGGCCGATGTGCGGGTCGTCGACGCCGAAGAACTCGATGCGCGTCCCCTTCACCGTGATGCTCTCGGCGCGGTTGTTGAGGTCCACCCACCCGAGCCCGTCCGAGAAGAAGCCGGTCAGCCCGTCGGTGTCGAGATCGGCCTCGTGCTGCTTGGGGTTCTTGGAGGGGCCGACGAAGTAGCGGAGCGGGTTCTTGATCCGAGGGCCGAAGTAGTCGTTGGATCCGTTGACGAAGGCGCCGGGGATCCCGGCGAAGGGCTCCAGAGCCCGGCGGATGCCGAGCACGCCGTCGCGGTGGCCGAGGTTGTCGCCGGTGTCGACCACGACGTCGGGGGCCAGGGCGAGGAGCGAGCGGATCCACTCCTGCTTCTTCGTCTGCCACGGGGCCATGTGCAGGTCAGACACGTGCAGGACGCGGATCGGCTCGGAACCCGCGGGCAGCACCGGGAACGACGTGCGCCGGACGGTGAACAGCGTCCGCTCGACGCCGATGCCCCAGGCCGCGGCGACGGCTCCGGCCGCGGCGACGGTCGCGAGGGCGGTGGTCAGGGGGCGACGGGTGCGTCCGGTCATGGGTCCTTCTCTCGCACGTCGGCCGCGAGCGCGGTCGCGTTCATTCTGCCGGACGCTCCCTCGGGAGCAGCCGGGGGTGCCGGGGCTCAGCCCGCGCGGGGCGGGGCGCCCGGTCCGGCACTGATCTTCAGGGTGATCTCCGCGCCCCGGGAGACGCGCGACCCGGCGGGCGGGTTCGTCTGCGCGACCGTCCCTGTCGGGCGGTCGGAGGGGACCGGAGAGGTGTCGACGCGGACCGTGAAGCCGACGGAGCGCAGGCGTGCGGCCGCCGCAGAGGGGCTCTGGCCGGTGACCTGGGGCACGGCCTCCTGCGGAGCGTCGACGAGCGAGCGGACCGGAGCCGGGAACGCCGTCCCGCCGTACTTCGCGTCGGCGACGCGCATGATGCGCGGCCAGATCTGGTGGCGCACCTGACCGGCGTTCACCCGGTTGAGACTGAACCCGCGCATGGAGGTGAAGCCGGTCACGTTGCCGACCCAGGTGGCGGTGGCGACCTCGGTGCTCGCGCCGACCATCCACGTGTGCAGCGCGTCGTCCGTGGTGCCGGTCTTGCCGATGTGCGGCACCCCGGTGCGGGGGTTGGAGGGGGCGCCGGTGCCGCCCGTCACCACCTGCTGCAGGGCGTAGCCGGCGGTCGCGGCCACCTCCTCGGACATCCCCTGGCTGCACTCGGAGGCGGGCGGCGCGACGTCCGCGCCCGTGCGGTCGACGATCCGGTCGATCGCGATGGGCGTGCAGACGGTGCCCTTGTTCGCGAAGCCGGCGAAGGCCGTGGCCATCGTGAGCGGAGCGATCTCGTTGGTGCCGAGGATGGTCGGCGCGAGCTTCTGCAGCTCGGTCCCGTCGGCACGGTGCACGCCCATCGCCAGCGCCGTGTTGCGGATGCCGCAGAGGTCCAGCTGCTGGGCCATGGCGGCGAACGAGGTGTTGATCGAGCCGGTCGTGGCCTGCAGGGCCGTGGTCACTCCTCCGTTGCCGCCCTCGTCGTTCCCGGGGTTCCAGGACTCGCCGTAGTAGACGCCGTCGGGCTCGCAGCTGTCACGGAAGGTCGTGTAGGCGCGGCGGGTGCCGTCGACGCTCTCGCCGAGCGAGTGCCCCTCCTGCAGCCACTCCGCGAGGGTGAACACCTTGTAGGTCGAGCCGACCTGGAATCCCGAGGAGCCGCCGTACCCGAAGTCGGTGTTGTAGTTGACGCTCGTGTAGTTGGGGCCCGTCAGGTCCGGATCGTTGGAGTAGTCCTTGTTCTGGGTCATCGCGAGGATGCGGCCGGTGCCGACCTCGACCGAGACGCTCGCGCTGCCGATGTTCACGTTCGCCATCGACTTGGGCACCCAGTCGTCGGTGGCCGAGACGGCGGCCTGCTGCAGGTCGGAGTCGAGGGTCGTGTAGATCCGGTAGCCGCCGCGCTTGAAGGTGGCGTCGCGCTCGTCCTGGCTCGCACCGAACGCGTCGTCGTTCTTGATGACCCAGGTGACGTAGTCGCAGAAGAAGGCCGCGACTCCGGCCGTCTGGCAGCCGGTGCTCGGCTCGGTGATGTTCGGCGTCACGGGCTCGGCGACGGCCGCCTGCGCCTGCTCGGACGTCACCTTCGACTCGAGGTCCATGCGGGTCACGATGTAGTCGCGCCGGTCCCGGGTCTGCGGGTAGCCCTCCGCGGCGGGGTTCGCCGGGTCGCCGGGCCGGTCGAAGCGGAACTTCTCGGGGTTGTTCACGATCGCGACGAGCGCGGCGGACTGCGCGAGCGAGAGGTCCTTCGCGCTCACTCCGAAGTAGTAGCGGGCAGCCGCCTCGACGCCGTAGACGGTGCCGCCGAACAGGGCGATGTTGAGGTAGCCCAGCAGGATGTCGTTCTTCGGATACTCCTTCTCGAGCCCGATGGCGAGCCGCATCTCCGCGACCTTGCGCTCCGGAGTGGTCTCCGTGGCCTCGCGGTAGGCCGCGTCGCGCTCGATCGGATCGCTGAGCGCCTCCGCCTTCTGCACGAGCACGTTCTTGACGTACTGCTGCGTGATGGAGGAGCCGCCCTGGACGTCCCCGCCCATGGCCGTCGTCGCGGCCGCGCGGACGGTGCCGAGCAGATCGATGCCGCCGTGCTCGTAGAAGCGGGGGTCCTCGGATGCGACCACGGCGTCCTTCACGAACGGCGAGATCTCGTCCCAGCCCACCTCGACGCGGTTCTGGGCGTAGAAGGAGGCGAGCAGCACGTCGCCGCCGGAGGAGTCCTTCGCGTACACGTCGCTCTTCTCGGCGAGCGTGCCGATCTCGAGGTACTCGGGGAGGTTGTCGAACATCTCCACCGTGTTGCCGGCGGCCATGCCGCTCAGCGCGATCGCCGGCGTCACCGAGGCGGCCACCAGGACTCCCGCGACGACGCTCATGGCGACGATGCCGATCAGACCGCCGACGGCGCCCCCGATCGTCTTCACGACTCTGGTCCCGCCCTGCCCCGACATAGAATCAGCGTAGTCGCCGCGCTCGGACGAGCCGCGGCGCTCATCCCGCCGACGCGCGGCGCTCAGCAGTCGTCCCGCACCGGCCGCACCCGAGGAGAGCCATGTCCGTCCCGCGCTGGGAGTACATCACCACCCCGCTGATGATCCACAACACCACGGCGATCCTGAACACCTGGGGATCCGAGGGCTGGGAGCTGGTCCAGATCGTGACCGGTCCCGAGGGCGGCCTCGTCGCGTACCTCAAGCGCCCCGTCGCCGAGGCCGGCGCGTGATCGCCGAGCGCCTCGCGGAGCTCGGCGTCGAGCTGCCCGCGGTCGCGGTCCCCGCCGGCGCCTACGTCCCTGCCGTCGTGCACGGCGGCCTCGTCTACACGGCGGGGCAGATCCCCTTCGTCGACGGCGCTCTGCCGCTGGTCGGCAAGGTCGGCGACGAGGTGTCGCCCGAGCAGGCGAAGGAGCTGGCCCGCACCTGCGCCCTCAACGCGCTCGCGGCCGTCGCCGACGCGATCGGATCGCTCGACCGGGTGACGCGGATCGTGAAGCTCACCGGCTTCGTCGCGTCCGCCTCCGGCTTCACCGGGCAGCCCGGCGTGATCAACGGCGCCTCGGAGCTGCTCGGCGACGTGTTCGGCGAGCCCGGCCGTCACGCGCGCTCGGCCGTCGGGGTGGCGGAGCTGCCCCTCGGCGCTCCCGTCGAGGTCGAGCTGATCGTCGCCTTCGACTGACGCACCGCCCCCTCCGGCCCACGCGGCGGGAGGGGGCGGCGCCCGGTCAGTCCGCGGCGATCGCGGAGGAGATCACCGCCATCACCTGCGTGTCCGCGAGCGTCGTCGTGTCGCCCACGGCGCGTCCCTCCGCCACGTCGCGAAGCAGCCGGCGCATGATCTTCCCCGAGCGGGTCTTGGGCAGCTCCTGCACCACGAAGATCCGCTTCGGGCGGGCGATCGCGCCGATGTGCTCGGCGACGTGCGCCTTCAGGGTGGCCTCGAGCTGTTCGTGTCCGTGGGCCAGCGCCTCGGCCTGGCTCGCCTTCGCGATCACGAACGCGACCACGGCCTGGCCGGTGGTCTCGTCCGCGGCTCCCACGACGGCCGCCTCGGCGACGACCGGGTGCGAGACGAGGGCCGACTCGATCTCGGCGGTCGAGAGGCGGTGGCCGGAGACGTTCATCACGTCGTCCACGCGCCCCAGGAGCCAGAGGTCGCCGTCCTGGTCGCGACGCGCTCCGTCACCCGCGAAGTAGCGGTCGCCGAACTTCGACCAGTAGGTCTCGACGTAGCGCTCCGGGTCGCCCCAGATGCCGCGCAGCATCGCCGGCCAGGGCTCGGTGATCACGAGCAGTCCGCCCTCGTCGGCGCCGACCGGCGTCCCGGCGTCGTCGACCACGTCGATCGAGATCCCCGGCAGAGCGACCTGCGCGGACCCGGGCTTGAGAGTCGTCACCCCGGGCAGGGGGGACACCATCATCGCGCCGGTCTCGGTCTGCCACCACGTGTCGACGATGGGGGTGCGGCCGCCGCCGATGACGTCGCGGTACCAGACCCACGCCTCCGGGTTGATCGGCTCGCCGACCGATCCGAGCAGGCGCAGGCTCGAGAGGTCGAAGCGCTGCGGGATCTGCCGGCCGAGCTTCATGAAGGAGCGGATCGCCGTGGGCGCCGCGTAGAGGATCGTCACGCCGTGCTTCTCGACGATCTCCCACCAGCGGCCGGGATGCGGGCTGTCCGGAGTGCCCTCGTACATCACCTGGGTGGCGCCGTTGGCGAGCGGGCCGTAGACGACGTAGCTGTGTCCGGTGATCCAGCCCACGTCCGCGGTCGACCAGTAGACGTCCGACTCGGGGTGCAGGTCGAAGACCGCGCGGTGCGTGAAGGCGACCTGGGTGAGGTACCCGCCGCTGGTGTGCAGGATGCCCTTGGGCTTCCCGGTCGTGCCGCTCGTGTAGAGGATGAAGAGGGGCTGCTCGGCGGGGAACGGCTTGGCGACGTGGTCGGCGTCGACCGCCACGATCTCCTCGTGCCACCAGAGGTCGCGCCCCTCGTGCCAGGCGACCTCGTTGCCTCCGCGGCGCACGACCAGGACGTGCTGGACGCTGGACTCGCCGCCGAGGGCGAGCGCGGCGTCGACCGCCGGCTTCAGGGGCGAGACGGCGCCCTTGCGCCAGCCGCCGTCGGCGGTGATGACGAGTGTCGCCTCCGCGTCGTCGATCCGCGCGCGGAGGCTCTCGGCGCTGAAGCCGCCGAAGACGACGGAGTGGACCGCCCCCAGCCGGGCGACGGCCAGCATCGCGATGACCGCCTCCGGGATCATGGGCAGGTAGATCGCGACGCGGTCGCCGGCGCGGACGCCGAGGCTCGTGAGCAGATTCGCGGCGCGCTTCACCTCGGCGGTGAGCTCGGCGTAGGTGATCGAGCGGGAGTCGCCGGGCTCGCCCTCCCAGTGCAGGGCGACGCGGTCGCCGTGGCCGGCCAGGACGTGGCGGTCGAGGCAGTTGTAGGCCACGTTCAGCTCGCCGTCGTCGAACCACTTCGCGAACGGGGGCTCGCTCCAGTCGAGCGTGCGCGTGAACGGCCGGTGCCAGTGCAGGAGCTCGCGGCTCCGGTCGGCCCAGAAGGCGAGGCGGTCGGCCGCGGCCTCGTCGTAGAGCGCGGCGGTCGCGACCGCTCCGGCGGCGAGATCGGCCGGCGGCGGGAACCGGCGGGTCTCGTGGAGGAGGTTGTCGATAGCGTTCCGGTCGGCGGCCGGGGCGTCGGGGGGAGTGGACATCTGCGATTCGCTCCTTCGCGAGTGAGACGTTCGCCGGCCCGCGCGGTCGGCGTCGCACCACCGTAGCGCCCGCCTCCAGCGCGGATCGCCGAGCGCCGCAAGCTGGGTGCGGGGCGGGTGTCGGATAAGAGTCCGCAGAGAACAGGATCCGGGCTTGGCGAATCGCGATCCGTCCCCTACAGTTGCATACGGCCGAATGAACTTCGGCCCAGCGGCGCAAGTGATTCCCCCCAATCCAGCGCCGCCGAGGCGGCACCTGTTCCCCCCAATGGGTGCCGCCCCCTTCTTCCCGCCGGCTCCGGCGGAGGGACGCCCCCGCTCGAGCCCTGCTCGCGGGGGCGTTTCCGCGTTGCCGGGACGTCTTCTCGTCGACTGGGCTTCTCTGCGCCGTGGGGCCCCTCCTCGGAGCGGCTCCCTGCCGAGAGCCCCGGGCCGCCCCTGCGCGCGCGTCCGGCCCGGGTCGTTCCTCCACAGGCGCCGACGCGGGCGTCTCTCCTCCGATCGGGCAGGGAGCGCCCCGGCGCGCGGAACGGGCTCCTAGCGTGCCGGGATGACCCGCGACTTCGTCCCCCTCGTCCCCGCCGAGCACCGCCGCGACCCGCTGCCGGTGCGGCCCGCCGCCGCCGGTCTCGGGCTGCTCGCGCCGCACGCCGCGGACCCCGCGGTGACCGACCTCTTCGTGAACGGCGGCGCGGGCCTCTGGATCGACCGGGGCGGTGGTGCGGAGCGGGTTCCGGAGTGGACGCTCGACGCCGCCGGAGCACGGCGGCTGGCCGTCGCGCTGGTCGCGGCCGGTGGACGGCACGTCGACGAGGCGAGCCCGTGCGTGGACGTCAGGCTCCGCCACGGGGTCCGCGTGCACGTCGTGCTGCCGCCGGTGGCGACCGGGGGAGCGCTCGTGTCGGTGCGGGTGCCGCGGTCGGACTCCTGGACGCTCGGGGAGCTGCAGGCGGCCGGGATGCTGGACGACGACGGAGTGCGGCTTCTGCGCCGGGCGGTCCGCGAGCGGTGGAACCTGCTGATCACGGGAGCCGGTGGATCAGGCAAGACCACCCTGCTCGGCGCCCTGCTCGGGTGCGCGGCGCCGACCGAGCGGATCGTGGCCATCGAGGACGTCGGCGAGCTCCGGCCGGCGCACCCGCACGTCGTCTCGCTCGAGGCGCGGCAGCCCAACCTCGAGGGCGCCGGTGCCGTGGGCCTGGACCGGCTCGTGCGGGAGGCGCTGCGGATGCGTCCGGACCGCCTGGTCCTCGGCGAGTGCCGCGGCGTCGAGCTGCGCGAGCTGCTGTCCGCGCTGAACACCGGGCACGACGGCGGTGCGGGGACCCTCCACGCGAACTCCCTCGAGGACGTGCCCGCGCGTCTCGAGGCGCTCGGGGTCCTCGCGGGGCTCGGGCCCGAGGCGATCGCCCGCCAGACGGTCAGCGCGATCGACCTGGTGCTCCACCTCGAGCGCCGCGACGGTCGGCGGCGGCTGGCGGCGTCAGGGACGTTCGCGCTCGACGCGGCCGGACGCTTGAGGGTCGAGGACGGCTCGCTCCCGAGCGCCTCGAGGTCGGGCGCGTGACGGGCCGCGACGGGCTGGACGAGGTCGCGACCGTCGTGCACCGACTGGCCGTCCTCCTCGCGGCGGGAGTGGCTCCCGCGTCGGCTCTCGGGCATCTCGCGGGGGCGGAGGGGGCGGACAGCGGGGACGCGCGGCGGCGGCGACTGCTCCGGGCGGTGTCGGAGGAGGCCGGCCGCGGGGGCGACGTGACGGAGGCGCTGCTGCGCGGGACGCCGGTTTCGCGGCGGAGCGGCTCGGAGCGGAAGCGGCCGCGACGGCGAGCGCCGGACACCGGTGAGGCGACCGCGTGGGCGGCGCTGGCCGCCGCGTGGCGGGTGGCCGCCGACTCCGGCGCGCCGGTCGCCGCCGCTCTCGGCGAGCTGGCGGAGTCCCTGCGCGAGCTGGCGCGCGCCCGCCGGGACATCGAGGTGGCTCTGGCCGGTCCCTCCGCCACCGGGAGGGTCGTGAGCGCGCTGCCGCTGGCGGCGCTGGGTCTGGGGGCACTGCTGGGCTTCGACGTGGTCGGCGTGCTCCTCGGGACGGTGCCCGGTGCGGTCTGCCTGGTCGGGGGAGCCGGGTTGATGGCGGCCGCGCACGCGTGGACGCGGCGCCTCGTCCGAAGCGCGGCCCCGGCCGATCCGGCGCCCGGGCTCGCGCTCGACCTCCTCTCGGTGGCGCTGGCCGGTGGCGGCTCGATCGAGTCGTCGCGCGCCCGGGTCGTGGCGGCGCTCGCCGAGTGCGGGCTCGACTCGGGCGAGCGTGTGCTCTCCGACGCGGACCCGGTGCTCGCCCTCTCCGCGGCGGCGGGCGTGCCGGCCGGACGCCTGCTCCGGAGCGAGGCGGCTCTGGTCCGGGCACGGGCGTCCTCCGGGGCGCGGGAGCGAGCCGCTCGGCTCGGCGTGACCCTGATGCTGCCGCTCGGGATCTGCGTGCTGCCGGCGTTCCTGCTGCTCGGAGTGGCTCCGATGGTCGTCTCGGTGCTGCTCTCGACGTTCTCGGTGGCGGCGTGACGCGGTCGACCGCTCCTCCACAGGGGCGGGATCGGGAGGCGTCTCCACGGATCGGCCGGAGGGTCGATCGGCGGGATCGGGAGTCAGCGATCCTCGGAGGAGGGGCACGGAGCGGGGCGGAACGGAGCAGGACGGATGAGAAGTGACACGGCGATCAGCGGCGGGGGAGTCTCCCGGAGTCGAGGACTCGGTAGGAGCAGGGATGCGGGAAGTGGTGTGCCCGGAACGAGCCGGGGCTCGAGGAGCGGCGGAGGTGCGGCGTCCGGCGGAGGAACGGGCATCGACGTCTCCGCGGGGCGCGTCGAGTGGCGCCGACCCGGGTGGGGAGGTCTCGGCGCTCTGGGCGACGAGGAGGGGTCGGCGACGGCGGAGTACGCGATCGCGACGATGGCCGCGGTCGGTTTCGCCGGGCTGCTGGTGGTCATCCTCAAGGGCGACGAGGTGCGGAGCATCCTGACCGACCTGGTGACCCGCGCGCTCACCGCGGCGGGATGAGAGGCCTTCCGCTGCTGCGCGGGCGGCTCGTCCAGGAGGAGGGCTCGGCCACGGCCGAGCTCGCGCTCGTGCTCCCGGCGGTGGTCGCGGTGCTGGCGCTGTGCCTGGGGTCGGTA
This sequence comes from Rathayibacter sp. AY1E3, assembly GCF_002932235.1. Taxonomy (NCBI): domain Bacteria; kingdom Bacillati; phylum Actinomycetota; class Actinomycetes; order Micrococcales; family Microbacteriaceae; genus Rathayibacter; species Rathayibacter sp. AY1E3. The sequence continues at coordinate 24,242 of NZ_PSVN01000011.1, forward strand.
GCGGCCTCGGCGCAGTACGTCCGGCTCGTCGACGCGGCCGCCGACGCGGCCCGGTCCGCGGCCCGGGGCGACGACCCCCGCGCGCCGCTCGCCCGGGTGACGGGGGCGTCGCTCACGGCGGGGGAGCAGGACGGACTGGTCTGCGTCGACGTCGCGGCCCGGCTGCGCCCGCTCCCGGCGGTCTCGCTCCCGGTCTCGGTCCGGTCCTGCGCGCTGGGCGGGGGCGGATGATCCGCCGGCTCCCCGGGGCTGTCCGCGACCGGGAGGAGGGATCGGCCGCGGTCGTGGCGATCGGAGTCGTCGCGGGCACGATCCTGGTGACGGCCGCCGTCCTCGCCGGCTGCGCAGGAGTCGTCGGGCACCAGCGAGCGGTCGCCGCCGCGGACGCCTCGTCCCTGGCAGCGGCCGACGTCGCCTCCGGCCTGCTGGCCGGGGATCCGTGCGGACGTGCCGCCGCCGTGGCCCGCGCGAACGGCGCCGAGCTCGTCCTCTGCGACGTCGACGGGGGCGTCGCGAGAACGGAGGCGGCCGTCGCCGCGGGTCCGCTCTCCCTCACGGCGCGGTCGAGGGCCGGCCCGCCGCCCTGAGGGCGGAGGCAGCAGCGGGCGTCGTCCGGACCGAGGTCCGGACGACGCCGCGGGAGCGCGTCAGTCGGAGGAGAGTCGCTGGTACCGGTATGCGGCGGCGGTCGGCAGGGCGCCCGCGCCCTCGTCGTGCTCGAGGCCGCCGGCGAGGAGGTAGATATAGCGGGAGCCCGCCCTCGCCCCGGGGATTTCGAGGCGTGCGGCGGGGGCCTGATCGTCGCCGTATCCCCGGCGGAGGGTCTTGCCCTCCAGCGGTCCGTCGAGGAGCTTGGCCGTGTAGGCGGAGGTCGTGGTGGTGTGCGTCGTTGCCATGCCTCATCATGCGCCGATCGGCGCCGCGCGTCACCCCCGTCGACGGCAGGCCGGGCAGGCGGCTCCGAGGCCGTGTCCAGCGTCCTCCCGAGGTCCCCGTGTCCTCGGGAGGGGGCAAGACGTCCGGGGTCAGTGTGTATGGTGTGCCTGTCGGGCGCCCCCGCCGATGGGGACGCGTCGCCGTTCCCCGCACCACGTCGCCGCGCACCGTCTCCCCGCAGCAGGGGACGTCGGACCACTGGTCGTCCGACCCGACAGCACCAATCGAGGAGAACTGTGTCCGGCACGAAGAAGCTGGTGATCGTCGAGTCGCCGGCGAAAGCCAAGACCATCGCCCAGTACCTGGGCGACGGCTACGAGGTGCTCGCCTCCGTCGGGCACATCCGCGACCTCATCGAGCCGAAGAACCTCCCCCCGGAGCTGAAGAAGGGCCCGCTGGGCAAGTTCTCCGTCGACGTCGACAACGGCTTCGAGCCCTACTACGTCGTCTCCGACCAGAAGAAGAAGACGGTCGCCGACCTCAAGCGCGCGCTGAAGAACGCCGACGAGCTCTACCTCGCCACTGATGAGGACCGCGAGGGCGAGGCCATCGCGTGGCACCTCCTCGAGGAGCTCAAGCCCAAGGTCCCCGTGCACCGCATGGTCTTCCACGAGATCACGAAGGACGCGATCCAGAAGGCGCGCGACAACACCCGGGACATCGACACCTCCCTGGTCGACGCCCAGGAGACCCGCCGCATCCTCGACCGCCTCTACGGCTACGAGATCTCGCCCGTGCTGTGGCGCAAGGTCGGCCCCGGGCTCTCGGCCGGTCGGGTGCAGTCGGCCGCGACCCGCCTGGTGGTCGACCGCGAGCGGGAGCGCCTGGCGTTCGTGTCGGCGAGCTACTGGGACCTCGCCACCGTGCTCGCACCCGAGTCGGACGCCGCGGCGGGCTTCGACGCCCGCCTGGCGCGGCTCGACGGCAAGCGGATCGGAAGCGGCCGCGACTTCGACGACCGCGGTCAGCTGAAGGGCGACGTCACCGTCCTCGACGAGTCCACCGCCGGTGCCCTCGCCGAGGCGCTGCGCGACCCCGCCACCACGGTCCGGGTCTCGAACCTCGAGTCCAAGCCGTACTCGCGCCGCCCCGCCGCCCCGTTCACCACGTCCACGCTCCAGCAGGAGGCGGCGCGCAAGCTCCGCTTCTCGGCGCGCCAGACGATGAGCGTCGCGCAGTCGCTCTACGAGAACGGCTTCATCACCTACATGAGGACCGACTCGCCCGGGCTCTCGCAGCAGGCGCTGAACGCCGCACGCACTCAGGCCGCGTCCCTCTACGGAGCCGAGACCGTCCCGGACAAGCCCCGCCTGTACTCCGGCAAGAACAAGAACGCGCAGGAGGCGCACGAGGCCATCCGGCCCGCGGGCGAGACCTTCCGCACCCCGGACCAGCTCTCGGGCACCCTCCGCGGCAACGACCTCCGCCTCTACGAGCTCATCTGGAAGCGCACCGTCGCCTCGCAGATGGCCGACGCCAAGGGCTCGACCGCCACCGTGACGCTGCTCGCCGAGCCGGCCGGCGACGTCGCGAAGACCGCCGAGTTCACCGCCTCCGGAACCGTCATCACCTTCCGCGGATTCCTGCTCGCCTACGAGGAGGGGCGCGACGAGGAGCGTCACGGCGCCCGCGACGAGAAGGACGCCAAGCTGCCGGTGCTCGAGGTCGGCCAGAGCCTGGTCGTCGCCGAGGTCGAGGCCAAGGGCCACGAGACCTCGCCGCCCCCGCGCTACACGGAGGCGAGCCTGGTCAAGGCGCTCGAGGAGCTCGGCATCGGCCGGCCCTCGACCTACGCGTCGATCATCTCCACCATCGTCGACCGCGGCTACGTCACTCCGCGCGGGACCGCCCTCGTGCCCAACTGGATCGCCTTCTCGGTGGTCCGGCTGCTCGAGGACTTCTTCTCCGACCTGGTGGAGTACGACTTCACCGCCGAGATGGAGGGCGACCTCGACCGCATCGCCGGCGGCGAGGAGGACCGCGTCGCCTGGCTCAACCGCTTCTACTTCGGCGGAGGCACGCACCCCGGGCTCCGACACGTCGTGGACAACCTCGGCGAGATCGATGCGAAGAGCATCAACTCCGTCCGGATCACGGACGACATCACCCTGCGCATCGGCAAGTACGGCCCCTACCTCGAGGTGGCCCAGGAGGAGGGGCAGGAGACGCCGCGTCGCGTCAACCTGCCGCTCGAGCTGGCTCCCGACGAGCTCACGCCCGCCAAGGCGCAGGAGCTCGTCGACGCCCCGGTGCAGACCGACCGCGTGCTGGGAAGCAACCCCGACTCGGGCAAGACCGTCGTCGTCAAGGACGGGCGCTTCGGCCCCTACGTGACCGAGGTCGATCCGGAGCCGGAGACCGCGGCGGATCCCGCCACCGGGGAGGTCGTCGAGCCCGTGCCCGCGAAGCGCGGCGCGAAGAAGCCCGCTGTCGTGAAGCCGCGCACCTCCTCCCTCTTCAAGTCCATGGACGTCGCGTCGATCGACCTGGCGACGGCGCTGCGCCTGCTCGACCTGCCGCGCACGGTCGGTGACGACCCCGAGAGCGGCGAGCCGATCACGGCTCAGAACGGTCGGTACGGCCCGTACATCAAGAAGGGCACCGACAGCCGGTCGCTCACCAGCGAGGACCAGATCTTCGAGGTCGACCTGCCGACGGCGCTCGAGATCTTCGCTCAGCCGAAGTACGGGGCGCGACGCGCGTCGAGCGCGCTGAAGGAGTTCGAGGCGGACCCCGTCAGCGGCAAGCCGATCCGGATCCGCGACGGACGTTTCGGCGCCTACGTGACCGACGGCGAGACCAACGTCACGATCTCCAAGGGCCTGACGATCGAGGAGATCGACTTCGAGCAGGCGGTCCAGATGCTCGCCGACAAGCGCGCGAAGGGCCCGGCCAAGAAGGCTCCGGCCAAGCGCGCGCCGGCCAGGAAGCCCGCGGCGAAGACGACCGCGCCCAAGACGACGGCGGCCAAGACCACGGCGGCCAAGACGACGGCGGCCAAGACGACGGCGGCCAAGACGACGGCGGCCAAGACGACGGCGGCCAAGACGACCGCGGCCAAGACGGCCGCGGCCGCCAAGAAGACGACCGCAGCGAAGAAGCCCGCCGCGCCCCGCGCCACCGCCGCGAGCCGCGCGGCCGCGGCGGCCGCCGCCGAGACGTCGGACGCGACGGAGTCGTGACCGGGCTGTTCGTCACCCTCGAGGGCGGGGACGGCGCGGGCAAGACCACGCAGGCCCGGCTGCTCGAGGAGTGGCTGGGCACGCGGGGCGAGACCGTCGTCCGCACCCGCGAGCCCGGAGGCACCGAGGTGGGCCTGCAGATCCGCGAGATCGTTCTGCACCACCGCGGCGAGATCGATCCGCGGGCCGAGGCCCTGCTCTACGCGGCGGACCGCGCCCAGCACATCGGGACGCTCGTGCGACCGGCGCTCGAGCGCGGCGAGGTCGTCGTGCAGGACCGCTACATCGACTCCTCCGTCGCCTACCAGGGAGCCGGGCGGGTCCTCGACGCCGTCGAGGTCCGGCGGCTCTCGGAGTGGGCCACTCACGACCTGAGGCCCGACCTCACCGTCCTGCTCGACCTCGACCCCGCCGTCGCGCGGGGCCGGCTCGACGCGGCCCGCACCCGCTTCGACCGGCTGGAGGCCGAGAAGGCGGAGTTCCACGGGCGCGTGCGCGAGGCGTTCCTGGCGATCGCCGAGACGGACGCCGAGCGCTTCCTCGTCGTGGACGCCGCTCTCCCCGTCGAGGAGATCGCGGCCGCGGTGCGGGAGCGGGTCGCCGTCCTCCTCGACGGCGCGTCGGCTGTCGGTGCTCGCGGTTAGCCTGGTGGCATGACCGTCTGGAGCCAGCTCGTCGGGCAGGAGCACGCCATCGGCGCCCTGCAGGACGCCTCAACGCCCCGGGACGACCGTGGCCGGGAGTCGTCGTCGATGACGCACTCCTGGCTCATCACCGGTCCTCCCGGGTCCGGCCGCTCGAACCTCGCCTACGCGTTCGCCTCCGCACTGCTCTGCCGCCACGGCGGCTGCGGGGAGTGCCCCGACTGCCGCCAGGTCGCCGCGCGCTCCCATCCCGACCTCGCCGTGCTGACCACCGAGCGCGTGATCATCTCGATCGACGAGGTGCGGCGGCTGGTCAGCAGCTCGCAGTACTCGCCCTCGGTGTCGCGCTACCGCGTCATGGTCATCGAGGACGCCGACCGGATGAGCGAGCGCACGTCCAACGTGCTGCTGAAGGCGCTCGAAGAGCCGCCGGAGCGCACGGTCTGGATCCTGTGCGCCCCGAGCGAGGCCGATCTGCTCCCCACCATCCGCTCCCGCGTCCGCTCCGTGCGGCTCCGCGTGCCGAGCGTCGAGGACGTCGCCGGTCTCCTCGAGCGCCGCGACGGGGTCGACCCCGAGACCGCCGAGCGCGCCGCCCGCCAGGCTCAGAGCCACATCGGGATGGCGCACCGCCTGGCGACCGACGCGAACGCGCGCGAGCGGCGCGAGGAGACGCTCCGCATCGCCCTGCGCCTCCGCGGCGTCTCGGACGCGGTGCTCGGCGCTGCGCGGATGATCGAGGTCGCGACCGAGGACGCCAAGGCGATCACCCTCGAGCGCGACGAGGCCGAGCGGCAGCAGGCGCTGCGCTCGCTCGGCGTCGAGCCCGGGGGCACCGTGCCCGCGCAGCTCCGCTCGCAGCTGCGGGCGCTCGAGGAGGACCAGAAGCGACGCGCGACGCGGAGCCTCCGCGACGGCCTCGACCGGATCCTCGTCGACCTGCTCTCCCTCTACCGCGACGTGGTGCGCCTCCAGCTCGGAGCGCCCGGCGGCGTCATCAACGAGGAGGTCCGGACAGAGATGACCGCGCTCGCCGACGCGACTCCGCCCGACCGCACGCTCGCCGTCCTCGACGCGATCGCGACCGCCCGGCAGCGGATCGACGCGAACGTCTCCCCGGTCCTCGCTCTCGAGGCGCTGCTCGTCGTCGCGGCGCGCCGTCCGGTGGCCGCGTGAGGCGGGGGCGCCGGTCGGCCGTCGTCGTCGCGCTCGTCGCGGCCGCGTCCCTCCTGACCGGCTGCTTCGCGCCCGGCCCGAGCGTCGACCGGACCTCCACCCCCTACCCGCAGACCGTCGACGACTCCCTGGAGCGCTACTACTCGCAGGTGCTGGTCTGGGACGACTGCGGCGACGGCGCTCTCTGCACCGACGCGACCGTCCCGCTCGACTGGGACGACCCCTCGGGGGAGACCGCGTCGATCGCTCTGGTGCGCCGACCCGCGACGAAGGGCCCGGCGATCGGCTCCCTGCTCGTGAATCCGGGCGGACCGGGAGCGTCGGGCGTCGACTTCATCCGCGACAGCGCCGACTACGCGGTCGACTCCGCGCTCGCCGCCCGGTACGACGTCGTCGGCTTCGATCCGCGCGGAGTGGGCGCCTCCACCGCGGTCTCCTGCCTCGACGCCGCGGGGCTCGACTCCTACCTCTACGACATCACGCCGGGGGAGCGGGGCAGCGACGAGTGGATCCAGGCGCAGCGCACGACCGCTGCCGCGTTCGCCGCCGCCTGCGAGGAGCGCAGCGGGCCGCTGCTGCCCGAGGTCGGCACCCCGAGCGCCGCCCGTGATCTCGACGTGCTGCGCGCGGCGCTCGGCGACGAGACGCTGCACTACCTCGGCTACTCCTACGGCACGTTCCTCGGAGCGACCTACGCCGGGCTGTTCCCGGACCGGGTCGGCCGCCTCGTCCTCGACGGCGCGATCGACCCGGCGGCCACCTCGTTCGACGTGGTGCGCGAGCAGGCGAAGGGGTTCGAGAGCGCACTGCGCGCCTACCTCGCCGACTGCCTCCGCTCGGACGACTGCCCGTTCACCGGCACCGTCGACGCGGGGATGGCCCAGCTGAAGCGCATGCTCGAGGACGTGGACGCCTCGCCGATCCGCGCCGCCGACGGCCGGGAGCTCGGCGCGAGCACGCTGTTCACCGCGATCGTCTACCCGCTCTACGACGCCACGGCGTGGGGAGCGCTGAGCGAGATGCTGGCCGGCGTCCGCCGGGGCGACCCCGCGGTCGCGTTCCAGTACGCGGACGCCTACAACGGGCGCGACGCGGACGGCCGGTACGCGGACAACACCACCGAGGCGTTCCTCGCGATCAACTGCGTCGACTACTCCTACGACGCCGACACCGCCTCGATGCGCGCCGACGAGGCCGCTCTCGAGCAGGCCGCGCCGACCATCGGCCGCTACATGGCCTACGGCGACATCCTCTGCAGCGAGTGGCCGGCGGCGTTCGAGGGCTCCCGCGAGCCGATCACCGCGGAGGGCTCGGCGCCCATCCTGGTCGTGGGCACCACGAACGATCCCGCGACGCCCTACGTATGGGCGCAGGCGCTCGCGGGCGAGCTCTCCGCCGGTCACCTGGTCACCTACGACGGCGAGGGCCACACGGCCTACAACAAGTCGACGTCCTGCGTGAACGACGCGGTCGACGCGTACCTGCTCGAGGGGACCGTCCCGGAGGTGGATCCGCAGTGCTGACCGAGCAGGAGCGGTCCCGCGAGCAGCAGCCCGGGCTCCGCGAGCGCAAGCGCCTGGCCACGCGGCGGGCGATCGAGATCGCCGTCCTCCGCCTCGCTAGCGAGCGCGGGCCGGAGCGCGTGACCATCGACGACGTCTCGCGCGCCGCCGACGTCTCCACGCGCACCTTCTTCAACTACTTCGCCTCGAAGGAGGACGCGCTGGTCGGCGGGCTCCCGGTCATCGCCGACGAGACGGCGGCGGCGTTCGTCGCGGGCCGGGGCGCCGTGCTCGAGGACCTGCAGCGGGTCTTCGTCGCCGCGATGGAGGAGCCGCTCGAGGAGGACCGGGAGCTGCACGTCCTCCGCCGCGCGCTCTTCCGCGAGCACCCGCATCTGGTCGGTCTGAAGATCGCGGGCATGCGCGAGTTCGAGCTCGCGGTCGAGGGGCTCGTCGCCGAGCGTCTCGGCCAGGAGGACGACGACGCGGAGCGGGTGCGCAGCCGGGCGCGGATGCTGACGCTCCTCGGGCTCGCCGCCGTCCGCCACGCCTGGGCGGCCTGGGTCGATCACGACGGCCGGGAGGCCCTGCCCGGACGCATCGCCCGCTCCTTCGAGGAGCTCCGCGGCGCGCTCGCCTGAGCCGAGCGCGGCGGTCGCCGCCGCCGCCGCGGAGCCTCTGCTCGACCGCGCCGTCCTGATTCACGCCCGGGGGCGCGAGCAGGCTATGCTGTGTAATCGTGTCCGGGGCTCAGGCCCCGCGTGCACGCCGCCTTAGCTCAGTCGGCAGAGCGTCTCACTCGTAATGAGAAGGTCGTGGGTTCGATTCCCACAGGCGGCTCCCTCTCCCGTCATCCGCGACGTCCCGGCCGGATCCGCGAGTTCCCGGCCTCATCCGCGACGTCCAGGTCGCGTCGAACTCGCGTCGCTACCCTGTTGCGGATGACCGACACGCCTCCTCCCCGCCGTCGCCGCACTCTCGTGGTCGCCGCGGTGCTCGTGGCCGCCGTGCTCGGTGGCGGCGCCTTCGGCGTGGGGACGGCCCTCGGCAGCGCCGCGGAGCCCGGGGCGCTGCCCGTCGTCTCGACCCCGACCGCCACCGCGACTCCCACACCGACGCCGACGGCCACGGCGCGGCCCACCGCCGAAGCGGCGGCCGAGGCACTCCGCACCTGCTCGGTGGCGGGGCTCGCCGCCGACCCGCGCCTGGGCTCGATGCAGGCGCGTGTGGTCGACGCCGCGACGGGCGAGGTCCTGTTCGACCGCGGGGGCGGGACCGCGTCCCGCACCGCCTCCGCCCTCAAGATCCTCACGGCCGCGTCGGCGCTCGCGGTCCTCGGCCCGGACACGCGAATCGCCACCACCGTGGTCCGGGGGAGCGAGCCCGGAAGCGTCGTCCTCGTCGGCGGGGGAGACCTCACCCTGACCCGGCTCCCGACCGGCCGGGAGTCGACCTACGCCGGAGCGGCCCACCTCGACGACCTCGCGGCGCAGGTCGAGAGCGCCTGGGAGGCGGACCCGTCCACCGCCGGGACGCCGATCACGTCGCTGGTGCTCGACTCCTCTCTCTACTCGGGCGAGACCTGGCAGCCGAGCTGGAACCGCAAGGAGCAGGTCGACGGCTACATGCCCGAGATCACGGCGCTCCAGGTGGACGGCGATCGCGAGGACCCCACGGCCTCGACCTCCGAGCGCGGCACGGATCCGGTCGGCCGGGCCGGAGAGGCGTTCGCCGACGAGCTGGACGGCTCGCCCGTGGTCTCCACCGGGACCGCTCCCGCGGGCGCCGCGGTTCTCGGCACGGTGGAGTCGGCTCCGGTCGGCACGCTCGTGCAGCAGATGCTGCTCGTCTCCGACAATGCGATCGCCGAGATGCTCGCGCGGCTCGTCGCGATCCGCACCGGCGCGGGCAGCGACTTCGCTGCCGAGCAGGCCGGTGTGCTGCAGGGGCTCGCCGGTTACGGCGTCGACACGTCCGGGATCGCGATCGTCGACGGCTCCGGCCTGAGCGACGACAACGCGGTCGCGCCGGCGTACTTCACCGAGCTGCTCCGGAAGGTGCAGGCCCGCGAGGGGCAGCTGGGGATCCTCCTGGACGGCCTGCCGGTGTCGGGCCGGACGGGCTCGCTCTCCTACTCCGACCGCTTCGCCGGCGACAACGCCGCGGCCGACGGCGCGGTGCGCGCGAAGACTGGCTGGATCGACACCGGCTACACACTGGCCGGCGTGGTCACCGCGGCGGACGGCACCGAGCTGACTTTCGCGGTCTACGCTCTCGGCGACGTCTCCGACTCGGCGAAGACCGCGATCGACACCCTCGTGACGGGCGTCTACCGCTGCGGATCCTCGCTCTCCGACTCCTGACCCGGACGGGTCGACCTCCCGCTCCTCCTCTCCACCTCCTCCCGGAAGGCCCACGATGACCACCGCACTCCTGATCGTCGACGTGCAGAACGACTTCACCGAGGGCGGCGCGCTCGCCGTCACAGGCGGCGCGGCCGTCGCCCAGGGCATCACCGCGCATCTGGCGGCGCACGCCGACCGGTACTCCGCGGTGCTGGCCTCCCGCGACTGGCACGAGGGCGACTCCGACAACGGCGGCCACTTCGCGGTGGAGCCGGACTTCGTCGACAGCTGGCCCGTCCACTGCGTCGCCGGCACGGACGGCGCGCGGTTCCACCCGGCCCTGGACACCGCTCGGATCGACGTGCAGATCCTCAAGGGGCAGGGCCGCCCCTCCTACTCGGCCTTCGAGGGCACGACGGAGGCGGGCGAGGAGCTCGGCGCCGTGCTCGCGGAGCGGGGCGTCACCGCGCTCGACGTCGTGGGACTCGCGACCGACCACTGCGTGCGCGCCTCGGCACTCGACGCGCGACGGGCGGGGCTCGAGGTCCGCGTGCTCGAGGACCTGATCGCGGGCGTCTCCGAGGAGGCGAGTGCCGCGGCGCTGCGCGAGCTCACGGAGGCGGGAATCCGCGTCGAGCGGTCCGTCTGAGGGCTCGTCCCTCCACAGGGCTCAGGGAGGCGCAGGTCCTCGAGGCTCCCGGCGACCCCGCCCCCGGAGCGATCGCCCGTCCTACACTGGGAGGACGAGAAGCTCCTCCCGGCGCGGTCTGCGCGCTCCGATCCGAAGAAGTGGTTCCCTCCTGTGACTGATTCCGTCGCGTCCCGCGCCGCCGAGACCGCTCTGCTCGCCCGCATCCCCACGCAGCTGCTGATCGGCGGTGAGTGGGTGGACGCCTCCGGCGGCGGCTCGATCGACGTCGAGGACCCGGCCACCGGAGCGGTCCTGGTCTCGATCGCCGACGCGACTCCGGAGGACGGGGTCCGGGCGCTCGACGCCGCCGTCGCCGCCGGTCCGTCGTGGGCCGCGACGGCGCCGCGGAAGCGGGGCGAGATCCTCCGGCGGGCGTTCGACCTCCTGCAGGAGCGCACCGAGGAGTTCGCGCTCCTGATGGCGCTCGAGATGGGCAAGCCGGTCGCGGAGGCGAGGGGCGAGGTCGTGTACGGCGGCGAGTTCCTCCGCTGGTTCAGCGAGGAGGCGGTGCGCATCAGCGGACGCTACGGCGTCTCGCCCGAGGGCAGCGGCCGGATGATCGTCTCGCAGCACCCGGTGGGCCCCTGCTACCTGATCACCCCCTGGAACTTCCCGCTCGCGATGGCGACGCGGAAGATCGCTCCGGCGCTGGCGGCGGGCTGCACCGTCGTCGTGAAGCCGGCCGAGCTCACTCCGCTCACCACGCTCGCCTTCGCGGCGCTGCTCGCCGAGGCGGGGCTCCCCGACGGCGTGCTCAACGTGGTCACCACGTCCTCGGCGGGAGCCGTGTCGGCTCCGATCCTGTCGGATCCCCGCCTGCGGAAGGTGTCCTTCACCGGCTCCACTCCCGTCGGGCGCACGCTGCTGCAGCAGGCGTCCGAGAACGTGCTGCGGACCTCGATGGAGCTGGGCGGCAACGCGCCCTTCGTCGTGTTCGAGGACGCCGACCTCGACCGGGCGGTCGAGGGCGCGATGCTCGCGAAGTTCCGCAACATCGGCCAGGCCTGCACGGCCGCCAACCGCTTCTTCGTGCACGAGTCGATCGCCGAGGAGTTCGCCGCGCGGATCGTGGAGCGCGTGCGCGCTCTGCGCGTCGGCCGCGGCACCGAGGACGGAGTGACCATCGGCCCGCTGATCGACGAGCGCGCGGTCGAGAAGGCGTCCGCGCTGGTGGAGGACGCCGTCTCCCGCGGCGCGCGCCTGCTCACCGGCGGCGATCGGATCGAGGGGGCCGGCCACTTCTACCGGCCGACCGTGCTCGCGGCGGTCGACCGGGAGAGCGAGATCCTGCGCACCGAGATCTTCGGTCCGGTCCTCGCGATCGTGCCGTTCACCGACGAGGACGACGCCGTCGCGCTCGCCAACGACACCGAGTACGGACTGGTGTCCTACGTCTTCACGCGCGATCTCGCCCGCGGTCAGCGGATGATCGAGCGGCTCGCCACCGGGATGATGGGCCTCAACGTCGGGGTGGTGTCGAACGCGGCGGCGCCCTTCGGCGGGGTGAAGCAGTCGGGCCTCGGCCGCGAGGGCGGACTCGAGGGGATCCACGAGTACCTCAGCACCAAGTACACGCTCACCCCCGACCCCTTCGCCTGATCCGGTGGAGCGGATCGAGGTCACCGCGCTCGACGACCCGCGGCTGCGCGACTACGCGCACGCGACCGACGTCGCGCTGAAGAACGCCCGCGGCCCGCACGGCCTGTACATCGCGGAGTCGGCGCTCGTGCTCGAGCGCGCGATCGCCGCCGGGCACCGGCCGCGCTCGGTGCTCGCCCTCGGCGGTTCGGCCGGCGAGGCCGAGCGCCTGGTCGGCCGCTTCGACGTGCCCGTCTTCACGGGCCCGGGTGAGCTCCTGGCCGAGCTCACCGGGTACACCCTGCACCGCGGCCTGATCGCGGCGATGGACCGGCCCGTGCTGCCCGACCCGGCCGGCCTGCTCGCGGGAGCGCGCCGCGTCGTCGTGCTCGAGGACGTGGTCGACCCGACCAACGTCGGCGCGATCTTCCGCTCCGTCGGGGCCATCGGAGCCGATGCCGTGCTGGTGACGCCGCGCTGCTCCGATCCGTACTACCGTCGCGCCATCCGCGTGAGCATGGGAACGGTCCTCCAGGTGCCCTGGACGCGCGTCGGCGACTGGCCGTCGACGCAGCGGCTCCTGCGCGGAGCGGGCTTCACGATCGCGGCGATGGCTCTGACCCCGGAGGCGGTGCCCCTGCGGGACTTCGCCGCCCGCGCTCCGGAGCGCGTCGCCCTCGTGCTCGGCACCGAGGGGCAGGGTCTCACCGCCGAAGCGCTCGCCGCCGCCGATGTCGCCGTCCAGATGAGGATGCGGCACGGGATCGACTCGCTCAACGTCGCTGCGGCGTCGGCGGTCGCGATGTGGGCGCTCGCCGAGCCCTCCTGAGAGGCGAGTCTGTGCCCCGTTGGGGGCGCCACTGAGACGTGAGAGCGCGCCCAGCGCTCGCCGGAAGCACCGACTGCGCTACCGTGGCCGCACTCCTGCCCGCAGCCGTCACGAACGAGGTCGTCCATGCTCCTGCGCACGACGCTCCGCCCGCCCGTCGCGCTGCTCGTCGGAGTCGCGCTCGCACTGAGTCTCACCGCCTGCTCCGGTCCCGCCGCGGAGGTCCCGGACGGGACCGTCCGCGACTCCGGCTCCGTCGCGACCGCCGCCCCGGCGCCCACCGGCACAGCCGATCCCGAGAGCGGCGCGCGCATGACCCGCCTGATCAGCGACTGCCTCGCCCGCTACGGCCTGAGCGACCGGCCGCCGCTCGCGAGCCCGCTCGCGGAGGAGGAGGTCCGCCTGGCGGCGCAGCGCGCCCGGGACGCGTACGACGCCACCCTGACCGACTGCTCGGCGCAGGCGCTCGCGTCCGGAGAGCCGAGCAGTGATCCGACGGGGGAGCCCGGCAGCGAGCCGACCGACGATCCCGACGCCGACTCCACCCCCGCTCCGGCGGGTTGACCGTGCGACTCGAGGGGACGTCCGCGCTGATCGCGGGGGGAGCGTCCGGACTGGGAGCCGCGACGGCGACGGCGCTCGACGCCGCAGGAGCGCACGTGGTCGTGCTCGATCTGCCGCACGCGGTGGAGGCCGCGCGTCTGCCCGCCTCCGTGCAGCTGATCGCCGGGGACGTCCTCGATCCGGACGCCGTCTCGAGCGCCGTGGAGGCGGCGGGGGAGCTGCGCGTCGCCGTGAGCTGTGCGGGCGTGGCCACACCCGGGCGGCTGCTCGGACGCGACGGGCCGCTGCCGCTCGAGCAGTTCGAGCGGGTGCTGCGGATAAACACGACCGGGACGCTCAACGTGCTGCGCCTCGCCGCGGCGTCGATCGCCGAGCGGGAGCCGGTCGACGGGGAGCGGGGAGTCCTGGTGACGACCGCCTCCGTCGCCGCCTTCGAGGGGCAGATCGGGCAGGCGGCCTACGCCGCGTCGAAGGGAGCCGTGGCGGCGATGACCCTGCCGCTCGCGCGCGAGCTCGCGGCCCGGCTCGTGCGCGTGGTGTCGATCGCACCGGGCACGTTCGACACGCCCCTGCTCGCCGGGCTGCCGGACAGGGCCCGCGAGGCGCTCGGCTCGGCGACGCCGCATCCGGCTCGCCTCGGACGCCCCGAGGAGTTCGCGGCCCTGGTGCGGCACATCGTCGAGAACCCCATGATCAACGGCGAGACCATCCGGCTCGACGGGGCTCTGCGGCTGCCGCCGCGCTGAGGGACGAGCGGGCGCAGGCTGCCGGTCGAGACGTGCGGGCGTCTCGACACGCCGCTGCGCGGCTGGTCGACCGGCATGAGGCAGCGGCGGTCGCGAGACGCCGCTGCGGCGTCCGTCAGACGAGCAGCTGGTGCTTGGCGAGGTCCCGGTAGAGCGGCGTCGACTCGACGAGCTCGGAGTGGGTGCCGACTCCCACGACCTCGCCCTTCTGCAGCACGACGATGCGGTCGGAATCGACCACCGTCGACAGGCGGTGCGCGATCACCAGCAGGGTCCGGTTCTCGGCGACCGCGTCGATCGCCAGGCGCAGGCGCTGCTCGTTGAGTCCGTCGAGGCTCGACGTGGACTCGTCCAGCAGCAGGATCGGCGGGGCCGCCAGGAGCGCGCGGCCGATCGCGAGGCGCTGACGCTCACCGCCCGAGAGCATCACTCCGCTCTCGCCCACCGGCGCGTGCAGGCCGAGCGGGTTGCGCTCGAGCACGTCGGTCAGGTTCACCGCCTCGAGCACCCGGAGGCAGTCGGCGTCGTCGGCGTCAGGGCGGCCGAGGACGAGGTTCTCGCGGATGGTGCCGGCTAGGACCGGGGCGTCCTGCTCGACGTAGCCGATCTGCGCGCGGAGCGCGTCGCGGTCGATGGCCGTGATATCGACACCGCCGAGTCGGACGACGCCGGCCTCCGGGTCGTAGAACCGCTCGATGAGGGCGAGGATCGTGCTCTTGCCCGCTCCCGACGGCCCTACCAGGGCGGTGCGCTTGCCGCGCGGCACGGTGAAGGAGACGCCGCGCAGGACGGTGCGGTCGCGCTCGTCCGCTACGGCCGCCGCGTCGGGCACGGCGCCCTCCTCGTAGGAGAACACCACGTCCTCGAAGGAGATGGCCTCCTCCGCCACGCCGGCGCCGAGGCCGCCCGCGGAGGCGTCGCCGTCGCCCTCGATCGGCAGATCGATGATCTCCTGGATGCGGCCGAGGGCGCCCAGCGCCGAGTTCACCGAGGTGATGGCGCCGATGAAGTTGCCGAGCGGCATCACCATCATGAAGAGGAAGAGGATGAACGAGACCAGCTGGGCGATGTCGATCGCGCCGGACGCGACGCGGTAGCCGCCGACGCCGAGGACGGCGAGGAAGGCGACCTGCATGGCGATCCCCGCCACCGGCACCACGAGGGCCGAGACGTGCGCGACGCGGATCCCGAGGCGGTACGCCTCCGTCGCGTGCTGGTCGACGACCGCGATCTCGCGATCGGTGGCTCCGGCGGCACGGATCGTCCGGACGGCGCTGATGGCGCGCTCGACGGCCGCGGCCAGATCGCCGACCTTCTCCTGCGCCTTGCGGCTGGCGGTGCGGATGCCGCGGCCGAGGGTCAGCGCGAGCCCGAGGGCCACCGCCACCACCGCCACGATGATCAGCAGCAGCACCCAGTCGATGACGGCCATCGCGATGATCGCGCCGACGAAGACGAGGGAGCCCGCGATCGAGTCGACGAGCCCCTGGGTCAGCACCGCGCGCAGGAGCGTGGAGTCGGAGCCGACGCGCGAGACGAGGTCGCCGGTGCGGCGCGCGTCGAACTCCCGGATGGGGAGGCGCAGCAGCCGTGCGACGAGGCGGCGGCGGCTCGAGAGCACGATCCCCTCGCCGGTGCGCTGGAGCAGGTAGTGCGCGAAGCCCGAGATGAGCCCGGAGGCCACGACCAGGCCGACGAGGGCCCACACCAGCGGGCCGAGATCGAGACCGGACTGGACCCGGGTGATGACCTGGCCGACGAGCAGGGGCTGGCCGAGGCTCGCCGCCGCTCCGAACAGACTGAGGACCACGACGACCGAGAGGATGCCGCGGTGCTCGAGCAGGTAGGGCACGAGCTGCGAGAAGGAGGCGCGGGGTCCGTCGTCGCGGGAGGGTCGTCGTCCGCCGCGCCGGGAGGTGGTGGTGCTCATCGCCGTCCATTCTGCCCCGTCGTCGCTGCGAGCAGGCCGCCAGAGGGCGGGCCCGGTGCTCAGGGAGGGAGCGGAGACGCGGACGGCCCGCCGGGGGATCCCGTCGGGCCGTCCTCTGCAGGGAGTCCTACGAGACGTTGTCGTGGTACGACGCGTTCTTCGTCTCCTTGGAGAGCAGGAGCGCGATCAGCGTCAGCACGGCCGCTGCGCTGAGGTAGAGGCCGACCAGCACGGTGCTGCCGCCCGCCGCCCTCCACAGCGCGACCGCGATGATCGGCGCGAGGGCCGCTCCGAGGATCGATGCGAGGTTGTACGCCATCGCCGAGCCGGTGTAGCGGACGTTGGTCGGGAACAGCTCGGGGAGGACGGCGCCCATCGGGCCGAAGGTCAGGCCCATCAGCGTGAAGCCGAGGATCAGGACCGCCATGACGCCCGCGAAGCCGGCGCTGAACAGGGGCACGAAGAGCAGGCCGAAGACGAGGATCGCCGCGGTCACCACGAGCAGCGTGCGCCGGCGGCCGAAGCGCTCCGCGAGCGGGCCGGAGACGAGCGTGAAGATCCCGAAGAACACGACGCCGACGATCAGCATGACGAGGAAGTCGTTGCGCGTGTAGCCGAGGCCCGGAACCGCGCCGTCGACGGGCGAGGTGCCGTAAGTCAGCGTGAACGTGGTCATGAGGTAGAAGAGCACGTAGGTCGCCAGCATGATGAAGGTGCCCAGGATGAGCGGGCGCCAGCTGGTGACGAAGACGCGGGCGAGGGGCAGCTTGGCGACCTCGCCCTTCTCGACGACCTTCTGGAACGCGGGCGTCTCGACGAGCTTGAACCGCACGTAGAGCCCGATGATCACGAGCACGGCGCTCGCCAGGAACGGCACGCGCCAGCCCCAGGCCGCGAATGTCTCGTCGCTCATCGTGCTCGCGAGCACCAGGAACAGGACGTTGGCGACGATGAAGCCGATCGGTGCGCCCAGCTGCGGGAAGGTGCCGTAGATGGCGCGCTTGCCGGCCGGTGCGTTCTCGGTCGCGAGCAGCGCGGCTCCGGACCACTCGCCGCCGAGGCCGAGGCCCTGGCAGAAGCGCATCACGACGAGCAGGAACGGAGCGAGGAACTCCCAGCCGGGCGTGAGCGCGGTGGGCAGGCAGCCGATCAGGAAGGTCGCGACGCCCATGGTGAGCAGCGAGGCGACGAGGGTGCCCTTGCGGCCGACGCGGTCGCCGAAGTGGCCGAAGATGATCGACCCGATCGGGCGCGCGATGAACGCGACGCCGAAGACGGCGAAGGAGGCGAGGAGGGCCGTGGCCGGGTCCTCGTTGACGAAGAAGAGCGACGGGAAGACCAGGACGGCGGCGGTCGCGTAGGCGTAGAAGTCGTAGAACTCGATCGAGGTGCCGATGAGGCTGGCGAGGATGACGCGGCCGCGGGAGTTCTGCGGGGCGGCTGCTGGCGCGTCGGAGACGGCGGGAGAGGACATGAGGGAGGGGCTCCGTGTGGACGGCGACTCCCCCTGAGCCGGCGGGGCGGGGCGTCGATCGGGCGTCGCGGACCGCTGGGGCGAGGGGGAGGAGAGAGGGGTCGCTCGTGACGACCCGACCACTTTACTCCGTGTTCTCCCAGGTTCGTGTGCGGGCGGCCCCAGGACGGGGGCCGCCCGCAGTGGTTCAGCTGCGCAGCGAGCGGAGGAGCAGAGCGGTCGAGACCGCCGCCTCGGCCGCCTCGCGCCCCTTGTCCTCCTTCGAGCCGGGAAGGCCCGCGCGATCGATGCCCTGCTGCTCGGTGTCGAGGGTGAGCACGCCGAAGCCGACCGGCTTGCCCGTCAGGATCGAGACGGTGGTGAGCCCGGAGGTGGCGGCGTCCGAGACGTACTCGAAGTGCGGGGTGCCGCCGCGGATGATCACGCCGAGGGCGACGACCGCGTCGGCCCCCGCCTCCAGGGCCGCCTTCGAGGCGACGGGCAGCTCGAACGAGCCGGGCACGCGCACGAGCGACCAGGACGCTCCGGCCTCGTCGAGGGCTCGGCTCGCTCCGGCGATCAGGCCGTCGCTGATCTGCTCGTGCCAGGTGCCCGCGATGACGACGACGCGCAGTCCCGCGCCGTCGAGAGGGGAGGTGGTGGGGGCGCCGCTACCGGCCATTGCTACTCCTTCGTGGTGGCGCCGGCGATCCCGGCGTCGAGGGCGAGGCCGGAGATCCCGGCGTCGAGGGGGTCGTGGTCGAGGACGCTGTCGAGGGTGTGGCCCATGCGGTCGCGCTTGGTCTCGAGGTAGCCCTCGTTGAAGGCGCCGACTCCGACGACGAGCGGCACGCGCTCGGCGACGACGATGCCGCGGTCGGTGAGCTGGCGGACCTTCTCGGGGTTGTTGGTGAGCAGGCGCACCTCGGTGAGGCCGAGGTCCTCGAGGATCCCGACCGCCGCTCCGTAGTCCCGCGCGTCGGCGGGGAGCCCGAGGGCGAGGTTCGCGTCGAGGGTGTCGAGGCCGTCCTCCTGCAGGCGGTAGGCGCGCAGCTTGTTGATCAGGCCGATGCCCCGGCCCTCGTGACCGCGGAGGTAGACGACGACGCCGCCGTCCCGCTGGATCGTGTCGAGGGCGGCGTCGAGCTGGGGCCCGCACTCGCACTTCAGCGAGCCGAACGCCTCGCCGGTCAGGCACTCGGAGTGCACGCGCACCAGGGCGGGCCGCCCCGCGGCGACCTCTCCCGCGAGGATCGCGACGTGATCCGCTCCGGTCTGCCGGTCGCGGTAGGCGCGGATCCGGAACGGGCCGTGGGTGGTCGGCACCGTGGTCTCGACCTCGAAGCTCACCCGCGCGCTCTCCGGAACCGCGACCGTGACGGGCACCTCCGCGTCGCAGTGGAACTCCTGCAGGTACGCGATGAGGGCCGCGACCGTGGTCACCGGCACGCCCTCGCGCTCGCCCAAGGCGATCAGGCCGGGCAGCCGCATCATCTCGCCGTCCTCGGCGACGATCTCGGAGATCGCGCCCACGGGGTACAGGCCGGCGAGCTTCATCAGGTCGACCGCCGCCTCCGTGTGCCCGTCGCGCTCGCGCACGCCGCCGTCGACGGCGCGCAGCGGCAGGATGTGGCCGGGGCGGTTCAGGCGGGAGGGGGTCGCCCCGGGGTCGGCCAGCACGCGGAGGGTGTGCGCGCGGTCGGAGGCGCTGATGCCGGTGGAGAGCCGGTCGGCCGCGTCGACGGACAGCGTGTAGGCGGTGCCGCGCGGGTCCTCGTTCTCGACCACCATCAGCGGCAGGGCGAGGCGGTCGGCGATCTCGTTGGTCATCGGCGCGCAGATGAACCCGGAGGAGTGGCGGACCATCCAGGCGATCGTCTCCTGGCTGGCGAGCTGGGCCGAGACGATGACGTCGCCCTCGTTCTCGCGGCCCTCGTCGTCCGCGACGATGATCGGGCGCCCGGCGCGCAGCGCCTCGACGGCCTCGGGGATGGTGGCGAGGCTCATGAGCGGGCCTCCGCGATCGAGCGCAGCGCGAGCATCCGCTCGACGTGGCGGGCCAGGACGTCGGTCTCGATGTTGACCTGATCGCCGATCGCGCGCGCGCCCAGCGTGGTGACGGCGAGCGTCTCGGGGATCAGCGAGACCTCGAACCACTGCTCCGGCTCGGCGGCGGGGCTGATCGCCGAGACGGTCAGCGAGACGCCGTCCACCGCGATCGAGCCCTTGTCGACGACGAGCGGAGCGATGCCGGTCGGCAGCGAGAACCGCAGCACCCGCCAGGCCTCGCCCGGTGCGATCGCGAGCAGCGTCGCCGTGCCGTCGATGTGGCCCTGGACGATGTGGCCGCCGAGCCGGTCGCCGACCAGCGCGGCGCGCTCGAGGTTCACAGGGTCGCCGACGCCCACGGTGTCGAGGGTCGACATCCGCAGGGTCTGCGCCATGACATCGGCGGTGAAGCCCTGGTCGGTGTGGTCGACCACGGTGAGGCAGACGCCCGAGACCGCGATCGAGTCGCCGTGCCGCACGCCCTCGACGGCGAGGGGCCCGCGGATGCTGAGGCGGATCGCGTCGGCGCCCGCCTCGACAGCGGTCACGACGCCCTTCTCCTCGATGATTCCGGTGAACATCAGTGGGTCTCCATCTGCAGGGCGTGGGGGAGGCGGGCCGGGGTGCCGGCACCGCCCGCGGGGAGGACGTCGGGGCGCGCGGTCACGAGGAGGTCGTCGCCGAGGATCTCGACCGAGCGGAGGGAGAGGCGCCGGGCCCCGCCGATGCTCTCCACGCCGAGGTCGCCGAGCGCGAGGCGGGGGCCGCCGAGGAGCGCGGGCGCGAGGAACACGAGGTACTCGTCGACCAGTCCGGCGGCGACGAGCGCGGAGGCGAGGGTCGGTCCGGCCTCGACGTAGACGCTGCGGATCTCGGCGGAGTAGAGGTGCGCGAGGACCGCGGCGAGGTCGCGGGTGCGCTCGACCACGACGGCGCGGGGGTGCTCGTGCAGGCGGGCGCCCGGCGGCACGGGGCGCGTGCCGACGACGACGGGCACCGGCTGGTGGGCGAGGAGCTCGCCTCCGTCGCCGCGGGCGGTGAGCGCGGGATCGTCGGCGAGGACGGTCCCGGTGCCGACGAGGATCGCGTCGTGCGCGGCACGCTGCTCGTGCACGCGCTGCCGGGCCGCCGCTCCGGTGATCCAGCGGCTGCTGCCGTCCGCCGCCGCGGTGCGGCCGTCGAGGGTCGAGGCCCACTTGAGCGTGACGAAGGGGCGGTGCAGGCGGGTCGCGGTGAGCCACGGGTGGAGGAACTGCTCTCCCTCCTCGGCGAGCACGCCCTCGATCACCTCGACGCCGGCCTCGCGGAGGGTGCGACCGCCGCCGGCCGAGCGCTCGCCCGGGTCCGGCACGGCGTAGACGACGCGGGAGACGCCCGCCTCGATCAGGGCGCCGCTGCAGGGACCCGTGCGCCCTGTGTGGTCGCACGGCTCGAGCGAGACGACGGCCGTCGCGCCCTCGGCGGCGCCCGCCGCGACGTGCGACAGGGCGTCGACCTCGGCGTGCGCGGTGCCGGCTCCGTGGTGCCAGCCCTCGCCGAGGACGGTGCCGTAGGGCGCGAGGATCACGCAGCCCACGCGCGGGTTGGGTCCGCGGGCGGGCCCGCGCTCGGCGAGCGCCAGCGCCCGGCGCATCGCGTGCTCGTAGTCGATCGTCATTCCCGGTTCTTCCGTTCGTCGCCGAACTCCGGGGTCTCGATCGACGGTGCGCGGGCACCGTCGCTCAGCATCGCGCGGTGATGCGCGACGCTCGTGCTGCCTCTCCTCCGGACTTTCACCGTCGGTCCTGGAGTTCCACCAGGTCAACCGCCGCCCCTCTCGAGGGGCTGCGGCTCGCGGACTGTGACCGCCGGTTCGGAATTCCCACCGACCCCGGAGCACGTGCTGTCCGGTCAGCCTACTCACCCGCCGCCCGGAGGGAGCCTCCGCGCGTCACACTCCCGGCGCACGGTCGGCTCCGTGCGTCCCGGAGCCCGTCGGCGCTGCGGTCGCCCGTCGTCTCCGCACGGTGGACGGCCGCGCTGCGTCCCCTCCGTCGATCACTCTTCGTTTGCCGTAGATGTCGGTTGCATCCCAAATTGGATAGTCCGATCGTTCGACTCCGGTTGGCGTATACCGGCCGGGCTGGTCAGACACGGAATGTCCTCCACCGGCGACGGAGATTTTCGCCGCTCAATGGCGCGACGAGAATCTCCGTCGATCGAGGCTCCGAGGTCAGCTCTCCCGCTCCTCCGCGCGCATGCGCCTCCTAGCGCGTCGAGCTACCTCCACGGTAAAAGCAGTGAGGACCAGTCCCGTTCCAGGCCCGACGAAGGGCGTGAGAGCGGCGCGTGCATCGGTGAACCAGAACAGAAGCAATAGAACCGCTGTACCGCCGAACAGCAGAAGCGCCAATCCTCCAAGGATGGGATTGCGCAATTCTCGGCGCATCGCCCGACTGAGATCGTGATCAGAGGCCATTGAATCTCCTTCGCTGTTCTTCGCGCGCTCTAACAGCGCTGGATGACCGGGTGCAGAGAGCCACCTATAGTGAGGTAGCGTGCGCCGAGGCACTGGCCAGAGTTGTTCGCTTGAACTGCGGCGACGTGGAATACGGCGCCGTAAGCGCCGCACACCGCTCCGAGGGGGGCGAATGCGGCCGTCATTGATCCGCACAGTAATCCTGCCGCTGCTGCGGTAGATTGCGACGCGGTTTTCGTCTCGGTTCTGTTAAGCATGATTGTACAGAATGCGATGTCACAGGCGAGGCTGGGGTCGGCGACCACGGGATAGGATGCGCCCGTGTGATGCACTCTCTGCACCAGCGTGCCGCCGTCGATCGAGAAACTGGTCCTGACAGGAGCGCCGGTGGAATCTGAGGCCCAGGCCGGATTTATGAAGTTGACGGTCCGTCAGTGTGAATCCTTCACCGCAACCGAGTGGTCGATGAACTCAAGGATGGCGGGTTCTCCATCCACGGTCACGTCGAATCTGTAATCAGATGGGGCTGCCTGGTCCTTGATGAGAGCAAAGCCCGCATTGAGAACATGGCCTGCCCCTGTGAACGCGTAATCGTAGGAGTCGCTCATGTTGTAGACGAGCGCGCCTGAAGGCCCGACGCTCGCCGATCGGACAGCGGTTCCTGGAGTGATGACGACGCTGTGGTTCCTGTATTCGACCGTGAGGCCGGACTTCGTCGAGAGGGAGCCGCTCGGCTCCAGGTGCTCTGATTCGGAGCTTAGTCGAGCGGCGCGTTCACTGGAGGCGGCGATAGGCGTGAGCAAGCCGAAAGATTGCATTGTCGATTCTGCTGTTCGGGTCGCTGTGGCGACTCCCGGATCGGCCGTCGCAGGTGTCGCGACCAGTGAAGTGAAAGCAAGTACGGTGCCCATGAGCAGCGCTCGAACCGATCTTCTGGTGCCTGGCAAGAACATCTCTTTCTCTCAACGTCATCTTTGACACCAGTCACAATTGCAGGGTTATCGCAGATCATCAATGATCGGGCGGGTTCCAGAAGTCCGATGGCGCGTTCGGAGGACCATTCGCCTAATGGTGTCCTCGGCGGGTCGCTCTCGTCGAGTCCCGCGCGACGGAGGGCGCTCGGTTCAGTTCCGGTGCTCGTCCACCCAGCGCGGGAACGGGTCCGCGTACTCCGCCCAGGCGGCGGGGCCGGCCAGCAGCTCCTCGGGGGTGAGCAGGCAGCTCTGCAGGACGGCGGTCAGCCTCCCGGTGTCCAGGCCCGTCCCGAAGAAGGCGAGCTCCTGGCCGAGAGGCGCGTCCTCGTCCCAGCTGAGCAGGCTGGTCGGGTCCAGCGTCAGCACGTCGCCGGCGACCGACCACGAGCCGACCCGGTCGGCGCGCGTCGCCAGGCGCACCAGGCCGCGGGAGCGGAGGATGCGGCCCACCTTCTCCGCCACCAGCTCCCCGTGGACCGCCGTGCTCAGGCGGCCGGGGTGGAAGGGCAGCGGATCGCGGAACACGAACTCCTCGACGGTCGTGCCCGAGGCGCGGCGCCGCGAGGTCCCGTTGAGGGCGCACTGCCAGCCCATCGAGGAGGCGATCGCGTGCGCGCGCCGGGGGTGGAGCCTCCGTGGCGCCGCCGGGAGCTCACCGGCGGGGACGAGGTCGGCGGAGGGGGCGAGCGCTCGCAGGATGTCGCGGACGAGCGCGGTCCGCTCGGGGTCGCTCTCGGAGAGGGGCTCGGCGAGGGCGATGAGGCTCGAGAACTCCAGGCGGGCGGCGAGGCGCTCCGCCGAGTCGAAGGAGGGGCCCGCGCCGCCGCAGAGCACGCGCAGGATCTCCTCCGTCGACGTCACGGCGACCACGTCGAGGATCGCGATGCGGGTGTCGGCGGGATGCCGCTGCGCGCAGAGGTGCTCGAGCACGAGTCCGATCTCGAGCGGGTCGGCCTGGCCATCGAGGGCGACGACCGTGTGACCGCGGTGGCCGTCGTCGGCGTCGGCCGCGAGGCGCCGGTGGAGCTCCTCGGCGAGAGCGGGACCGTCGGCGCCGGGCGGATCGACCTCGAAGGCGATCCGGGACTCGGGCCTGCCGGCGAGGAGCGCGGCGGTCCGCCCGGCGTCCCGGGGGTCGGTCGCGCTGACGAGGGTGACGGCGAGGACGGGGGGTGCGGGGTGCTGGGGCTCCATGGACCGCTACTCTATCGATAACAGTTCTCATTAACGACAGGAGCATCCGTGAAGGTCCGCAACTCCCTCAGGTCGATGAAGGCACAGCCCGGATCGCAGGTCGTCCGCCGCCGGGGCCGCGTCTTCGTGATCAACAAGCTGAACCCGCGCTTCAAGGCCCGTCAGGGCTGAGCGCCGACCGGAGGGTGCGAGCCCTCCCGCCGCGCACGGCCTCAGTGCTCGTCGTAGTGGCCGGAGTGAGCGGCGTGCTTGTGGCCGTCGTGGACGAAGTCGACGTGGTCGTCGTGCTGCACGGTCTCGTGCCCGCAGGCGTCGCCGTGCTCGTGGTCGGCGGTCGAGTGCTCGGCCTCCGACTCGTGCTCGTCGTAGTGGTCGCCGTGCAGGGCGTGGTGGTGCGTGCCGTGGACGTAGTCGACGTGGTCCTCGTGCTGCACGGCCGGGTGGCCGCAGCCCTCGCCGTGCTCGTGCTCGGTGACGGGGTGCTCGGCGTGGAGATCGGTGGTGCTCATTGTGCTGCCTTTCCGGATGCGGGGGCCGCGGACGCGACGGGCTCCATTCGACCAGATCCATAAACGCATTGCAATGGATGCGCCTAATCGAGAGCGATCATCGTTCCCGACAGGGACGGAGGTCACCCCTCCAGGGCGTGCCGGACAGCGTCGTCGACGATGTGCGTGACGTGGGTGTCGGCGACGGAGTAGTGCGCCTCGCGGCCCACGCGCTCGACCGCGACCAGCCCGGCGGTGCGGAGCATCCGAAGGTGCTGCGAGACCAGCGGCTGCGAGAGCCCGGTCACCTCGGCCAGCCGCCCGACCGTCGACGTCTCCTCGGCGAGGGCCCGGAGCAGGCGCAGCCGGGAGGAGGAGGACAGCACCTTGAAGAGCTCGGCGGCGGGTTCGAGGTCCTCGGTCATCTGCTCATGTAAGCAGAGGTGCATGCGCCGTGTCCGCGCGGCGCCCCGCGCGCCTCCGGCTACCCTCGGTGCGATGGACGAGGACAGGTACGGGCAGGACGTGCTCGCCGGCGACTGGCGCGCCCGCGGCAGGGTCGAGGTGGCGGTGGTCGAGGCCGAGCGCGATCTGGTGGTCGAGGAGGTCGCCTCCGGCTTCGTGGGTGCCGTGCTCGGCGTGGAGCTGCGGATGGTGCGGCTGGAGGACCGGTTCGGCAAGGTCCGCGTGTTCCCGCTGGGGCCCGGGTTCCTCCTCGAGGGGAAGCCCGTGTCGCTGAAGGCGCCCGGGCTGAAGCGCGACGCCGGCCTCGGTCGCGCGCGCTCCGCCTCCGGCTCCTTCCACGTCGCCGACGCGAAGGCGCGGGTCGCCCTGCCCAGCCGCATCTACGTCGAGGGCCGGCACGACGCCGAGCTGGTCGAGAAGGTCTGGGGCCACGACCTGCGGGTCGAGGGCGTCGTCGTCGAGTACATCGAGGGCGTCGACAACCTCGACGAGCTGGTGCGAGAGTTCCGGCCCGGTCCGGGGCGCCGCATCGGCGTGCTCGTCGACCACCTGGTGCGCGGCTCGAAGGAGTCGCGGATCGCCGAGCAGGTCGCCGCCGGTCCGCACGGCGCCCACGTCCTCGTCGTCGGCCACCCCTACATCGACGTCTGGCAGGCCGTGAAGCCCGGCCGGATCGGCCTGGAGCGCTGGCCCGAGATCCCTCGCGGAACCGAGTGGAAGCACGGGATCTGCGAGGCGCTCGGCTGGCCGCACGAGGAGCAGGCCGACATCGCGCGCGCCTGGCAGCGCATCCTCGGCCGGGTGCGCACCTTCCAGGACCTGGAGCCGGCGCTGCTGGGCCGGGTCGAGCAGCTCATCGACTTCGTGACGGAGCCCGCATGACCCGGCACGCGGGGCTCGGCCTCGCCCTCGACGCCGTGCTCGTCCTGGTCTTCGTGCTGATCGGCCGCGGGAGCCACGACGAGGGGTCGGCGCTGATCGGCCTGCTCACCACGCTCTGGCCGTTCCTGGCGGCGCTCCTGCTCGGCTGGGTCGTCACGCGCTCGTGGCGCTCCCCGGACCGGATCGTGCCCGCCGGGCTCGTCGTCTGGGCGGTGACCGTCGCGGGCGGGATGCTCCTGCGGATCGCCTCCGGGCAGGGCGTGCAGTGGAGCTTCGTGATCGTGACGGCCGTCGTGCTGGCCGTGTTCCTCCTCGGCCGCCGCGCTCTGACGCGGCTGATCGCCCGCCGGCGCTAGGCGGACCGGCGGCTCAGCCGACCCGCACCCCGAAGTGCTCCGCGAACAGCGGCAGCAGGAGGCTGAGCTGCAGCTCGGAGAGGGTGGCGCCGCGGAGGCCGTCCAGCCCGGTGAGCACGTGCAGCTCGGCGCCGCGCAGATCGAGGTGCTCGATCCGGGCCCGGGAGAGATCGAGGGAGCGGACGTCGCAGTCGACCAGGCGCAGCCGCGTGCCGGTCGCACCCGCCAGGTCGAGCTCGTCGATCGTGCAGCGCTCGAGCAGCACGTCGCGCACCGCGGCGCCGCGGAGGTTCAGGTAGCCGAGCTTGCAGTCGGCCACGCGCACCTGCTCCCAGGTGCTCTCGTAGAGCTCGGCCGAGCCCAGCCGCGAGGCGAGCAGCTCGACGGATCGGAGCCGGCTCCGCGGCGCCGAGAGCCCGGGGACGTCCAGCCGCTCGAGCCGCGACTCCGCGATCGACGCGGCCCGCAGCTGGGCGCCGTCCAGGACCACTCCCTCCAGCGCGCACTCGCTGAAGGAGGCCGCGGTGAGATCGGCGCCGGTGAGGTCGGTGCCGGCGAAGCGCAGCCCTTCGGCGTGCTCCCGGGCGCCCGTGTCCCCGGCGTACCCCTCGGCGAGGCCGTCGAGGAGGAGGGGGTCGAGCCGGAAAGGAGCGGTCGCGTCGCGCACGCGGCGAGCCTAGTGCTGGCACCATGGCGGCATGCCCCGCCTGCTCGCCGTGTGCCGCGTCGCCCGCCTCCTGCCCGACTCCGGCACGGTCGGCGTGACCGCGATCGACAAGCGGCCGGTCGAGGGTCCCGTCGGAGTGCGCGACCTGGGCCTCTACGGCGACGTGCAGGCCGATCGCGCGCACCACGGCGGCCTCGACAAGGCGCTCTACGCCTACTCCGACGAGGACGCGCTTTGGTGGGCGGAGCGCCTGGGGCGGCCGGTTGCCGCGGGGATGTTCGGCGAGAACCTGCGGATCGCGGGCCTCGACGTGAGCGGAGCCGCGATCGGCGAGCGCTGGCGGATCGGCGAGGCGGTCGAGGTCGAGGTGACGATGCCGCGGACGCCGTGCGCGACGTTCCAGCGGGCCCTCGGAGAGCCGCAGTGGGTGAAGCGCTTCGCCGACGAGGGGCGCACCGGCGCGTACCTGCGGGTGCTGCACCGCGGATCGGTGGAGGCGGGCGACGCCGTCGAGGTCCTGAGCCGGCCCGGGCACGGCGTCCCGGTCGACCGCTGGTACCGCGAGCACAGCCCGGCGGACGCGCAGGCGCTCCTCGAAGCGGAGGAGGCGGGTGCGCTCCGGCCGGCTCCGGCGCTGCGGGCGTCGATCGAGCGGGCGCTCGCCTGACCCGGTCTACTCCCCGCGCGCCTCGCGCTTGAGGCGGCGCTTGACCGCTCGCTCCGTGAGCACCGTCAGGTAGTCCTGCACGGGCCGGTCCTGCAGGTCCGCGAGCTCCTCGCGCACGAGCGGCGCGACCTGCTCCTCGGAGTGGTCGGGGAACTTCTTGCGCACGTTCGCGGTCACGTCGCGCACCACCTGGTCGAGATCGAAGTCGGTCGTCATGCGGAGATCCTGGCCCCTCCAGGTGAACAGGAGGGGCACGGAGCCCACGGCCCCGCGCCCCTCCTCCGTGCCGATGGTCAGCTCGCGGCGACGGCGATCTCGTTCGGTGTGACGTCGAGCTCGCCCGTGGCGACGACCTCTCCCGTGGTGAGGTCGACGGCGTGGATGCTGTCGGCGGCAGGGTCGGTCACGTAGGCGATGTCCCCGGCGACCGTGATAGCGGGGTGCGGGTCCTGCCACTCGACCGGGCTCTCCCAGGCGTCGACGACGGGGTAGGAGGCGGTCAGCTCGCCGGTCTCGGGGTCGAGCACGTGGATAGCGCCGTCCGAGGCGATCATGTACGCCAGATCGTCGGGGCCGCGGGCGACGCCGCGGAAGGTGTACTCGACGCCCTCGGGCAGGTCGACGACGTCGAGGGTCTTCGCCTCGGTGTCGATCAGCGCCACGCGGTGCAGGAGGTAGCCCTCGGCGTCGCGGTCGTCCTTGTAGTCGCCGACGATGATCGGGCTGGTCTCGCTGACCCAGGCGTTGCCCATGCGGCCGTACGGCTGGTCCGGCGCCTCGAGCTTCGTGATCTCGCCGCCGTCGTAGACCAGGGCGCCGTTCTCGCAGCCGAAGACGACGACCTCGTTCTCGGCCGTGCCCTCTCCGTGGACACCGGGGCACTGGTCGTTCGTGGCCGTCACGGCGCCGGAGGCGTCGCGCACCTCGATGCCGGTGCGCCCGTCGGCGTCACCGACCGTGGTGAGGAAGGTGCCGTCCTCGAGGACGATCGAGACGCCGTGGTGCGCCTCGACTCCCGGGATGGTCTCGGTCTCGGGCATCCCGTCCGAGGACGCCAGGTCGGCGGTCTCGAGGACGGTCGTGTCGCTCGTGCCGTCGGCATAGAGGACGGTCTTCCCGGCGTGCCGGACGACGTGGCCCGGAGTGTCCGCGGGGAAGACGATGTCCGTCAGCTCCGGCTCGCCGCCGGTGCCGGCGGCGGTGTCGAGGAGCTGGAACCCCTCGCTCATGGTGACCAGGACGTGGCGGTCGTCGCCGGCGGGGTTGAGGCGGGTGAACTCCTCGGAGTCCAGGTCCGCGACGGTCTCGAGGGTCTCGCCGTCGAGGACGAGGATGCCGCCCTCGTAGGCGACGGCGACGCGGGCGCCGGCGGCCGCCGCGGCCTCGGTGGCCGGCGCGGTGGACGCGGAGGACTCGGCGGCCGGGGTCGAGCTCGACGAGCAGGCCGCGAGGACCGTGATCGAGCAGGCGGCGATCAGGCCGAGGCCCGCCCGCCGGACGTGGGGATTCTGCATGGGTGCTTCTTCTTCCTGGTGGTGGATCGGAGGGCTCACGGGGAGAGCCCGGTGGCGATGCGCTGCGTGTTGACGCGCATCATGGCGAGGTAGTCGGGAGCGCCGCCCTCGGGCCCCGTCAGGGACTCCGTGAACAGCTCGACCACCTCCACGCGGATGTCGGCCTCGCTCGCCAGCGCCTGGACCAGGCGGTCGGGAGACGAGGACTCCGCGAAGATCGTGGGGACGCCGGTCTGCTCGACCGCGTCGACGAGATCGGCGAGGTCGGAGGCGGACGGCGCCGCGAGGGTCGTGCCTCCCGGGATGACGGCGCCGACGACGTCGAAGTCGAAGCGGTCGGCGAGGTACCCGAAGACGTGGTGGTTGGTGACGAGGGCGCGGCGCTCGGCGGGGATCGCGGCGAACGCCGCGGCCATCTCGGAGTCGAGCCGCTCGAGCTCGGCGCGGTAGCCGGCCGTCCGGTCCCGGACGGCGGCCGGATCGACGCCGTCGAGCGCGGCGAGCACGGGCCCGAGGGAGTCGACGACGTCGATCATCCGGCCGGGGTCCGTCCAGAAGTGCGAGTCCGGGCTCCCCTCCGCGTCGCCCTCGCTGTAGTCGAGGACGTCAACGGCGTCGCCGGCGACGAACGCGGGGACGTCCTCACCGGAGGCCTCGTCGAGGTGCTGCTGCAGGCCCTCCTCGAGTCCGAGGCCGTTCGAGACGACGAGGTCGGCGGAGCGCAGGCGCGCCGCCTCCTGCGCCGAGATCTCGAAGGAGTGCGGGTCGGCGTCGGGCTTCATCAGCGTGACGACCTGCGCCTCGTCGCCGACGAGCTCGCCAACGACGTCGCCGAGGATGTTGGTGGAGACGATGACGAGGGGCCTCTCGTCCTCCTCCGCGGACGTGCAGCCCGACAGGAGCAGGACCGCCGCGGCGGACGCGACGGCCCAGCGGCGCCTCATCGGCCCGTCTCCGCCGTGAAGGCCGGCTCGGTGGCGGTCTCGAAGGTGCGGGCGAGGCGCGCGCCGTCCGCGTAGTCGATCTCGTGCAGCTTCCGCTCGGCGGGCGCGCTGAGGTAGGCCCGCTGCTGGTCGGCGATCAGGACGGGCCGCGAGCCGTCCGCGGTCGTGTCCGCGACGAGGGGCGCGGTCTCGGCGAGGACCGCACCGTCGGAGCCGTCGAGCACCAGCACGCGGCCGTCGGCGGCGAGGGCGAGGACGGTCTCGTCCGCGTCGTCCACCGCGGTGACCTGCGCCAGCGGGGCGGGAGAGGGGAGGAGGCTCCAGGAGCGCTCCCGGGTGTCGAGGAGCCAGATGCCCGCGTCCCCGGCGAGGCCGGCGACCGTGGGGCGGCCCTCGCGGTTGTCGAAGGAGGCGGCGGGTGGCGCGGTGGTGCCGGCGGGGTAGGGGATCCGCTCGACGATGAGCTCCTCGTCCTCGATCGACGCCAGGAGTGCGCCGTCGGAGCAGCCGATGACGGCGCCGACGCGGGTGGTGATCGTCCCGGCGGGGTCGGGGCAGGCCTCGCGGAGGCCCGTCGGCTCGCCGTCCGAGTCGTAGCCGGCGACGGCCGCTCCGGATCCGGACCCCTCGGTCACCAGAGCGGACGAGCCGACGGGCACGACCATCCCGGGTCCGGGCTCGACGTCCTTCCGGAACCGCTCGACGATCGCCCCCTTCGACAGCGCCTCGGTGTCGAGGAGGACCGCCTCGCCGGAGTCGGGGAAGAAGAGTCCGGTTCCGCCGGTGGTCGAGAGGTTCGTCGTGGCGACGACGGCCGTCCCGGAGCCCTCGACCGTGCCGATCAGGCGGGGGTCCGCGCGGTAGTAGTGGAAGTGGTCCACGTGGTCCCAGGTCCACACGCCGCTGTCGACGATCTCGACGCCCGCATCGGTCTGGGCGAAGAGGTAGCGGCCGTCGGTCGTCATCGCGCTCGGTGCGCCGATGGTGCCGAGGCCGGTGACCGTCTCGTCGAGGAGGTCGAGGTGCGACACGGCGCCCGACGGGTCGATCGACGTCAGCCCCAGGCGCGGCTCGGCGAGCTCGGCGGCGTTCGCGACGGCGCCGTGGCCGGAGCCCGTGTCGTCCGCGGCCGGCGCGGAGGCATCGGTCGAGCAGGCGGCCAGGCCCAGCGCGAGAGCGCCCAGGAGGACGGTGGAGGCGGTGGTTCGGGAGTGCACGGAGTCCTTTCGAGGGTGAGCGGGGGAGGAGCGGTGCCGGCAGGGCCTCATGCGGCGACCGGCTGAGGGCCCGACCGGGACGCGAGGGCCGACGCGGCCGAGCGGACCGCCCAGGACACCGCGGCGACCGCGATGGCCGTGCCGGCGACCGAGGCGCCCGCGGCCGTGGCCGCGTGCCAGGAGACGAGCAGGCCGACGAGCACGGAGGCCGCGCCGAGGATCGACGCGAGCAGCATCCGGGTCGGGATGCGCGTGGTCCAGTGACCGGCGGCCACCGCGGGAGCCAGCAGGAGCCCGACGACGAGGAGCGAGCCGACCGCCTGGTAGGAGGCGACGACGGCGAGGGTCACCAGGCCGACCAGCGCGGCCTGAGCCGAGCGCGGACCGAGGCCGAGCACCGCGGCGATGCGCGGATCCAGCGCCAGGGCGACGAGCGGGCGGTGGAAGGCCGCTGCGACGAGGAGGCCGACTCCGGCGGCGGCGGCGAGCAGCCCGATGTCGACGGGAGTGATCGCGAGGATGTCGCCGAAGAGGATCGAGGTCGCGTCCGTGGCGAAGCTGCCCGAGTGCGAGATCACGATGACCCCCAGCGCCAGCATGGCGACGAAGAGCAGGCCGATGCTGGTGTCGTAGGACAGTCGTCCGCGCCGCTGCAGGGCCGCGATGCCGAGGCTCATCAGCACCGCGCTGGCTGCGCCGCCCACGAGGACGGGCGCGCCGAGCACCGTCGCGAGGGCGACGCCGGGGAGCATCCCGTGGGCGAGCGCCTCGCCGAGGAAGGCCATCCCGCGGAGGACCACCCAGGTGCCGACGACGCCGCAGAGGACCGCGACGAGGACGCCGCCGAGGAGGGCGCGCTGGAGGAAGTCGAGAGCGAACGGCTCGAGGATTCCGGCGAGGAGGCTGAGCATGGTGCCCGACCGTACACGATAATGAGAACAGTTATCACTGCTGTACGCTCGTCGGGATGGACGTCTCACCCCCGCCCGAGCCCCCGGTCCGCCTCCGAGGCGCTCACGTCGACTTCGGCTCCCGCCGCGCTCTCGCGGGGGTCGATCTCGACGTCGCCGCGCGCTCGCTGACCGTGATCGCCGGGCCGAACGGCGCCGGCAAGTCGACGCTCCTGGAGGTGATCGCGGGAGTGCGTCCACTGACGTCCGGCACGCGGGACGTCACCGGAGCGATCGCCTTCGTGCCGCAGCGGGCGTCGATCCCGGACCGCCTCCCGGTGACGGTGCGCGACGTGGTCGCGGTGGGCACCTGGGGTCGGCTCGGCCGCCTCCGCCGCAGCGACGCGCGCGCGGCGGACGCGATCGCCACCGCGCTCGAGCGGATGGAGATCGCCGCGCTCGCCCGGGAGCCCTTCGCGGTGCTCTCCGGCGGTCAGCGGCAGCGGGCGCTCCTCGCCCAGGGGCTCGCCCGCGGGGCCGGCCTGCTGCTCCTGGACGAGCCCACCACCGGCCTCGACTCGGCGAGTGCGGAGCGGATCCGGTCGGTCCTGCGCGCGGAGGCGGACCGCGGCGCGACGGTGGTCTGCGTCTCGCACGACCCCGCCGTGCTGGCCGACGCCGACCGCGTCGTCCGACTCGTCGACGGGGCCCTCGCTCCGGCGGACCGATCCGTCACCCGCGGCCCGTGAGGCGGGGGCGCACGGGCCGTCCGTGACGGATCGCACCCGAGCGACGGGCCGCGGGCTGGGAGGATGGGGGGATGACCTCGACGCTGCTCGACCGCATGCCGACGCCCGACGCGGACGGGCGCGTCGACGACGACGCGGTCTACCTGGCCTTCACCGAGTGGGCGGAGTCGCGCGGCCTCCCGCTCTACCCGGCGCAGGACGAGTCCATGCTCGAGATCGCCTCCGGCTCCAACCTGATCCTCTCGACGCCCACCGGCACCGGGAAGTCGCTCGTCGCGATCGGCGCGCACGCCGCGGCGCTCGCCTCCGGACGCCGCAGCTTCTACACGGCGCCGATCAAGGCGCTCGTCTCCGAGAAGTTCTTCGCGCTGGTCGACGTCTTCGGCGCCTCCAACGTCGGGATGGTCACCGGCGACTCCTCGGTGAACGCCGACGCGCCGATCATCTGCTGCACGGCCGAGATCCTCGCGAACCTCGCGCTCCGGCACGGCGAGGACACCCCGGTCGACCAGGTCGTGATGGACGAGTTCCACTTCTACGCGGACCCGGCGCGCGGCTGGGCCTGGCAGGTGCCGCTGCTCACCCTCCCGCACGTGCAGTTCGTGCTGATGTCGGCCACCCTCGGCGACGTGACGGCGCTCGCCGCCGACCTCAGCCGCCGTACGGGCCGGGAGACCGCCCGGGTCACCGGCGTGGAGCGCCCGGTGCCGCTGCACTACTTCTACGAGATCGCGCCGATCCACGACTCCATCGAGGAGCTGCTCTCGACGAACCAGTCGCCGGTCTACGTCGTGCACTTCTCGCAGGCGGCCGCTCTCGAGCGCGCGCAGGCGCTCACCAGCGCGAACATCGCCACCCGCGAGCACCGCGACCGCATCGCCGAGGTGATCGGCGGCTTCCGCTTCACCACCGCGTTCGGCAAGACCCTCTCCCGGCTGCTCCGGCTGGGGATCGGCGTGCACCACGCGGGCATGCTGCCGAAGTACCGCCGCCTGGTCGAGCAGCTCGCCCAGCAGGGCATGCTGCGCGTGATCTGCGGCACGGACACCCTCGGCGTCGGCATCAACGTCCCCATCCGTACCGTGCTGCTCACCGCGCTGACCAAGTACGACGGCACCCGGACCCGCCAGCTCTCGGCCCGCGAGTTCCACCAGATCGCCGGCCGCGCCGGTCGCGCCGGGTACGACACCGCCGGGACCGTGGTCGTGCAGGCCCCCGAGCACGAGTCCGAGAACCGGAAGGCTCTCGACAAGATGGGCGACGACCCGAAGAAGCGGAGGAAGTGGGTCGCCAAGCGCGCGCCGCAGGGCTTCGTCAGCTGGGGGGAGCCGAGCTTCCGCAAGCTCGTCGACGCCGAGCCCGAGACGCTGACCTCGCACATGACGATCACGTCGGCGATGCTGCTGAACGTGATCGCCCGCGGCGGCGACGCCTACGCGAACGTGCACGCCCTGATCTTCGACAACCACGAGCCGTGGAAGCGGCAGCTGCAGCTGGCCCGCCGGGCGCTCGGCATCTACCGGACGCTGCGGGAGGCGGGAGTGGTCGAGCAGAGCGTCGGCGCCGACGGCGTGACCCGCATCCGCCTGACCGTCGACCTGCAGCCGAACTTCGCGCTCAACCAGCCGCTCTCGCCGTTCGCGCTGGCCGTGTTCGACGTTCTCGACCCGGAGTCGCCGAGCTTCGCGCTCGACGTGATCTCGGTGCTCGAGGCGACCCTCGACGACCCGCGCCCGATCCTGGGGGCCCAGCAGTTCCAGGCCCGCGGCGAGGCCGTCGCCGCGATGAAGGCCGAGGGGATCGAGTACGAGGAGCGGATGGAGCTGCTCGAGTCCGTCACGCACCCCAAGCCGCTCGAGGAGCTCCTCGACGCGACCTTCGAGACCTACACCGCGGCGCAGCCGTGGGTGAAGGACTTCGAGCTCTCGCCGAAGTCGGTCGTGCGCGACATGTACGAGCGGGCGATGTCCTTCGGCGAGTACACCGCCTTCTACAAGCTCTCCCGCTCGGAGGGACTGGTGCTGCGCTACCTGTCCGACGCGTTCCGCGCGGCCCGGCAGACCATCCCCGACGAGCTGAAGAACGAGGAGCTGCACGACCTGATCGAGTGGCTGGGCGAGCTCGTGCGCCAGGTCGACTCCTCGCTGGTCGACGAGTGGGAGGAGCTGGTCAATCCGGCGCTCCACGCGGCGGACCAGGCGATCGTGCCGCCCGCTCCGCGCCGCCTCACCGCGAACCACCGCGCCTTCCGCGTGCTGGTGCGCAACGAGATGTTCCGCCGGGTGACCCTCGCCGCCCTCGACGACCACGAGGCGCTCGGCGAGCTCGACGCCGCCGCCGGCTTCGACGCCGACGCGTGGGGCGCCGCGCTGGACGACTACTACGACGAGCACGACAGCATCGGCATCGGGCCCGACGCCCGGGGGCCGAAGATGCTGCTCGTCACGGAGGAGCCGACGCAGTGGCTCGTGCGGCAGATCCTCGACGATCCGGCCGGCGACCACGACTGGGGGATCTCGGCGACCGTCGACCTCGCCGAGTCGGACGAGCAGGGTGCGGCCGTCGTCCGCGTCACCTCGGTCGGCCGCCTGGACTGATCAGCGGCCGCGCTTCTCCCGGCGCTGCATCTCGGCGGCGATGTCCGCCTCGGTGATCTCCTTGCGGGCGGGACCCCAGATCGACGCGGCCTGGCCGACGACGCCGATCCCGATCCCGATCATCGGCCAGATCGGCCAGAAGTAGCCGTCGGCCCCTGTGCCGACCCAGACGGCGGTCGTGATCGCCGAGACGCTCGCCCATCCGCCGACCGATCCCAGGAAGTCGCGGCGCCGCTTGACCTCGCGCACAGCGAGCGCGCGCTCGGCGTCCTCGACGCGGGCGGTCTCCACCTCCTCGCCGGAGGCGGCCGCCGGGACGACCTCCGCGGACCGGTCTCGCCGGGCGGACGGATCCGGAGTTCCCCACTCGTTCGTCATGCGGCCAGCCTACGCACGGGCCGTCGGCAGCGGTACGCGGGCTTCAGGCGGCGGTACGCGGGCTCAGGCGGCGGTCGCCTGCTCCGGCTGGCAGTGCGGGCACCACCAGGTGCGGCGCTGCTCGGGGTCGTCGCGGACCTCGTCGCGGACGAGCACCGTCGTGCCGCAGCGCAGGCACGGGCGCCCGGCGCGCCCCGCGACCCAGTGCCGCTCGCCGCGGCGAGTGTCACCGGTGGTGGTCTGGAACATCCCCGGGATCGTGACGGAGGCGCGGAGGCCTCTCGCCGCGGTCGCCACGAGGGCGCAGACGTCGAGGGAGCCGATCGGCCGCCAGGGCCAGACCCCGCGGAGGAAGCAGACCTCGTTGGCCCAGAGGTTGCCGAGACCCGCGAGGCAGCGCTGGTCGAGGAGTGCGGCGACGACGGGCCGGTCCGGGAGGCGGGAGAGGCGCCGGACGGCCTCGTCGGCGTCCCAGTCCGCGCGGAGCGGGTCGGGCCCGAGGTGCCCGACGGCGCGCGGCTCGTCGCGGGTGGCGAGGAGCTCGACGACCGGGAGGTCGATGCCCCACACGGTCGAGTCGTCGTCGAGGCGGAGGCGGACGCGGACGTCCTTCTGCACCGAGCGGGGGACCGCTCGGCCGGGAGCGGTCACGGTCCAGGAGCCCTGCATCCGCAGGTGGGTGTGCAGGGTCGTTCCGCCGGAGAAGCGGGTGAGGAGGTGCTTGCCGTGGGTGTCGTGCTCGAGGATCCTCAGCCCGGCGAGGGAAGTGCCGGCCGCGTCCCCGGAGCGCAGCTCGCCCTCGAGGACGGTGCGACCGTCCGCCGCCCGCCTGAGGCGGGCGGCGAGACGGTGCACACTGTCTCCCTCGGGCATCCCCGAACTCTAGGAGCCGGAGCTCGCCGAGATCAGGGGTCGCGCGGGATCAGGCGCCGCGGTACGCCTGCTTGTAGACGCGCTCGGTGCCGTCGGGCGCGGTGACCTCGATGGTCGCCGTGCCGGCCTTGATGGGCTTGAAGACGGTCACGGTCTTCACCGTGAACGACTGGCCGGGCTTGACCGTCTTCTTCGTCTTGCTGCCGTACGCCGTCGTGATCTCGATCGAGACCGTCTCGTCGCCGTTGTTCACCGCCGACACCGTCAGCGTCCGCACGACGGCGAGGCGCTTGGTGGAGGCGGTGGTCGCGACGTCGATGACCGTGACGGGCTCGGGCTCCGGGTCCGTCTGGGTCTCGGGCAGGTCGAGGCCGACGACGACCGGGTCGTGGTCGCTGGAGCGGTACGCCGAGGTGTCGTAGAAGATCGTCGCGTTGTAGTCGTAGCGGCTGTACTCCAGTGCCACGGACTCGCCGCTGTTGATGTTCCAGGTGTCGACCCCGGTGACCGTCCTGTCGGCCGCGGGCGAGGCGAAGACGTGGTCCAGCGAGCCGACCGCGCCGTCGAACGAGTACGAGTACTTGCCGTCCTTCGCACCCTGGTCGGTGTAGCCGGCGTCGGTGATCACCTTCACCGGGTCCTCCTTCGAGTAGGCGTTGAAGTCGCCCAGCAGGTAGACGAGCTCGGTGGCCTTCTCGGTGCGGAGGCGGTCGGCGAAGGCGACGAGGGCGGTCGCCTGCTTCACGCGCGAGGCGTTCGAGGCGCCCTGGCCGTCGCCCTGGTCGGCGTCGGCGCCGGATCCGGAGCCCTTCGACTTGAAGTGGTTCACGATCGCGACGAACTCGCTGGCGCTGTCGCCGAGGAGGCGGAACTCCTGGGCGAGGGGCTTGCGGGCGTTCGAGAAGTTCACCGTGTCGTTGAGCACGACGGACTCGCCGACCGGCTCGATGACTGCCTTCTTGTAGATGAAGGCGGTGCGGATGACGTCCTCGTCCGCGAGCGCGGGGAGCGCTGCGGGGGAGGGGACGTAGGCCCAGACCTCGGAGCCGGCCGCCGTGTTCAGCGCGGCGGTCAGGGTGGCGAGGGCCTCGTCGCGCGGCTTGCCGAACTTGGCCGAGTTCTCGATCTCCTCGAGCGAGACGACGCCCGCGCCGAGGGTGTTGATCGCGGTCACGATCTTGGCCTGCTGGCGCTCGAGGTCGTCGGCGTTCGCCGCTCCGCGGGCGTCGCAGCCGCTGTTGACCGTGACCGGGTCGCCGTCGCGGTCGGTGTAGAAGGTGCAGCCGGTGATCGAGTCGCCGGTGGTGGAGAAGTAGTTGAGCACGTTGAAGGACGCGATCGACAGGTCGCCGCCGACGGCCTCGGGCTTCGCGGTCCGGGTGTTCGCGAAGGTCGCGGGCTGCACGTCGCCGGCGTTCTCGACGGTCAGCTGCGTGGTGGGCTGGAAGGCCCAGCCGCCGTTGCGGTAGTCGAGGACGACGGGGCGGGTGAAGGTCGCCGGAGCACCCACGCGGATCGGCGCGGTCAGGGTGAGGTAGGGCAGCGGGATCGCCTTGTTCGCGGCGGCGCCGAGGAAGTTGATCGAGGCGCCGTCGTCGAGCACGATCGCGCGCGCGGCGTTGTCGGCGACGACCGCGGCCAGCTCCGGCGTTCCAGGGCGGGCGACCTCGGTCGGGGTCAGCAGCGGCGAGTCGCCGGCGGTGAGGCCGACGGAGCCGAAGCTGTTGAGGTCGAAGGTGTCGGTCACGGTGAACGCGCCCTGCGGGGCGATCAGCATGCTCTCGAGCGTCTCGCGCTCCTCGACGGTGCGGGGGAGGCCGACGGCGGCCGCGATCGGCGCGACGGCCGGGGTGCCGAGCTTCTCGACGGTCGCGGCCGAGGTCGGGGTGAGCTCGGTGAGGCCGTTGAACTCGCTGACGGCGCCGGTGATGCGCAGGTTGTCGCCGATCGCGACCGCGCCGACCGAGGCGGAGGAGTAGACGAAGACGGCGTCGGAGGCGGTGCGGCCGGTGGTCTGCGCGCCGGTGCCGGCGGTCTGGATCACGTAGCCGTTGTAGCCGCCGGTGGCGTAGCGCGCGGTGACGACGCCGGTGGTGGTGACGGTCTGCCCGACGAGCGGGGACGCGGCTCCGGTGCCCTGGATCTCGGCGATCGAGACGGTCGGCGCGGTGGTCGGCGGGGCGGTCGGGGTCGCCGTGGGGGTCGCCGTCCCGGTCGGCGCCGGCGTCGGCTCCGGGGTGCTGCCGCCGGCGGACTCGGGGGTCATCGCGCCGACGGTGAAGTCGGCGGCGTTGGAGTCGGTATCGCCGGTCGCGGAGTCGGCGCGCGCGATCGACTCGGTCAGCGTCGGCGCGGTGGCGGCCGCCGACTCGAAGGTGTTGGAGGTGCCGTAGCCGAGCAGGTCGAGGACCGCGTCGGGCTGCTCGGCGGTGCCGGTCGGCGGGGCGACGAGGGTCGCGGTGCCCTCGACCAGGAAGAGCGTGCCGCCGGCGGCCGCGATGTTGAGGCCGTTCGCGGTCTGGTCGGCGGCGGGGAGCGGCGCGCCGTTGCTGCCGTTGCTCGCACCGGCGATCAGGAAGTGGCCCTCGGCGGGGACGGTGCCGGTGAGCGCGACCGTCGTCGTCGGGTTCGCCGTGCCGGTGGCCGAGCGGTACTGCAGCGAGAGGCCCGAGAGCGCGACGTCGGCGCCGGTCGGGTTGTAGAGCTCGACGAAGCGGTTGCTGTAGGTCGCGCCGGCCGAGCCGCCGCGGGCGAAGATCTCGCTGATGACCAGCTCGTCACCGCTCGGAGCCGCGGTGGCGGGGGTCGCGACCAGCGGCGTGGCGACCAGGGCGAGACCGGCGAGGGCCGCGAGGGCGAGGCGCCTCCTCGGTGTGCGGGCGCGAGGCCTGTCCGCGAGGGGTGCGGGGGAGTCGGGCATGGTGGTCCTCTCGATCGCCGCTCCGGAGAGCGGTGGTGCGTCACCGCACGGCGACGGCGACCCTTCGCCCCTGAAAGGGGCACAGTGAGCCACGCTATGCAGTGCGGGTGCCCGGCCTGTGAACCGGACGTTTCATGAACGTAAACTCACCCACCGACATCGGGGCCGCGGTCCCGTCTTCGCGGCCTCCGTCCGGGAACGCGGGCCATGATCGGGAGATGATCTCCTTCGAATTGGCCAGGGCGCTGCGGACCGCGGGTCTGCGCTGGGCACCGGTCACCGGCGACCGCTTCCGCATCGAGCGCGAGGGGTTCGACGGCGACGTCTTCACCGTGAGCGACATGACGATCGAAGCGCACGAGTACGAGACCGGCACGGTGCTCGGCTTCAACGGCACGACCGAGTGGGCGCTCGACTCCGTGGCGCTCGACGACTCGCTCTGGCTGCCGCGCGAGGACCAGCTGCGCGAGCTGCTCCGCGGTACGTTCCGCTCGCTGCGCCGCGTCGCGGCCGGCGGGCCGGTGCGCTTCGCCGTGACCGTCGAGCTCGCCGGCGAGCAGCGCGACTTCGAGGACGAGATCGCCGAGAACGCCTACGCGGAGGCGCTGCTCGCGCTGGTCAGCTCGGTCGCGGTCGACCTCGACGACGTGGACGAGCTCGCCTGAGCCGACGGGCACCTCTGCCCGTGGGGAGACGTCCCCATTCTTCGCGGCCCGCCCGCTCTCCACGATCGGTCTCGTCGGAACAGACGCTTCCGAGTCGAGGAGAACCCCATGCGAGACCTGCAGCAGCGACCGTCGTCCGGCACCACCGGGCGGACCACCGGACTGATCGCCTCGGGCGGCGTCCCCGTCCCAGGGGCCGAGGAGGCCTACCGCCGCTTCCTCGAGCTGCGGCGCGAGATCTATGTCGACGAGGCCGGCTTCCTCTCCGCCGAGCACGGGAGCGACGGCCGGGAGACCGACGAGGACGATGCTCGCTCGCTCGCCTTCGCGGTCGTCGAGGAGTGTGCGGGCGAGCTGCGGATCCGCGCCGCTCTCCGCCTGATCGTCAAGGGTCGCGCGACCCGCGCGGTGACCGACGACCGCCTCCCCGTCGAGCGGTACTTGCCGGAGGTCTTCGGCTCGAGCCCCGCACCGGAGCCCTCCGTCGAGGTCTCGCGCCTCGTCGCGCGGCACGAGAACCGGGCCGCGCAGCACGCGTGCGTGCTGGAGCTGTACGCCGCAGTCCTCGCCTTCCTCGACGAGGCCGGGATGCGCTCCGCCTACGGGCTGATCGATCCGGTGCTCGAGCGGTTGCTGCGCCTCTCGCTCACCGCCACGAGGATCGGCGAGCGGCGGTGGATCGGCGCGTACCGGAGTCACAACGTCGCGATCGCGATCGAGGTGCCGCCGATCAGGCGGCTCAGCCGCTGGCTGCCCGGCCGCCTCCTCACGGCGCGCGACATCCTGGTCGGGATCGACGACGAGCAGGAGCTGGCGGCGTGAGCACCGACGTGACGGCCCCCCGGTTCGCCAGGAACCTCGGCTTCTGGAGCGAGGCGGAGCAGGAGGCGCTGTGCTCGGCGCGGATCGCGCTCGCGGGCGTCGGCGGGGACGGGTTCCAGCTCGGGCTGAAGCTCGCGCAGATGGGCGTGCGCTCGTTCGCGGTCGCCGACCCGGAGGTCTTCGAGCCGGAGAACGCGAACCGGGTGCCCGGGGCGACGCTGGCGGCGGTGGGCCGGAACAAGGCCGAGGTGTTCCGCGAGTCGGTGCTCGCGCTCGACGCCGACGCGACGGTCGACGTCTTCCCCGCTGGTGTGCTCCCGGAGACGGCGCTCGGCTTCGCGCGCGGCGCGGACCTGGTCGTCGACGAGACGGAGGTGACGACCCCGGAGGTGGGCGTGCTGCTGGCGCGGACCGCCCGCGCGCTCGATCTGCCGGTGCTCTGGGTGATGAACGTCGGCTGGGCCGCGCAGGCGACGTCGTTCCACCCGAGGTCGCGGCACACCGTGGAGCGCATGCTCGGCTTCACGGAGGATCTGCCGCTCGAGGAGATCGCGCGGCGCCCGGCGGTGCTGGGAAGGACGCTGCCCGTGATCCCGCCCTACACCGACCTCCGGGTGCTGCGGGCCGTCACGTCGGCCGCTCCGGCGCCGCTGCCCTCGATCGCCCCGGGGGTCGACGCGGCCTCGGCGCTCGGCTCCGCACAGGCGTTCCTGCATCTCACGGCCACCATCGGCAACCGCCGGCCCCGCCCGACCTGGGCGCCGGCGTTCGCGCACGTCGACGTCTACGGGCGCACCGCCGGCACGGTCCGCAGGCCCCGGCTTTCGGCGGCGATCACCCTCGCGCGCGCGGCGGCCCGGGACGCGCTCGCGCTCAACCCGCGGGTGCAGTACTCGGACGAGGACCGCGAGCGGCGTGCCGCCTAGCGGACCTCGAGGTGCAGGCCCGGCTCGGTATCGGCGACGACGGTCGCGACCGCGCCCCGGCCGGGCGGCAGCAGCCTCACGGTGACGCGCCCGAAGCCGATCTGCTCGAAGGCGCGCGCGGCGGTCGCGGCCACGCGGTCGAGGGTGGACTCGTCGAGGTCGCCGTCGGAGTCGTCGAGGAGCACCACCTGGACCCCGCGCAGCCGCGCGGCGCGGACGCTCGCGACCAGCGGGTCGCGCACGAGGCCGAAGGCGCGGAGCCCGTCGCGGATGCCGGCCTCGACGTTGGCCGCGTCTCGTGCGAGGGCGGGGGAGTAGGGCTCGCCGGCGGCCGCTCGCGCGAGGAGCGGCTCCGCGAGGTCCGCGACCAGCCGCACGCGCTTCTCCCGCTCGGCGAAGCGGCCGTCGGCCTCCGCCGTCTCGGTGGCGAGGCGCTCGCGCTCGGCCCGCACCTCGCCCATCCGGCCGATGGCGTAGCGCAGGCCGAGGCGGAACAGGACGCCGCAGACGAGCAGGATCGCGTAGCGCGACATCGCCTCGAGGGCGAAGAGCGCGCTGTGGCCGCTGCCGAGGAGGCAGGCGAGCGTCACGGCTCCGACCGCGAGGTGGCCCGCGACCGCCGCGAGGATCCGCCCGCGGAGGCAGAGGGCGAAGAGCGGGAACGCGGTGCCGCCGAGGAACCAGGTGGCGAAGCTCCCCTCCCAGCCGGTGGGCTCGAGGGCCCACCAGCCCAGGGCCGAGGCGACCGGTGCGCCGGCCGCGACCAGGAGGGTGCCGGGGAGCGGGAGCGGATCGCGGGGGCGCCGGACGACCAGGGCGACGAGGAGGGCGACGATCAGCACCGACGCCGCCGTGAGCGCGGGGCGGCGGGACCAGTCGAGGTTCAGCGTTGCGAGGAGGACGTTGGCGCCGACGAAGAGGAGCCCGATCACCCGGACGTGGCCGCCGCCGAAGCCGAGCAGGTC
The DNA here is from genome assembly GCF_002932235.1 of Rathayibacter sp. AY1E3. Classification (NCBI taxonomy): domain Bacteria; kingdom Bacillati; phylum Actinomycetota; class Actinomycetes; order Micrococcales; family Microbacteriaceae; genus Rathayibacter; species Rathayibacter sp. AY1E3. The sequence goes on from NZ_PSVN01000011.1 coordinate 67,478, forward strand.
GGAGACGTCGGCGCTCTGCTCGAGACGGCGCGGGCGGGTCACCGGCGCCACTCCAACCGCACCACGGTGCCCGCCTCGGAGGCGATCTGCGCGGTCGCCCCGGCGATCTGGGTCACCCGGCCGAGGATGCTCGTGGTCAGTCCCATCCGGTTCTGCGGCACGGCGGCGGCGACGAACCCGCCGCCGTCGTCGCCGACCTCGATCGAGAGCCCGCGCTCGTCGACGGCGAGGGACGCGCGGACGGCGGCGGGGGCGCCGTCCGTCGAGCGGGCGTGCTGCACGGCGTTCCGCGCGGCCTGCACGGTCGCGTCGATGAGCGCGTCGGCGACGGGGGAGGGGACGGCCACGGCGCCCGCCGCGATCCGGGTGCTGAGGACGGCGAGCGGCGCGGCCTCGGTGATCCGGACGGAGGCGGCGCGCACGAACTCGCCCGCGGTCAGCATCGCCCGGCTCGGGGTCGGGCCCGTCGGATCCGTCCGCCGGAGCTCCGCGAGGTGCGCGAGGGCGATCCGCGCCGCGGCTCGGGAGCGCTCGGCGGAGTGGCTGATCTGCTCCACGTTGAGCAGGAAGGAGAGGATCTCGTCGTGCACGAGCGCGCCGACCCGGATGCGCTCGCTCCGCCGCCCCGCTCGGCCGGCGGCACGGGCGGCCGCGAGCACCGACTCGCGCGTCGCGCGCTCGAGCGACCGGCCGGCGCCGAGGACCGCCTGGGCGAGCCCCGCGAAGACCGTGCCGATCATCGCCATGTCGACCGCCTCCTCGATCGCCACGACGGGCGATCCCGAGGTGGCGGCGCGGACGGCGAAGAGCAGGAGGCAGACGCCGGCCACGGCGAGCGGCACGAGGCGCGCGGGGAAGGCGACGGCCGCGGCGGTCATCGCCACGGGCACGGCGTCGATCAGCCAGGAGGTGGCGGCGGGGCCGCTCCCGGGCGGCACGGCCGGGATCAGCGCGAGAGCGAGGACGGCGAACAGGACGACGTGCGCGCGGAGCACGGTCCGCACCGCGTCGAGGCTGCCGCGCATCGCGACGAGCAGGGTGACCAGCGGGGCGGGCAGCACCAGAACGGATGCGGCGACGGCCCAGAGCGGGGAGATCCCGAGAGCGGTGGCCGCATAGCCGAGCGCCGCGACGGCGTGGAACGCGATGCCGCCGATGCTGAATGCGACGACGAAGATCCGCTCGAACCGGTCGCCGATGCCGAAGCTCGGCTCCTCCGCCGCCGCGGCTCCGGATCTCACATCGGGCCTTCGAGCAGGCCGTCCTCGATCGCGCGGATGTAGAGCTCGACCTTGGTCCCCGCATGGCGGCCGACCCGCGCGTACTTGGCGCGGATCCGCCCGACGTAGTGGGTGACGGTGTCGCGGGACAGACCGGTGAGGGAGGCGACGCGCTGCGCCTTCTCGCCCGCGGCGTAGAGTGCCAGCACCTCGCGCTCGCGGGCGCTGAGTCCGGCGTCGGCGAGCTCGACGTCCGCGTCGAGGGCCGCGGCCCAGTCGGTCGAGGCGACCGCGACGCCGTGCGCCGCCGAGCGGATCGTCTCGAGGAGCACGGAGTCCTCCTCGGACTTGCGCACCATGCCGAGCGCGCCGGCCCTGGCCGCAGCGCGGACGGAGTCGGGGTCGTCGCCGGCCGAGAAGATCAGGACGCGGGTGCCGCGGCGCATCAGCCGGGAGACGTTCTCGCCGGCGTCGCTGCCGTCGCCGAGTCGCAGATCGAGGATGACGAGGTCGAAGTCCGCGGCGTCCTCCTCGATCTCGGCGACGGTGGCGGCGACGGCGTCGGCACGCAGGTCGTCGGTCCCGCGCAGCAGCTCGGCGATGCCGGACCGGACGATGGCGTGGTCGTCGATCACGCAGATCGAGCGCACGGGGTCGACGGCGAGGGGAGCGGCCGGCTCGAGGGGAGCGAGGGGCTCGGGAGAAGCGAGGGGCTCGAGGGGAGGTGCTGACTCGAGGGGTCGGGAAAGGGTGCTCACGGCGGCGGGCATCGGCGTCCTGGATCGTCAGGGGAGAGGCGAGCCGTCGGGTGGTCGGCATCGATGGCTGAAGTGTGCGATGCGCGCCGGGACGTCGCAAGGCGAAGCGACACCGCGTCCCAATCCGTGGTCTCGCGGTCCTGGAGTGCTAAGGATCGGCGCGATTCCGCGGGACCCGGCCCGGCGGTGCCGTCGGCGGACGCTCGCCACCGGTCCTCGGCGGGCACCCGCCGTGACCCCCGGACGGGTGCCGCGACAACTGACGGCTGGTGGCCGGAGTGGACGGCGGACACGATGGGCACGTTCCGCCGGACGGCCCGCCGTCGACCGGACGACCCCGCCCCCCACTCCCGAGAGGAACGGTCCGAGCGTGTTCTCACGGCTGTCCCGCCGCACCCGTTCCGCCGCCTCCGTCGCGTCGGTGACCGCCGCCGCGCTCGTCGTCTCGACGATGGCCGTGCTCTACCAGGGGGTGACCACCCAGGACGTGGATCTCAACGACGCCGGGGTCTGGGTGACCAAGCCGACCGCGCTGCTCGCGGGCCGGCTCAACTATCCCTCCGAGGTCCTCGACGCGGCCCTGCGCACCCAGGGGACGAGCTTCGACGTCGCGCAGGAGGCGGGCGCCGTCGTCGTCCACGACCAGAGCAACGCGACCGTCTCGCTCGTGGACACCTCGTCGGTCGCGCTCGGCGAGGCGGTCGCCGTGCCCGCCGACTCCTCGGTCGTGCTCGGCGGCGGCGTGCTGGCGATCCTCGACGCCGCCACCGGCGCGCTCTGGGTGCGGGCCGTCGACGCGCTCGCCTCGTTCAGCGTCGAGGCCGACGAGCCCACGGCCGAGCTCGGCGCGGATGCGGCGGCCACCGTCGCGGCCGACGGCACGGTCTTCGCCTACTCGCCCGGCGAGCAGGAGCTCGTCACGGTCCGCACCGGCGGCGCCCCCTCGACCTCCGCCGTCTCCGGCTTCGCCGAGGGAGCGACGCCGGCGATCACCGCCGTCGGCTCCACCCCGGTCCTCCTCGACGCGGGGAGCGGCGCGGTGTCGATCGACGGGGACGACCCGGTGCAGCTCGGAGTCGCGGACGAGCTGACGCTGCAGCAGCCGAGCACGGGCGGCGAGGACGTCGCGATCTCGACCGGTGCCGCCCTGCTCCTGCAGCCGCTGGACGGCTCGGCCGCACGGACGGTGGACTCCGGCGGGACCGGAACCGCCGTCGCGCCGGTCCGGGTCAACGGCTGCACCTACGCCGCCTGGTCCGGCTCGGGGCGGTACCTGCGCGACTGCGGCGGAACCGCGGACGACGTCGCGAAGGAGGTGCCGGACCTCGGCGCCGACCGGCAGGCGGTCTTCCGCGTCAATCGCAGCGCGGTCGTGCTGAACGAGCTGACCGTGGGCTCCGTCTGGCTGGTGAACCAGGACATGAAGGAGGTCTCCGACTGGGAGGACGTCACGCCGCCGGAGGACGACGCCACCAAGGACGACGACAACACCAGCACCCAGCAGCAGGTGCAGGACACGATCCCGGAGCGGTCGGAGGAGAACACTCCGCCGGTCGCCGTGGACGACGAGTTCGGCGTGCGCGCCGGGCGCAGCGTCATCCTGCCGGTGCTCGACAACGACAGCGACCCGGACGGGGACGTGCTCACCGCGTCCGTGACCGGGGCGCAGCCCGCACTGGGCGCGGTGTCGCCGATCTACGGCGGCAGCGCCCTGCAGATCACCCTGCCCCCGGAGGCGAGCGGGTCTGCGACGTTCGCGTACACCGCCGACGACGGACGCGGGCAGACCGCGGACGCCGTCGTCATGCTGACCGTGACGCCGGCGGGCAGCAACACGCCTCCCGAGCAGAAGCGCGAGGGGCGGATCCTCCTGGAGCAGGGCGCCTCGGTCTCCTACAACGTGCTGCCGGACTGGATCGACCCGGACGGCGACGAGCTCTTCCTCCTCGCTGCGACGTCGACCAGCGACGACCAGGTGCGCTCGACCGCCGATGGACTCGTCACCTTCGACGCGATCGGCGCCGAGCTCGGCCGGAAGGATGTCGACCTGCTCGTCTCGGACGGCACCGACGAGATCGCGGGGGTGCTGCACGTGGACGTCCGCGCGCCCGGCTCGACCGTCCCCGTGACCAATCCGGACCACGTGACGACCCTTGCGGATCAGACCGCGACGGTCGCGCCGCTCGGCAACGACCTCAGCCCGTCCGGCGCGCCCCTGCTGCTCGCCGAGGTCGAGCAGCCCGCCGGTGCGACCGTCACCCCCGACTACACGGCGGGGACCTTCACCTTCACGTCGCCGACACCCGGCAGCTACTACCTGCAGTACCGCGCGAGCGACGGACCGGACTCGACCCCGGGACTCGTCCGCGTCGACGTCCTCCCGGCGACCAGCGAGGCGAAGAACCCGGTCGCCGTGCGCGACGTCGCGCTGCTGCCCTCGGGCGGCGCCGCGCTCGTCGACGTGCTGCAGAACGATTCCGATCCCAACGGCGGGCTGCTCGTCGTCTCCTCGGTGGAGGTGGACGCCGGCGCCGGTGTCGCGGTGGCGATCCTCGAGCACGAGGTGCTCCGCGTCACGGATCAGCCGGGGATCACCGAGCCGGTGACCTTCCGCTACGTCGTCTCGAACGGCACCGGGATGACGACCGGCGAGGTGCTGGTGGTGCCGACACCCGCTCCGGCGACCCTCGAGCCGCCGATCGCGACCGACGACTCGGCAGCCGTGCGCGTCGGCGACACCGTCACGATCGACGTGCTCGCCAACGACGTCTCGCCCGGCGGCGGCCTGCTGACGGTGGTGCCCGACCTCGTGGCACCGCTGCCCGACGCCGCCGACGGCGTCGCGTTCGTCTCGGAGGACCGCGTGCGGTTCCGGGCGGGCGACACCGCGAAGACGGTCTACGTCACCTACGAGGCGATCGACGCCTCGGGCCAGAAGGACGCCGGCTACGTCAGCATCCAGATCCTGCCGATGAACCGCGAGGCGAACTCCCCGCCGCGGCCCGAGAACCTCGAAGCGCGCACGCTCTCGGGGACGACCGTCTCGATCCCGATCCCGCTGGACGGCATCGATCCGGACGGCGACAGCGTGACGCTCGTCGGCCAGGCGAGCGCTCCCGGCAAGGGGCGGATCGACGAGGTCGGGGCGGATCACCTCACCTACACGGCCTTCGAGGACTCGGTCGGCACCGACACCTTCCGCTACGAGGTGAGCGACGCTCTCGGCAAGCGGGGCACGGCGACGATCCAGGTCGGCATCGCGCCTGCGTCGACGGAGAACCAGGCACCGGACGCCGTCAAGGACGTCGTGACCGCGCAGCCTGCGCGCAGCATCGCCGTCGACGTGCTCGCGAACGACACCGACCCCGACGGCGACGCGCTCTCGCTGGTCGCGGACGGCCTCACCGCACCGGAGGGAATGACGGCACGGCTGTCGGCCGGCCGCGTGCTGGTGACGACTCCCGAGGCGGAGGGCGACTACGCCGTCCAGTACACGGTCGGCGATCCGCGCGGCGCGACCGCCGTCGGCAGCCTGCTCGTGACGGTGGCGGAGGAGGCGGCGCTGCTGCCGCCGATCGCCCGCGACGACACGGTCACGACCGCGCAGATCACGACGGCACAGACCGTCGAGGTGCCCGTGCTGAAGAACGACGAGGATCCGGACGGCGTCGCGAGCGAGCTCCGGGTGGCGCTGCCCGGCGAGCCGGCGGGAGCCGTGGTCGGGGCCGGCGGAGTCGTGACCGTGACCCCCGGTGAGGAGGCGCAGCTCCTCACGTACACGGCGACCGATGCCGACTCGCAGGTGGCGACCGCCTTCATCCGGGTGCCGGCGCTCAGCTCGACCGGCCCCTCGCTCAAGCCCGGTGTCGAGCCGCTCGAGGTGAAGGCCGGCGAGCAGGCGACGATCCCGCTGACCGACTGGGTCGTGGCTCCCGAGGGGAAGACCGTGCGGCTGACGCAGGCCGACCGGGTGTCGGCGCTGCACTCGGCCGACGGGGTGCTCGTCCGGGACGAGTCGACCCTGCTCTACACCGCGGCCCCCGACTACTTCGGCTCGGACGCCCTGACCTTCGAGGTCACCGACGGCACGGGGCCCGACGACCCCGCCGGGGTGAAGGCGACGCTGAGCATCCCGATCACGGTGCTGCCGCCGGAGAACCAGCCGCCGACGTTCGCCGGGGGAGCGATGGAGGTCGCGGCCGGCGAGGACGCGTCGACGCTGGATCTGCGGGCGCTCTCGAGCGACCCGGACAAGGGCGACCTGGCGAAGCTGAGCTACAGCGTCTCGGGCGCGCCCACCGGGATGACCGCCTCCGTGTCGGGCTCGGTGCTCTCCGTCGCGGCCGACGAGTCGGTCGCGAAGGGGACGCAGGAGACGCTGGCGATCACCGTGACCGACGGCACCACGCAGCCCGTGCAGGGCTCGGTGGTCGTGCGGGTGACCGCGTCGACCCGGCCGCTGACGGTCGCGAACGACGACGTCGTCGCCAAGGCACCCCAGGGCCGGCCGACCACGGTCGACGTGCTCTCGAACGACGTGAACCCGTTCCCCGAGACGCCGCTGACTCTGGTCGACGATCCGATCGTGGACTCCGGGGCCGACACCGGCACGGCGAGCGCCCAGGGCGGCTCCGTCGTCGTCACGCCGAACGCGGACTTCGTGGGCACGATGACGGTGCGCTACCAGGTGGCGGACGCCACCGGCGACGCCGAGCGCCGGGTGTTCGGCACGATCCGCGTCACGGTGCAGGGCAAGCCCGCCGCGCCGGGGACGCCGTCGGTCAGCTCGGTGCAGGACCGGACGGTCGTGCTCAGCTGGTCCGACGGCACCAGCAACGGCGCCGAGATCACCACGCACACGGTGAAGTGGTCGGGGGGCGGCCAGGACTGCGCGGCGACCACCTGCACGATCGCGAACCTCACCAACGACCGCGAGTACACCTTCACGGTCACCGCGACCAACGAGATCGGCGAGTCCGACCCGTCGCCCGCGTCGGCCGTGGCACGTCCGGACGCCCGCCCGGGCGCCCCGACGATCACGAGCCTCGACTACGGCGACGGCTCGCTCACGGTGACCTGGGCCGACGGGGCGAACCCGGGGTCCGCGGTGACGGGGTACGAGGTGCAGCTCAGCGGGGCCGGCAACGACCTGTTCGAGGTGCCCGGCGGTACCCGGACCACGCAGCTCACCAGGCTGACGAACGGCTCGAACTACACGGTCGCCGTGCGGGCGTCGAACCGCTCCCCGGAGCCCTCCGACTGGTCGGGCCCGATGTCGATGAGCCCCGCGGGCTCGCCGAGTGCGCCGGCGGCGCCGCAGGTCGGTGCCTCGGTGCAACTGGGCACTCAGACGCAGCTCCCCGTGAGCTGGAGCCCGCCGACGACGGTGAACGCGGAAGCGCTGACCGGCTACACCCTCGTGGTGAAGAAGGGCGGTGCCGAGACCAAAAGGATCGAGCTCGCGGCCGGAATCACCACTCAGAACATCACGGTCGACAACTCGGAGTCGGGCTACACGTTCTCGGTAGCCGCGAAGAACAAGTCGACGGATGCGAAGAAGACGGATCCACTGTTCAGCACCGACTCCGCGACCCGACGCGCCTTCGGTACACCGGGAACGGTCCGCAACCTGGTCGGAACGCCGGGGGACGAGACGGTGTCCATCACCTTCGACCCGCCGACGGAGCTCAACGGTGCGTCGCCGTCCGAGATCAAGTACGACCTGAAGATCCCGACGATGGGGTACTGGGGAGAAGCCGTTCCCGGGCAGGTCATCAGCGTGCAGGCGAACGGCAATCCCGAGACGCTCGAAGTGCGTGCCTACTCGGAGATCGCCGGCGAGCTCAGCGAACTGGGTGAGGTCCAATCGGTGACGGTCGTTCCGTTCGGCCCGGTCTTCGCGCCGAAGACCAACGCGGTCCCGAACGCCAGGAGCGTGACTCTGAGTTGGACGACACCCCCGTCGAACGGACGCGCGATCACTCGCGTCGAGATCCGGACGGATGGCGGCAACTGGCGAGACGGCGGGTTGAACGGCGGAACCGAGACGATCGGCGACGCGTACAACGAGAACCACTCGATCACGGCGCGGGCATTCGACGCCGAGGGCCAGGTCAGCGGGGAATCGACGTCGCAGGCCTCCAGCGGGCCTCCGCCGGCCCCGACGAGCTGGGTGATCAACGTCCCCAGCGACTCGTGCGCCGAGGACAGCGACTCGTCCCCGCTGCACTTCAACTCCAGCTCGAAGACCTGCAGCAGTTACTGGGTCAGGGGCGACGTGACCGTCTACTGCTACTCCGACTGGTCCCGGAAGCAGGTCGTCGGCAATTACCGCTGGTACCGCATGGGTGACGGCTGGTACGTCTCCGCCGCTTCTACCGACACCGGCGTACCGGGAATCAAGCCGTGCTGACCCCGCGTCGGCACCGAGAAGAGGGATCGCACTGATGACCATGACACCCGACCAGGCCGCCTGGTTCGCCGCCACGTTCGAGAAGCTCGTGCAGAACGTCGGGCAGGCCGTGCTCGGCAAGTCCGAGGTGGTCTCGCTCGTGCTCACGGCGATGCTCGCCGAGGGGCACGTGCTGCTCGAGGACGCGCCGGGGACCGGCAAGACCAGCCTCGCGAAGGCGATCGCGGCGACGGTGCAGGGCACCAGCAACCGGATCCAGTTCACGCCCGACCTGCTGCCGAGCGACGTCACCGGCGTGACGATCTACGACCAGAAGTCGGGGCGCTTCGACTTCCACCGCGGCCCGATCTTCGCGTCGATCGTGCTCGCCGACGAGATCAACCGCGCCTCGCCGAAGACGCAGTCGGCGCTGCTCGAGGTGATGGAGGAGTCGCGGGTCACGGTCGACGGCGTCGGCCACGAGGTCGGGCGGCCCTTCCTCGTCATCGCCACGCAGAACCCGATCGAGCAGGCCGGCACCTACCGCCTGCCCGAGGCGCAGCTGGACCGCTTCCTGATCAAGACCTCGATCGGCTACCCCGACGCGGCGTCCGCCGAGCGGATCCTGGCGGGTGCGGGGGAGCGCAACCCCTCCGCCGGGCTGCGCGCGATCATCACGACCCAGGCCGTCGCCGACATGGCCGACCTCGCGGCGACCGTGCACGTCGACGGCGCCGTGCTGCGCTACGTCGTGCAGCTCGCCGAGGCCACCCGCTCGGCGCCGGAGACCCGGATCGGCGTCTCGGTCCGCGGCTCGATGGCGCTGATCCGCGCCTGCAAGGTCTGGGCGGCGGCGAACGGCCGGCACTACGTGCTTCCGGACGACGTCAAGCAGCTGGTCGCCTCGGTCTGGCTGCACCGCTTCGTCCTCGATCCCGAGGCCGAGTTCGCCGGCGCCACGGCCGACGGCGTGCTCGGGCGCGTGCTCGCCGAGGTCGCCGCGCCGCAGGAGCGTCAAGCGGCATGACCGGGATCGGAGTGCTCCGGAGGGAGGGGCTCGCGCGACGCGCGGGCGCCGCCGTCGAGCGGTCGCGCCACGTGGTCGAGACGGCCGGCGTCTTGCTCGCGCCCGTGCGTTCCCGCGCCGTGCCCGTGGTCGCGGTGGCGACCTCGTTCGCCTGGGTCCTCCTCGCGCTGGCCGGCCTCGCCTGGATCGTCGGCGCGGTGCAGGGCTGGAGCGAGCTGGTCCTGCTCGCGGTCCTGGCGCTGGCGGTGCTGATCGCCGCCGCTCCGTTCATGATCGGGCGCTCCGCCTACTCCGTCGACCTCGATCTCGCGACCACCCGGGTGGTCGCGGGGGAGCGGGCGGTCGGCCGCGTCGAGGTGCGCAACGCCTCGGCCCGCTCGCTCCTGCCCGCGCGGGTCGAGCTGCCGGTCGGCGGCGGGCTGGCGGTGTTCCCGCTCCCGCGGCTGGAGGCGGCGGCCGTGCACGAGGAGCTCTTCACCATCCCGACGGCGCGGCGCGGTGTGATCCGCGTCGGACCCGTCCGCTCGGTCCGCGGCGACGGCCTCGGGCTCTTCCGCCGCGTCGTGCCGCACACCGTGCCCGGCGACCTCTTCGTGCACCCGCGCACCGTCGCCGTCGGCGGCTCGTCGTCCGGCTTCCTCAAGGACCTCGAGGGCCGGCCGGCCCCGGAGCTCTCCAACAACGACGTCTCCTTCCACGCCCTCCGCGCCTACGCGCCCGGCGACGACCGCCGCTACGTGCACTGGAAGACCACGGCGCGCACCGGCACGCTGATGGTGCGCCAGTTCGAGGAGACGCGGCGCTCGCACCTCGCGATCGGCCTGTCGCTCGATCCCGCCGACTACCGCGACGACGAGCAGTTCGAGCTCGCCGTCTCCAGCTGCGCCTCCCTCGGCCTCCAGGCGCTGCGCGACGGGCAGCAGCTCAGCGTGCTCGTGCAGGGCCGGTCGCTGCACGCGGGCATAGGCAAGCGCCTGCTCGACGACCTCTCCGGGGTGGAGCTCGGGCAGAGCAGGGGCGACCTCGTCGGCCTGTCGCGCTCCCTCGCCCGCTCGGTGCCGCAGGCGTCGGTCGTGATCCTCGTCGTCGGCTCGGAGGTGACGGCACCGCGGTTCCGCTCGGCGGCCCGGCAGCTGCCCCCCGACGCCCGCGTCCTCGGCGTGAGCTGCGACGAGGATCGGCCCGCCGCCCGCCGCAGCATCGGGGAGCTCGCGCTGCTCAGCGTCCCGGCTCTCGAGGAGCTGCCGGCGGCCGTGCGGCGAGGTGCCGCGTGAGGGGCCGGGCACCGGCGGCCGTCGCCGTCGATCTGGTCGCCCTCGCGGTGCTGCTCGCCGTCGGCGCGATCGGCTTCGGCCGGGTCTTCGCCGGCGCGGACCACCTCGTCGCGGGCGGCCTCGGGATCGTCGCCGGTCTCGCGGTCGGCGCCCTCGCGGCGCGAGCCCGCTGGGGCCTGCTGACGACGACCGCGGTGACCGCCGCCGCCTACTCCCTCGTCGGCACCGCGGCGGCGTTCCGCTCCGCGGGCCTCCTCGGCGTCATCCCGAGCCCGGAGAGCCTCCTGGGCCTCGCGACCGCGCTGGTCACCTCGTGGAAGAGCCTGCTCACCGTCGAGCCGCCGGCGAACGGCTTCCCGGAGCTGCTCGTCGTGCCGTTCTGCGCCGCGCTGGTCTGCGCCGTCGTCGCGGCGACGATCGCCCTGCGCGCCCCGCGCCCGGTCTGGGCGCTCGTGCCGGCCGCGGCTCTGGTGCTCGTCTCGATCCTCTTCGGCACCGCGGACGCCGTCGCGCCCCTCGCCCAGGCGATCGCCTTCGGCGTCGTCGGGCTGGCCTGGGCGGCCTGGCGCCGCCAGTCGGCGCAGACCTCCGCCGCCGGCGGCGACGGGGCGGTCGACCCCTCCGCGGTCCGTCAGCTGCGGCTGCGCCGGATCGGCTCCGGCGCCCTCGTCCTGGCGCTCGCGGCCGCAGTCGTCGGCGTCTCCGCCGGCGCCGTCGCCCCGGCCGGGTCGCGCTCGACTCTCCGCGAGGACATCGTGCCGCCGTTCGACCTCGACGACTACCCGACGCCGCTCGCCTCCTTCCGCAAGACCGTCCGCGATCAGAAGGACGCGACCCTGTTCACGGTGTCGGGCCTGCAGGAGGGCGTGCGGGTGCGCCTCGCGACCATGGACGCGTACACCGGGACCGTCTTCGACGTGACCGGCGGCGGGGGCGGCTCCGGCAGCTTCGCCCGCGTCGGCAGCACCATCGCCGGCGAGCACGAGGGCACGCCGGCCGTGCTCCGCTTCACCGCGGCGGACCTCGGCGGAGTCTGGCTGCCAGACGCGGGCTACCCGTCGTCGATCGAGTTCGCCGGGCCGCGGGCCGAGGCGCTGAGCGGATCGCTGCACTACAACGACGAGACCGGCGTCGCGGTCGTGACCTCGCGGCTCGCGGCCGGCGACTCCTACACGCTGACCACGACCCTCCCCCCGGTGCCGAGCGACGAGGACCTCGCCGACGCCGTCGCGGCACCCGTCACCGTGCCGACGCCGGTCGACGTCCCGGAGGCGCTCACCGACGCGACGCTCGCCTCGGTGGGTGAGGCGACCACCGCGCTCAGCCAGGTGCGGGCGATCGCGACCACGCTCTCGACGCAGGGCTACTTCAGCCACGGCCTCGAGGGCGAGGCGGAGTCCCGCCCCGGTCACGGCTCGGAGCGGCTGCAGCTGCTGCTCACGGACGAGAGGGGGATGGTCGGCGACGACGAGCACTACGCGACCACGATGGCGCTGATGGTCGACGAGCTCGGTCTCCCGGCCCGCGTGGTGATGGGCTACTACCCGGCGGCCGGGTCGGATCTCTCCGGCGACGTCGCGCTCACCGGCGACGACCTGCACGCGTGGGTCGAGGTCGCGTTCGCGGAGCACGGCTGGGTGGCCTTCGATCCCACGCCGCCGAAGGAGCAGATCCTGCAGGATCAGCAGCCCGAGCCGGCGGCCCAGCCGAAGGCCCAGGTCCTCCAGCCGCCGCCGCCCCCGCAGGAGCCGGCCGTCGTGCCGCCGGACGTGGTCCAGGAGGACGAGACCGAGGACGACCGGGGCCCGGACCTGGGCTGGATCGGCGTCGTGCTCGCGGTCGCCGGCGGAGTCGTCGGCCTGGCGGCGCTGCTCTTCGGCCCCGCGCTGCTCATCGCGGCCCTCAAGCGCCGACGCCGCCGGGCGCGGGTGGGCGCCGAGCATGCGGCCGACCGGATCAGCGGCGGCTGGGACGAGGTGCTCGACCGCGCCGCCGACCTGGGGACCGTCGTCCCGGCCGGGGCCACCCGCCTCGAGGACGCGGCTCTGCTGCACTCCGAGTACCCGAGCGCAGGGGTGGCGGTCCTGGCCCGGCGGGCCGATGCCGCGGTCTTCGGGCCGCTGGATCCGGTCGACGCCGAGGTCGCCGCCTTCTGGGAGCAGACCGACGCGCTCGTCGCGGAGCTGCACGCCACCGTCTCGCCCTGGCGGCGGCTCCGGGCGCGCCTGTCCCTGCGCTCCCTGCGGCCGGCCTGGCTGACCCGCGCCACCACCGCCGCCCGCGGCGCCCGGACGAACACGACGGGGCGACCCGCGAGGAACGAGGATCTCCATGGCTGACACGACGACGTCCGGCTGGGTGTGCTCGCGCTGCTCGACGACGATGGACGCGAGCGCGGCGTTCTGCCGCGGCTGCGGGGCGGCTGCCCTCAGCGCCGGGACTCCGCGCCGGACAGCGGCCGTGCCGTTCGGCGTTCCGGCCGCGCTCGGCCCCCGGGTCGGGGCCTACCTGCTGGACAGTGTCATCGTCGGCGTCTGGTTCTTCCTCTCCTACGTGATCGTCTGGCTCCTCACCTGGGCGCTCTGGCAGACGGCCTCCACGACCGGCGCCTACAGTGCGATCGCGTACTTCGGAGCGTTCGGGCCGACCGTTCTGATCCTCGCCTTCGGCCTCTTCTACACGAAGGCGCAGGGCGGGCGGGGCACCCCGGGGATGCGGATGCTCGGTCTGCGCCTCGTGCGCTACGACAGCGGGGAACCGCTCGGATTCTGGAAGGCGGCCGGCCGGAACGTCGTCTTCAACCTCTGCGCCGCGATCATCGTCGGCTACTTCTCGCCGCTGTTCGACACCTCGGGGGAGAACCGCGGCTGGCACGACCAGGCCACGGGCACCTGGATGATCGACACCCGCTCGGCGGGCGCGTCGCGTCCCGTCTCGTCCCTGCGGGAGGCGCCGGTGCCGACCTCGTCGGTGGCCGTGGTCGCCGACCTCGACGAGCCGGTCGTTCCGCGTGCGACAGCGGAGTCGTCGGTCGCCGCTGCCGTGCCCGCTGCGTACTCCGCGCCCCTCGCCTCCGCGCCCGCGACCGCCGCGCCCGCCGTGTACTCCGCGCCGGCCGCCGCGCCGGCGAGCTTCGCGGGACCGCCCGCAGGCGGCGTGATCTCCGCCGTGCCCGGCTCCGCCGCCCCGGCTCCGGCCCGGCCGAGCGCCCCCGCGCACGAGCCGGAGGACCTCGAGCTCACCCGGATGAGCGCCGGCGCCCCCGCGCAACCGCGCCCGCGCGCGGTCCGGCTCCGCTTCGACGACGGGACCGTCGTGGTCGTCTCCGACTCCGCGCTCGTCGGCCGCAACCCCGCGCCGCGCACCGGCGAGGCGGCGGGCGAGCTGGTGGCGCTCGCCGACACGACCCGCTCGATCTCGAAGACGCACGCGCGGCTCGAGCTCCTCGGCGACGAGCTCTCGGTGATCGACCGGCACTCGACCAACGGGACCGGGGTCGTGATCGACGGCACGGCGACCCCGGTGCCGCCCGGCGGTCGCGCCGCGGTGCCCGTCGGCGCCACGCTGACCTTCGGCGACCGCACGGCGGCGGTGGAGTGGGCATGAGCGCTGCGGGCAGCCCGATCGCCGTGCAGTGGGGCAGCGCCACCGACCGCGGGATGAAGCGGGCGATCAACGAGGACTCGCACGTCGCGGAACCCCCGGTCTTCGTCGTCGCCGACGGCATGGGCGGGCACGACGCCGGAGAGGTCGCCAGCGCGATCGCCGTCGACGAGTTCCGCAGCCTGGTCGGCCACGACACGGTCCGCGTCTCCGAGATCGAGGAGTGCTTCGCCGGCGCCCAGGTCCGCATCGCGGAGCTGGCCCTCAGCACCGAGCGCAGCGCCGGGACGACCGTCAGCGGACTGGCCATCGCCGAGATCGAGGACCTGGGCTACTGGCTCGTGTTCAACCTCGGCGACTCCCGCACCTACCGCATGGCGCACGGCGCCCTCGAGCAGGTCAGCGTCGACCACTCGGTGGTGCAGGAGCTCGTGGAGGCGGGCGAGCTCGACGCCTCCGGGATGCAGACCCACCCGCAGCGCAACGTGATCACCCGGGCGCTGGGTGCGGGCAGCGCCGGTGCGCCCGACTTCTGGCTGCTCCCCGCCGCGACGGGCGACCGGATGCTGGTCTGCTCCGACGGGCTCACCACCGAGCTCGACGACGCCCGCATCGCTCTCGTCCTGCGCGACGAGGCCGACCCGCAGGCCGCGGCCACCCGGCTGCTGCACGAGTCGCTCCTCCACGGCGGCCGCGACAACCTGACCGTGCTGGTCATCGACGCGACGGCCGTCAGCGCCGGCGACGACCTCGATCGCACCGTGCCGAGCGACCGGCTGCCGCTCGCCACCGCCGTCAGCGACGACACCGTGCCGCGCGCGATCGTCACGCGCGAGATCGTCGCGGCACCGTTCGTCGCCGGCACTCCCGACACCGAGGGGGCTCGCCCGTGACCGAGATCCGCTATCGACCCGGCCGCTGGTTCGGCGTCGTCTCCGACCGCGGGATGGCGCTGCTGCCCGACGTGCTGGGCGAGGAGGGCGTCAAGCAGGTCTCCGAGGCCTTCGCGGCGGGCCGCGGCCTCGCGGGCGTGCTCGAGTCGCTCACCGGAGTCTTCGGGGCCGGCCTGCTGGCGCTCCCGCCGTTCGCCGTCGTCTCCCTCGAGGACGACCTGTCGCGGGTCGCGGTCCGCGGCGATCTGCTCGTCGAGGTGATCGAGGAGCTCGGCGACGACGCGCCCGTCGTCGCACTCTCCGGCGAGGGGGTGACCACCTGGAACGAGCGGATGATCGCCGCTCCGGTCTCGATCAGCCTGCGCGTCAAGGCGGGCCGGCGCGGGGCGGCGCTGAGCCTGCCGATCGGCAGCGGGGTCGTGCTCTGCTCGCGGCTGACGGCGACGTTCCGGGGCGCGACCCTCGAAGCCCGGCCGGTCGGCGCGGAGGTGGGCGACGTGGCGGATCCGACCGAGGAGGAGCCGGTCGTCGAGGTCGTGCCGGTCGTCGACACGGCGATCGTCGAGCCGCAGGTCGTCGGGGTCGCTGCCGTCGAGGCTCCCGCCGCGCCGCCGCCGGCCGAGGAGGCCGTCCCGGTCGTGGTGGCGCCGGTGGTCGCGGTGCCGGTCACCGTCGAGCCGGTGCTCGTCGAGCCGGTCGTCGTCGATCCGGTGGTCGTCGAGCCGCAGGACGCGGACCCGGCGTCGGTCGGGCGGATCCCCGCCGCCGAGCCCGCGGCCGAGACCGGCGAGCTCGACGAGTGGGGCTACTCCGCCCCGCCCGCCGCCGCGCCCCCTGCGGCTCCGGCGCCGCCCGCCGTCTCCGCGCCGGCCGCCGCGCCCGAGCCCGCCGCCGCCCCCCTCGGCCACGACGAGACCCGCGTGCCCGTCTCCGACACGGTCCGCGCCGCCGACGACGAGTACGACCACCTCTTCGGCGAGACCGTCGCCCGGGTCGTCGAGGACGCCGCGATCCGCGAGCCGGAGGACGAGCACGGGCTGATCGACCTCGTCCCGGCCGCGTCGCCGTCTCCGGAGGTCGGAGACGGGGACCACGACGGGCACACGATCTCGATCGCCGAGCTGCGCGCCCTCGCGCCCGCCCCGGCGACGCCGACGCCGACGAGCGCGATCGCCCGCCTCGAGCTCTCCACCGGCGACGTCGTCGAGCTCGACCGTCCCGTCGTGATCGGCCGGCGCCCCTCCGCGGGCCGCGTGGCCGCGCACGAGCTGCCGCGGCTGATCACCGTGCCGAGCCCGCTCCAGGACATCTCGCGCAGCCACGTCGAGGTCCGCGCGGAGGGCCGGTTCGTCGTCGTCCGCGACCTGGCGTCGGTGAACGGCACGCTCCTGCTCCGCTCGGGGCAGGTGCCCGTGCGGCTCACCGGGTCGGAGTCGATGGTGCTCGCCGGCGGCGACGTCCTCGACCTCGGCGACGGCGTCACCGTGACGATCCGGGAGCAGGCATGAGCGCGCCGCGGTCGTCCCCGCCCCCCGCGATCCAGGGCTTCGAGTTCCAGCGGCCGCTGGGCTCCGGCGGCTTCGCCGACGTCTTCCTCTACGAGCAGGCCCGCCCCCGGCGCACCGTCGCGATCAAGGTGCTCCGCGCAGGCCTGACGACGGATCGCGAGCGCGACGCGTTCGAGGCCGAGGCGAACCTGATGGCCTCCCTCTCGACGCACCCGTCGATCGTCACCATCTACCAGGCCGACATCGCCGCCGACGGCCGGCCCTACCTGGCGATGGAGTACTGCCCGAACCCCAACCTCGCCGTCCGGCTGAAGAGCGGCCGGCTGGCCGTCGCCGACGCGCTGCGCATCGGCATCCAGGTGGCCGGCGCGGTCGAGACCGTGCACCGCGCGGGCATCCTGCACCGCGACATCAAGCCCGCCAACGTGCTCGTGACCGCCTACGACCGGCCGGCCCTCACCGACTTCGGCATCGCCGGAGCGCTCCTGGACGGCTCCGCCGACCTCGCAGGACTGTCGATCCCATGGTCGCCCCCCGAGGCGTTCGGCGCCGAGATCCCGAACGAGGTCGCCCTCGACGTCTACGCCCTCGGCGCGACCGTCTACTCCTTGCTGGCCGGGCGCTCGCCGTTCGAGCTGCCGGGGCGCTCGATCAATTCGCACGAGCTGATCGAGCGGATCCGCTCGGCGCCGCTGCCGCCGCTCGGGCGCGCCGACGCGCCGGCCTCGCTCGACCGGGTGCTCGCCATCAGCATGGCGAAGGCGCCGCAGGGCCGTTTCACCACCGCCCTCGAGTTCGGCCGCGCCCTGCAGCGGATCCAGGTCGAGCTCTCCCTCGCCGTCACCACGGCCGACGTGCTCGACGACGCCCTGCCGCAGGAGCGGGTGGAGGAGGAGGACGACGGCAACACCCGCATCCGCGGCATCGTCAGCATCGATCCGGTGCCGCGACCCGTCGCTCCTCGCGCGGCCGCGCCGGCGCTCGCCGAGATCTCCGGCGTCCCGGCGTTCGACCTGGAGCGGACGATGGCGCGCGGGTCCGCCGCCTCCTTCGTCGCCCCGGCTCCGCTGTCGGAGCCCCGCGCGCCGGTCCAGGAGCCGCCGCGGAGCGCACCGGCACCCGCACGCCGTCGCCGGCCGCTCGTGATCACCGGGATCGCGGTGCTTGCCGCCGCCTCCGTCGCGGGCGGGGCCGCACTGGTCGCGGCGATGCCGACCTCGACCGCGGACCCCCGCCGCACCACGGCGCCCGAGGCTCCCGCCGATCCGGTCGGGTGGGTCGACGTCCCCGCCGTCACCGGACTCACCGGCGCGGTCGGTGCCGACGGCGTCGTCTTCACCTGGACCAACCCGCAGCCGGAGGACGGCGACCGCTTCCTCTGGGCTCCGGCCGGCACCGGCTCGATCCCCGATCCCCGTACGCAGGAGGAGAGCACCGTGACGGTCCCCGCCGATGCCTCAGGACAGACCTGCCTCGAGGTGACGCTGCTCCGCCAGAGCGGCCGCGCCTCGGCCCCGACGACGGCGTGCGCGCCGTGAGCGGGTCCGTGCCGATGCCGGTCGTCGCCGACGCCGAGCTGAGCGTCGAGTTCTGCGGCGAGTGGTTCCCGCTCGGCGACGAGCCCTTCGAGATCGGCCGGGAGGGCGCCCTCGACCTCGACGACAATCCGTTCCTGCACCGGCGGTTCCTGCAGGTCGTCCGCGCCGAGGGTCTCTGGTGGCTCTGCAACGTCGGGAGCCGGCTGTCGGCGACCGTCACCGACGGCTCGGGCGGCATCCAGGCCTGGCTCTCACCCGGCAGCCGCCTGCCGATCGTGTTCGGCACGACGATGGTGGTGTTCACGGCCGGTCCGACCACCTACGAGCTGACGCTGTACTCGAGCAGGCCGACCTTCGACTCCGTGCTCGCACCGCGCGCCCTCACCGGGGCGACGACGATCGGCGTGACCCCGTTCACGGCGTCGCAGCGGCTGCTGATCGTCGCCCTCTGCGAGCCGATGCTGCGCCGGGAGGGCACCGGCACGAGCGTGATCCCGAGCTCGGCCAAGGCGGCGGCGCGGCTCGGCTGGACGCAGACCCGGTTCAACCGCAAGCTCGACAACGTCTGCGAGAAGCTCGCCCGCGTCGGCGTGCAGGGCGTGCGCGGCGAGACCGGCTCGCTGGCCACCCACCGCCGCACCCGCCTGGTCGAGTACGCGGTCACCAGCCGACTGGTCACCCGCGCCGATCTCGCGCTCCTGGACGCGCCGCAGGACGAGCCGGACGAGGACGGGACCGACTGATGCGCCTGAAGCTGACACTCCGACGCGCCTCCGGCTCGAGCACGGACGTCGTCGTCACCGTCGATGCGACCGTCTCGGTCGGCGCGGTGGCCGCGGCCCTGCTTGAGGCCGACCCGCTGCGGACCGACCGCGAGCACGCGGGATCCGGCGGCGGCGGACCGGTCACCCTCGACGTCCTCGGCGCGAGCGGCCTCGACCGCCCGCGCTCGATCCACCCCGATCTCGCGATCGTGGAGGCCGGCATCCGCTCCGGGGGGACCGTGCAGATCTCGCGGGCCGCCGCCGCGGACGGCGCCGACCGGGACCGCGGCCCGGCGGTCGCCGTGCTGCGCGTGCTCTCGGGCCCCGACGCCGGCCGGGAGTTCCCGCTCCCGGCCGGCACCAGCCGTCTCGGCCGGGAGCGCGGGGTCGACGTGCGGCTCTCCGATCCCCTGATCTCCAAGCGGCACGCGAGGGTGAGCATCGGCGAGACGGTGGAGATCATCGACACCAACTCCGCGAACGGCCTCAGCATGGGCGGGCGGCTCGTGCAGCGGGCGATGCTCACCCCGGCCGACGTCGTCGTGATCGGCGACAGCGCCATGAGCGTCGTTCCGCTCGCCCGCCTCGGCGGCGCCCCGCCCACCACTCCGGTGATCGACTTCACCCGCTCGCCGCGGGTCGTCGTGCGGTTCGAGGAGCGCGTGCTCCCCGCCCCGACGCCGCCGTCCC
Source organism: Rathayibacter sp. AY1E3 (assembly GCF_002932235.1). Classification (NCBI taxonomy): domain Bacteria; kingdom Bacillati; phylum Actinomycetota; class Actinomycetes; order Micrococcales; family Microbacteriaceae; genus Rathayibacter; species Rathayibacter sp. AY1E3. The sequence continues at coordinate 87,144 of NZ_PSVN01000011.1, forward strand.
GGCCGACGCCCCAGCGGTTCCCGCTGCTCGCGCTCGTCGCCCCGCTGATCATGGGCGCCGTGCTCTACGTGCTCACGCAGCAGCTGCTGAGCGTGATCTTCGTCGCCCTCAGCCCGCTGCTCGCGATCGGCACCTGGATCGATCACACCGTCACCGCGCGGCGGACCCGGAAGGCGCAGGTCGCCGCGTTCTCCCGCTCGCTCGAGGCCCTCGAGGAGGACGTCCGGGCCGCGCAGGCCGTCGAGCGGGCCGTCCGCCTCGCCGAGCAGCCGTCGGCCGCCGACGCGGTCACCGCGATCGCCCAGCGCGGCGAGGACCTCTGGACCCACCGCCCCGAGCACCGCGGCTTCCTCGCGGTGCGGCTCGGCGTCGGCTCGCTCCCCTCCCGCTGCCGGATCGAGCAGACCGCGGGCAACGACACCGAGCCCGAGTTCCTCCGCGAGCTGGCCGCGACCGTCGAGCGTCACCGCCTCGTGCACGGCGTTCCCGTCGTCGCCGAGCTCCGCAGCAGCGGTGCGCTCGGGATCGCCGGGCCGGCCGCCGTCCGCGCCGATGTCGCCCGCGCGATCGCCGTGCAGCTGGTCGGCACGCACTCGCCGGCCGAGCTCGCCGTCGCGGCGCTCACCTCGCCCGCCTCGCGCCCGACCTGGTCGTGGCTGGAGTGGCTGCCGCACACCGGCTCGGTGCACTCGCCCCTCGCGGGGGAGCACCTCGCCGACAACCCCGGATCCGGCGCATCGCTGCTGTCCCGGCTCGAGGAGCTCGTCGAGGAGCGGCGCGAGGAGGGGCCCGCCCTGCGCGGCTCGGTCGGCCCCGAGGAGGCCGACCGCCTGCCAGATCCCGTGACGCCCGCGGTGATCGTGGTCGTCGAGGACGACGCTCCCGTCGACCGGGCCCGGCTGATCCGGCTGGCCGAGCGCGGGCCGGACGCGGGCGTCCACGTGCTGTGGTGCTCCGCGAGCATCGCCGAGCTACCCGCCGCCGCCCGCAGCTTCCTGCTCGTCGCCGACCCGGGTTCGCCCGCGACGACCGGGCAGGTCCGGCTCGGCGAGCACTCGCATCCGGTGGTCTTCGAGACGGTCGACGCGAGCACGGCCCTCGCGCTCGCGCGCTCCCTCTCGCCCGTCGTCGACGGCGGAGTCCCGGTCGAGGACTCCTCCGACCTGCCGCGCGAGGTCGCCTACGCCGCACTGGCGGGTCCCGAGCTGATCGCCGCGTCCGGCGCGGTCATCGACCGCTGGCGCGAGAGCAAGTCGATCACCGTGCGCGACGGGTCCGCCCCCGTGCGGCGCCGCTCGGCCGGATCGCTGCGGGCGCTCGTCGGCTCGGCCGGCACCGAGCCGTTCTACCTCGACCTGCGCAGCCAGGGACCGCACGCTCTCGTCGGCGGGACCACGGGAGCCGGCAAGTCGGAGTTCCTGCAGACCTGGGTGCTCGGCCTCGCGTCCGCCTACAGCCCCGACCGCGTCGCCCTCCTCTTCGTCGACTACAAGGGCGGCGCGGCCTTCGCCGACTGCGTGCAGCTGCCGCACACCGTCGGCCTGGTCACCGACCTCTCGCCGCACCTCGTCCGCCGGGCGCTGACCAGCCTCCGCGCCGAGCTGCGCTACCGGGAGCACCTGCTCAACCGCAAGAAGGCGAAGGACCTCGTCTCGCTCGAGAAGACCGGCGACCCGGAGACCCCGCCGAGCCTGCTGATCATCGTCGACGAGTTCGCCGCGCTGGTGAACGAGGTGCCGGAGTTCGTGGACGGCGTGGTCGACGTCGCCCAGCGCGGCCGCTCGCTCGGTCTGCACCTGATCCTCGCGACGCAGCGGCCGGCGGGCGTCATCAAGGACAACCTGCGCGCGAACACCAACCTCCGCATCGCCCTGCGGATGGCGGACGCCGACGACTCGACCGACATCCTGGGCACGCCGATGGCGGCCTCCTTCGACCCCGGCATCCCCGGGCGCGGGGCCGCCAAGACGGGGCCCGGCAGGATCGCCGGCTTCCAGACCGGCTACGCCGGCGGGCGGACCACCGGTGAGGCGCCGCCGCCCCGGATCGACATCGAGGAGATGGCCTTCGGCTCCGGCACCGCCTGGGAGCAGAGCGCGGTCGAGGCGGAGGAGACCGGGGACCCCGGTCCGACGGACATCGCCCGCATGGTGGCGACGATCGGCCGGGCGGCCGCCGACGCGCGCGTCCCCGCACCGCGGAAGCCCTGGCTCGACGAGCTCGCCCCCGCCTACGACTTCTCGAAGCTGCCGCACCCGCGCACCGACGACCGCCTGCTGCTGGGGGTCGTCGACAGCCCGGAGACGCAGAGCCAGCCGACCGTCTTCTACGAGCCCGACCGCGACGGCAACATGGCAGTCTTCGGCACCGGCGGCTCGGGGAAGTCGACGACCCTGCGCTCGATCGCGGTCGCGGCGGCCGTGACGCCGCGCGGAGGCCCCGTGCAGGTCTACGGCCTCGACTTCGGCGCCAACGGCCTGCAGATGCTCAACGACCTGCCGCACGTCGGCGCGATCGTCCGCGGCGACGACGACGAGCGGGTCGTGCGCCTGCTCCGGATGCTCCGCGACCTCGTCGCCGGCCGCGCCGAGCGCTTCGGCGCCGTCGACGCCTCGACGATCGGGGAGTACCGCCGGCTCGCGGATCGCCCAGACGAACCGCGGATCCTGCTGCTCGTCGACGGCATCGGCGCTTTCCGGGAGGCCTACGAGTACGCCGGCACCAGTGCCTGGTTCAGCGTCTTCACGCAGATCGCGACCGACGGGCGGCAGCTCGGGATCCACATCGTCGTCGCGGGCGACCGTCCCAACTCGGTGCCCACCTCGCTCAACTCGACCATCCAGCGCCGCGTCGTGCTCCGCCTCGCCGCCGAGGACGACTACCTGCTGCTAGGCGTGCCCAAGGACGTGCTCTCCGCCACCTCGCCGCCGGGACGCGGCGTGAGCGAGGGCAGCGAGGTGCAGATCGCCGTGCTCGGCGGCGAGTCGAACGTGGCCATCCAGGCCCGCAAGATCGCCAGCCTGGCCGACGCGATGCGCCGGCAGGGCGCTGTGGCTGCTTCGCCCGTCGAGCGCCTCCCGGAGGTCGTACCTCTTGCCGGCCTGCCGGCCGTCGCATCGTCCGGCGTCTGCATCGGACTCGCCGACGAGGATCTCGCCCCGATCGGAGTGGACGCCTCCGGTGCGTTCCTGGTCGCAGGGTCGCCGGGGGGAGGACGGACGACCGCGCTCGCCTCGCTCGCTGCGGCACTGCGGCGAGGCGGGCGCGGAGCGCGCGTCGTCCACCTCGCCTCTCGGCGGTCCGGTCTCGGGGCCAGGCCCGCCTGGAGTGCCAGCGTCGTCGGGGTCCCCGAGGTCGCGGCGGCGGCCGATTCGCTCACCAGCGAGATCGAGCTCGGACGCTTCGGGCCGGCGGGCAGCGCCCTCGTGATCGAGGGGCTCACCGACTTCACCGGGACCGAGGCCGAGATGGCGCTCGACCGGCTCGTGCGAGCCGGTGTCCGGGCCGGCGTCTTCGTGGTCGGCGAAGGGGAGTCGTCGACATGGAGCCAGTCCTACACGCTCGCGCAGCCCTTCAAGGCGGGCAGGCGAGGCCTCCTGGTCGTTCCCGGCGAGACGGACGGCGACACGCTTCTCGGCACTCCACTCGGCAGGATCCGCCGCGCGGATCTTCCGCCCGGCCGGGGGTTCCTCATCGGTCGCGGCCGGTCGGTGAAGCTGCAGATCGCCACGGACTCGGGCTGAAGCACCCGGGGGGAGGCATGGGCACCCGTGCCCATCGACCCCCCGTCCAGCCCTCGATAACTTCTCCACAGGTCGACCGGGAACCCGCCAGCGGGAGCCGGACGGCCGGAGAACCAAGCCTCCGGATGCTCCGGAGCAACGACGAAAGGACGAACACCATGGCCGTTTGGGGACTCGACGTCGAGCAGGTCCGCCAGCTCTCGAGCAAGCTCAACCAGGAGGCGAGCACGATCCAGCAGGTGCTCTCGACCCTCACGAACCAGCTCGGCAACACGCAGTGGACGGGACCGGACGCGGAGCAGTTCCGCAACGACTGGTCGAGCACGCACGTGGCGGCACTCAACCGCGTCATCAACGCGCTGCAGGACGCTTCGCAGCGCGCCTCGCAGAACGCGTCGGCGCAGGAGAGCGTCTCGAACGGATGACCCGACGGGGGCGGGTTCCGACAGGATCCCGCCCCTCCGGTCGTCCGAGAGCGTCGAGGAGGAGAAGTGATGAGCAGTGGAATGTACGGCGCCGATGTGGCGCAGCTGCGCGACCTGGCGCGGCGGCTCCAGTCCGCCAGCGACCAGCTGAACGGCTCGCGCCAGCGCATCGGGAGCGGCATCCGCATCGCCGCCTGGATGGGCCCGGTGGCCGTGCGGTTCCGGATGCTGTGGGACAGCGAGTACAGCCGCCAGGTGCAGAGCGCCTCGGACGCCCTCGAGCGCATCTCGCGGGACGTCCTGAAGCAGGCTGAGCAGCAGGAACGCGCGAGCGCTCGCGACGGCGGTACTCGACTCGGTGGAGGCCGCCCGGACGGGACCACGGTCGGGCAGATCTCGCTGGAGGACTTCTCCGAGGCGATCAGGGCGCTCCTCGGAGTTCACGGACTCGCTTCGGACGGCGCCGCCTATCTCAAGGCCCTGCAGAAGATCGTCGACGCCGGCGGGACCGGGATGAACTCCATCGACGATGTGCTCAAGGAGTTCAAGTCGCTCGGCGGTGTCGCCAGTGCCATCGGATTCCTCTTCAACGGTTGGGACCTCTACTCCGCGGTACGAGACGGGGATACGGGGGGACAGGTGGAAGCGGCTCTGGACACCCTTGCGGGAGTCGCCGGACTCTTCATCCCGGGCGCGGGCCTCGCGTGGGAAGGCGGCAAGCTCATCGGCACCGGCATCTACCAGGGCGTGAACACCTTCTACGACAGCCCAGGAGGTGCCCTCGATCAGGGCGCACGGTTCATGTTCGGTGACAGCGCATCGTTCGACACTCTGACCCCTGAGCAGCACATCCGACTCGCCGAGCGCTACGAGGGCCTCGGCGGCTTCGGTCTGTCGATCGTCGACGGAGTAGCGGGCACGACGAACGACTTCTTCTACTGGATGGGGACGAAGCTGTGAAGACGATCAGCACCTTGTTCTCGGCTGAGCTGCTGTTCCTGGCTCAGGCCGAGGACCGTCGCGAGGTTCTCGCTTCGGCGCTCACGAGCGGGCTCTTCGGCGGCGATCTGCTCTCGGCGGACGCGGTCGCGGATGTGGGAGGGGCGACACTCGCTGCCCGCAGCGCGCTGGGCGCGACGGTGGAGGAGGCGGCGCTGGAGGAGGTGCGATCGGCGCTCCGACGGCTTCCCGAAAGCCCCGATCGGCTCCGGGTCGCCCGGGTGCTGATGAGGAGCGGGGAGCGGACGACCATCCTGGTCTGCCTCTCCTCGCGTGACGCGCCGGGCTGCCTCCTCCTCTTCTCTTTCCGGCCGGACGGCTCCGTCGACGTCGTGCTCCCTGAGCCAGGCGCGGTCATCGCCTGGTCGACGATCTTCAGTCGCGTCGAGGCCCCTGACATCGCCATGCTCGAGCGAGCTGCAGGTGGGAGCGCCGACGCGTTCGGATGGGCGAACGGCGTGGTCGGGCAGCGCCGAGCCGGCCGGCACTGGGAGGAGAAAGGGCGGGACGTCACTTTCGAGGCCTACGCGCAGAATGCGATGTCGCTGCTCGGGGAGACCCGTGCCTGAGCGGACGCGGCTCGCGCTGTCCGGCTCGACGGTCTGACATGGCCGGCCGCTCCGTCTCCGTCGCGGTCACCGCGACCGTCGCCGCGCTCGTCGTCGCCGCCGGCGCATGGGCGGCGCTCGCGACGCCGTGGGGGAGCGGCGTCGTCCGCGACGTCGCCTCCGGAGTCGTGCCCGCGAGCCCCGCCGCCCTCACCGGCGACGAGACGTACCTCGCGTCCGAGCTCGAGGCGCTCGTCGTCGGCGGGAGCGTCCTCGGCGAGCTGACCGGAGTGGACCCCGGCGACGGTGAGCTCGGCGTCGAGCGGGTCACCGACTTCCTCGGTGGAGGGATCGAGCCGGAGAGCTGCCGGGCGATCCTCGACGCCGACGCTCTCCACCCCGCCGGGTACCGCTCGCGCACGGGCGCCGGCTTCGAGAGCGAGCTGCTCCTGCTGCCCAGCGTGACTGCTGCCGCGGACCGCTACGGCGATCTGCTGCGTGCGTCGGGGCGCTGCCACCGCATCGAGGAGCGATCGCAGGACTACGACCTGCTCCGGACGACGACCTGGATCGAGAGCGGGACCGGGTCCGCGCCCTCGGACGGGCCCGACGATGCGGTGCACTGGTTCGCCGGCGTCCGCAGCGACGACGTCGGAGTCACGACGGCCGTGGTCACGGCGACCACGGGGAACGTGCTCCAGGTCTTCCGGCTCGTGCAGTCGCCGGACTCCTCCGGGCTCGGCAAGGCGGTCGCCGAGCGGCTCGCCCGATCCGCGTTGCTGGCTCTGCAGAACCGAGCGGACGGGGCGTCCGCGGTCGGCTACGCCTCCGGCACGCCCGTAACGCCGGACCCCGAGCCGACCGGCCTGTGGGCGCTCTCGCAGGACGGCCTGCCGGAGGCGCCGGCGACGGCGCTCTCGCCCGCCTTCTTCTCCTCCGCTCCTGTGCCGGCGCTCTGCGAGTTCGACGCGGGGACCCTCGTCGACGGCGTCCTGCCGACTCCCGCGGACGAGCCGGGCGGCGTGTACCTGCACGACGAGGGCGTCTCGACGGGGGCGCACCTCGCCGTCCTCGCAGCACCGACCACCGCGGACGCCGCTGGCGTCTCGGTGATCGGCTGCAGCCACGGCGGAGTCAACTGGCCCGACTCACTCGTCTTCTACGCTGCCGACGGACGCGTCCTCGATGCGATCGGACTTCCCGAGATCGTCCCTGGCGGCTATCGCGACCAGGTGCTCGACCTGACTGCCGACGCTGATGGAGGCTTCCGAGTCTCCTGGTACTGGGAGGACCTCGGCGGCTCGCAGCCCACCCGCCCGGTCACCGCGACGATGCGCTGGGACGGCACGCGTCTCGTGATCGCCGACGTGCTGATCGGCGAGCGCTCCACATGACGCCGACGTCTTCTTCTTCGCCACCCGCTCCGACTCCGAGGACGACACGATGACCCCACGCTCCTCCGGCTCCCCGCGCCCCGCAGGCAGCAGGGCCTGGATCCTGCCGACCGCCGCCGGCGCGCTCGTGCTGCTGACGCTCGTGACGGGCGCCGTGCTGACGGTGCCGACGCTCCTCGGTGGCGGCTCCGGCCTGCCCTTCCCCGGCGCTGCGGTGGAGCCCTCGACGAACGCCGCGGTCGACCCGGAGCCGGTCGACGCCGTCCCGAGCGCCGCCGGAATCCCGGCCGCCGACGCCCCCGCCGCGGCCCCGGACCCGGACCCGGGCGGCGTCCCGACGATGCTCATCCTCGACGCCTCCGGCTCGATGGTCCGCGACGTCCCGACGGGCGGCACCCGCATGGACGCCGCCCGGGCCGCCGCGACGACCCTCGTCCAGGGACTCGATCCGGCGAGCGAGCTCGGGCTGACGGTCTTCGGCACCGGCACCGGCAACTCGGACGCCGAGCGGGCGGCCGGCTGCTCCGACGTGACCGTCCTCCAGCCGGTCCAGCCCGTCGACACCGTCGGCTTCACGGCGGCGATCGCCGGCATCGTCGAGTCGGGCTTCACCCCGATCGGCCCGGCGCTGCGCTCGGCGGCGGAGCAGCTGCCCACCGACGAGCCGGCGACGATCGTCCTCGTCAGCGACGGCGTCGACACCTGCTCGCCGCCGTCCTCCTGCGAGGTCGCGGGCGAGGTGCTGAAGGCGCATCCGCTGCTCTCGATCGAGGTCATCGGCTTCGCGGTCGACGCCGACGAGCAGGCGCAGTCGCAGCTGCAGTGCATCGCGACCCTCGGCTCCGGCAGCTACGTCGACGCGGCCGACGCTGACCAGCTCGCAGCACGGCTGCGGGCGGCGACCGCGACCGGCGACCTCGTGACGGCCGAGGGCTACGGCAGGGCCCGCCTCGGGATGACCCTCGAGCAGGCGCGCTTCGCGCTCGACGGCTTCTCGGTGACGAGCGAGACCGTCGAGGTCGTCCTGGTCGAGTGCTCCTTCGCGACGCTCGAGTTCCGCGGTGGCGTGCTCACCGCCATCACCCCGAGGACCGGAGCATCGACCGCGGACGGGGTCGCGGTCGGCGCCGATGTCGCCGCCGCGCAGGCGATCTACGGCGCTCCGTCCGCGCCGGTCGCCGTCGACGACGGCTGGTCGGCCGACTTCGCCGCCGCCCCGGGCAGCGCGAGCGGCTACCGGATCGTCTACGACGGCTCCAGCGGCGGAGCGGTCGCGGGGACGATCCGCCGCATCGTCGTCTGCACCTGCGGACCCGACGCCTCGGCGGCCAGCCTCACGACGTCGCTCGTCTCGTCCTGGGAGGTGACGCTCGACGCCGTGGGGCCGATCGGGCTCGGCGAGTCGTTCGACGACGTGGAGGTCGACGTGCCGCTCGTCAGCGAGGGGCTGCCCGAGTACTGCACGTGGGCCCGGTACATCGACACCGGGAGCGACGCCGTCTCCGTGGACGTCGTGGCCCGGGCGGACAGCGACGAGCACCGGGTCCTGATGGTCGTGGTCCAGGGCTCGTCGGCCTTCGCGCCGGCCCCGCGGAGCTGGCGCGACATCGGCTTCGGCTCGTCCCTCGCGGAGCTGCTGGCCGCGCACCCCGATGCGGCGGTGATGCGCGACGAGATGTACGGCGACTACGCCGTGGTCAGCGGGGCGTCCGGCAGCTCGCTCTTCTTCCACCTCGAGCGGGACTACGTGGACGGCATCACCCTCGCCGAGGGCTCGGTCCCGCCCTACGAGTGGTGCGCGTGAGTCGCGCGGCGGTCCGCCTCGGCTGAGGTCGAGGGGGAGCGGGGGCTCAGGAAGCCGCCTTCTCCTCCTCCGCTTCGGCCGTCGAGGCCGCCTTCTTCGCGGCGGGCTTCTTCTTCGGGGTGATCTTCTCCGGAGCGGCCTTCTCGTCGTCGGTCTTCGCGGCGCTCTTCTTCGCCGGCGGCTTCTTGGCGGCGGTCTTCCTCGGCGCCGAGTCCTCGTCGGCCGAGGCGTCCTCGTCGGCCTTCTTCCTCGTCGTCCGCTTCTTCGCCGGCGCCTTCTCCTCGGGGTCCGCCTTCGCCCCCGCCTTCGCCCCGCGGCTGCGCTCGACCGAGCGCTTCAGCGCCTCCATCAGGTCGAGCACCTCGCCGCCGCCCTCCTCCTCGGGCTTCTCGCCGAAGGTCGCGGAGGTGTCGAGGGCGTCGCCCTGCTCGATCTTCGCGTCGATGAGGGTGCGCAGCTCGGCCTGGTAGGAGTCCTGGAACTTCGACGCGTCGAAGTCCTCCGAGTAGGAGTCGACCAGGTGCGAGGACATCTCCAGCTCGCGGGCGGCGATCCGGGTGGTGCCCTCGAGCGACGGGAACTCGACCTCGCGCACCTCGTCGGCCCAGAGCAGCGTCTGCAGCATCAGCAGCTTGCCGCGCACCCGCAGCGCCGCGAGCCGGGTCTTCTGCCGGAGCGCGAACTCGACGATGGCGGTGCGGTCGGTCTCCTCGAGGGTGCGGCGCAGCAGGACGTAGGCCTTGGGGGAGGAGGAGTCGGGCTCCAGGATGTAGGCGCGGTCGAACATGATCGGGTCGACCTGCTCGCTGGGCACGAACTGCACGACGTCGATCTCGCGGTCGCGCTCCTCCGGCAGCGCCTTGAGCTCGTCCTTGGACAGGACCACGGTGCGCTCGCCGTCGTCGTAGGCCTTGTCGATGTGGTCGAAGGTGACGACCTCGCCGCAGATCTCGCACTTGCGCTGATACCGGATCCGTCCGCCGTCCTTGTCGTGGACCTGGTGCAGCGGGATGTCGTGGTCCTCGGTCGCGCTGTAGATCTTCACCGGCACGTTGACCAGGCCGAAGGTGATCGCGCCCTTCCAGATGGCTCGCATGCGCCCAGTGAACACCGTGTCCCCCGGCCGCCGGAAGCCCTGTCGGACGTGAGGGAGCCCCCGACCGTCGAAGGGACCCGCCGCAGCTCGACGGTCCGGGGTCCCCTCAGGGCGGAACGACGGAGCCGCCCGGTCGTCGCGGAGCGACGGCCGGACGGCTCCGGGGCGGTGGCGGCTAGCCGCGCTCGGCGCTCCGGCGGCGCAGCGCGGCGAGCAGGAGCCCGCCGACGCCGCCGGCGATCAGCAGTCCGCCGAGGCCCAGCGGCAGGCCGACGTCGGCTCCCGTCGAGGCCAGGGGCGGGCGGCCGCCGGGGTGCGGCGCCACGGCGGTCGGCGTGCTGCTCGGGGTGGGAGCGGCCGTCGGCGCGGTGGTGGGCGCGGTCGTCGGGGCGACGGTCGGCTGCGCGGTCGGAGCGACGGTCGGCTCGGCGGTCGGGGCCACGGTGGGCTCCGGCGTCGGGGTCGGCGTGGTCGGGTCCTTCTCGGCGTCGATCGCGGAGGTGTCCGCGGCGAACGAGGCGGTCACGAAGGCGATGGCCTTCGACGTGATGCCGAGCGCCTCCTGGTTGATGTTGTCGATGTCGTCGGCGGCGGAGTGGTAGTTCGGGTCGTGCGTGATGCCGGCGGTGCCGCCGAACAGCGCGACCTCCTCCTCCGTCTTGACGTCGTCGGCGCCGGTGAAGACGCCCGAGGACGGGATGCCGACCGAGATGAAGCCGTCGTAGTCGCTGCGTCCGTCGAACGCGGTGTCGATCCAGGGCTGGTCGATCGAGTCGAAGTAGTCGGTGAACGCCTTCTCGGTCGCGATCGAGCCGGCGGGCACGTCCACGGGGGCCTCGTAGGTGGACTGGTCCGCGTCGTAGACGGAGATCACGTAGTTCGGCGAGGCGACCATGTCGAAGTTCATGTAGGTCGCGATCTTCGAGGCGTCCTCCTCCGTCAGGGAGTCGACGTAGGTGTAGGAGCCGACCAGGCCCACCTCCTCGGCGCCCCACCAGGCGAAGCGGACCGCGTTGGTCGTGTCGCCCGCGGCGGCCAGCTGCACGGCCGTCTCGAGCAGCGTCGCGGATCCGGAGCCGTTGTCGTTGATGCCGGGGCCGGCGGGCACGCTGTCGAGGTGCGCGCCGAGCATGACCACGTTGTCGTGGTCGCCGCCCGGGGTCTCCGTGACGATGTTGAAGGTCTCCACCTCGGTCGTCGTCTGGTCGATGAGGACCGAGGCGCTCGCGGGGAGTGACGCCAGCAGCGCCTGACCCTCGGCCTGCGTGACGCCGACGCCGGGGACGGCGGCCTCGTCCTGTCCGCCGAACGTCCCGTTGAGGGCGTCGCTCGGCGCGTTGTCGTAGATGATGATCGCGGCGGCGCCGGCGGCACCGGCGGCGACCGACTTCTCGAGGAAGCTGCAGGAGCCGCGGCTGACGAGCGCGATCTTCCCGGTGGCGTCGAGGCCGGTCCAGGCGTCCGTGGTGCAGCCGAGCGGATCGACGGGGGCGATGAGCTCGCCGGTCACGCCGCCCTCGGGCGTCGACGGAGTGAACTCCATCGGGGTGCCGACGGCGCCGGTCCCGGTGGTCAGCGTGAACGCGTCGATCGTCTGCGTCGCGGTGGTGAAGTCCTGGCGCTGCGTCGTGTAGCCGGCGCCCGCGAGGACCTTCTCCACGTACTCGCCGCTCAGCTCGTAGCCCGGGGTGCCGATCGCGCGGGTGCCGCCGTTGGCGTCCGCGATCGACTGGAGCGCCTCCAGGTGGGTCATGATGCCGTCGACCGTGACGGTGTCGGCGAAGTCGACCGGCTCGACGGCGCTCGCCGTCGGCGCGAAGGCGAAGCCGGCGACGAGGGCGCCCGCTCCGATCATCGCGCTCGAGCCGATCAGCGAGCGGCGTCGGCGGCCGCTCGGGGTGTTCGTGGTGGTTCGCGCCACTGGGGCTCCCTCTCCTCGAGAACGGGCCGCCGCGTCGGCGGCCCCGACGCGCACCTCCCGAAGACTGGGAGGGGATCGCGTCCTCTGCGAGGGTATTCACAGGAAACGGTGCGGCCCAGTCCCCCCTGCCAGATTTCATCCGCACGAAACACGGACCGGGTCGGCGAGCGGATCAGGCCGTCGCCGGGCTCTCGGCCCACTCGCGGAGCATCGCGAGCGTCTCCTCCGGACGGTCGCGGTGGGGGCTGTGACCTGCGCCGGCCACGACCGCGTACCGGATGCGCGGATTCGCGCGCAGCACCAGGGCGGCGAGGGAGGGAGGGAGCAGCGTCTCGACCTGCGGATCGCCGGCCAGCACGAGGACCGGCGGGCGGAGGCCCGGCAGGTCCGCCAGCAGGTCCCACGGGTCGTTGTCGTCGATCGTCGCGGCGACCGCGGCCGGATCGGCGGCCCGCACCGCGGCGAGCTTCTCGGCCCGGTCCCGCTCGTCCCAGAGCGGCTGCGCGACAGCGAGCTCCTCGGCCGAGACCGCGAGACCGGCGAGCTCGCCCGCGCGGACGGCGGCCCGCTGCTCCGGGGCGAGCCGGAGCACCGGGTCCAGCAGCGCCAGGCGCCCCGCCCAGCCGGAGTCGCGGGCGGCGGCGCGCACCGCGACCGCTCCGCCGAGCGAGTGCCCGACGACGAGGTCGAACGGTCCCCGCGCGAGGGCGTCGTCGGCGTAGGCGTCGTGGCGGGAGGAGCCGCCGCGCGGCCCGTCGCCGTGTCCGCGTAGGTCGGGAGCGGAGACGCTCCAGCCCGCCGCGGTCAGCTCGCGGCTCAGCCGCCACCAGGTGCGGCCCGAACCGCCCAGGCCGTGCAGGAGCAGGACCCTGCCCGCCGTCATCGCCGGAGCCTCAGTCGAAGCGCGGGTCGCGCCCGGTGCGCTCACCGGTCGCGAGCCCGGCGATCGCGGCGAGGTCCTCGTCGTCGAGGGCGAAGCCGAAGACGTCCAGGTTCTCGCGGATCCGCTCCGGCGTCACCGACTTCGGGATCACGACGACGCCGAGCTGCACGTGCCAGCGCAGCACCGCCTGCGCCGGCGAGACGCCGTGCTTCGCGGCGACGCGGGCCAGGGCCGGCTCGTCGAGGAGGCGCCCGCGGGCCAGCGGCGACCACGCCTCGGTGACGATCCCGTGGGCGGCGTCGAAGGCGCGCAGCTCCTCCTGGGGCAGCCGCGGGTGCAGCTCGACCTGGTTGATCGCCGGCACCACTCCCGTCTCGTCGAGCAGGCGCTGCACGTGCTCCTCGGCGAAGTTCGAGACGCCGATCGAGCGGGCCCGCCCCTCGCTCTGCAGGCGCTCGAGGGCGCGGTAGGTGTCGACGTAGCGGTCGCGCGAGGGGATCGGCCAGTGCACGAGGTAGAGGTCGACGTAGTCGGTGCCGAGCAGCTCGAGGCTCCGGTCGAAGGCGGCGATCGTCTCGTCGAAGCCGTGGTCGTCGTTCCAGACCTTGGTCGTCACGAAGACCTGCTCGCGGGGGAGGCCGCTCGCGCGGATCCCCTCGCCGACTCCGCGCTCGTTGCCGTAGAGGGTGGCGGTGTCGACGTGCCGGTAGCCGGCCTCCAGGGCGACGGCGACCGTGCGGGCCGCCTCCTCGTCGCCGATCTTGTAGACGCCGAGCCCGAGCTGGGGGATCGCGCGGCCGTCGTTGAGGGGGATCAGGGGGACGCTCATGCCTCCCATGCTGGCACGCGCCTCAGACGCTCCAGTCGAGCTCGCCGTGCGGTCCCACGTGCACGTCGTCCTCGATCAGCGCCGCGAGACCGGCCACCCCGAAGAGGAGGCGCCGCTCGGCGCGCTCCGCGTCGCTGCGCTCGTCGATGCCGCGCGCGGCGAAGTGCACGTCGTGGCCCGCCTGCAGGCCCTCGACGCCGAGCCGGCCGCGGAGCGCGCGCACGGGGCGCCGGCCGATGCCGAGTCCGCGCCAGAGGGAGCCCGTCTCGAGGACCACCGCCGTCTCGGAGGCGACGACCCCGTGCTGCTCGCGGTGCGCGGTGAGCTGCCACCCGTAGCCGAGGTGGTGCAGGCGGGTCGAGTGCGGGCCGCGCCAGGCGTGCGAGGACTCCTCGCGGCGGAAGTAGACGGGACTCGGGCGGAAGGACCCCTGCCAGAGCGCGGCGGCGAGCTCCGTGCACCACTCCGGGGTCTCCGGATCGGACCAGGGGTCGAGGAGGTCGGTCCGGGCGGCGGCGCGCCGGTGCTCGCGCACCAGCTCCTCCGCGTCCTCCCGCAGTCCCATGCCGTCCCCTCGTCGTCGTGGGCCTTCACCCTAGGGTGTCCGACAGGCGCCGGACAACCGGGGTGGCGGCCTAGGAGGGCAGCGTGACCGGCTCGGTGTCGGGCAGCGGGCTGGCGTCGCGCCCGCGGAGATCCGGGTGGTACCGGCGGCCGAGCAGGGGCACCAGGAAGCCGACCAGGGCGAAGGCAGCGGCGACGACGATGGCGGCGGTCGGCCCGGCCTGGTCGATCTGCACGCCGGCGATCGCGGAGCCCAGCGCCGCGCCGATCAGCTGACCGGTGCCGACCCAGCCGTAGGCCTCCGCCGTGTCCGAGAAGCGCACGCTCGAGGCGGTGATCGCGAACAGAGCCGCGAGAGCGGGGGCGATGCCGATGCCGGCGAGGAACAGCGTGACGCACAGCCACCAGAAGTCGGTCGAGACCGCCGCCAGACCCATGCCGACCGTGACGATCAGCATCCGCCGCGCGGTCGCCCACCGGCTGATCGGGATGTGGCCGAGGGCGAGGCCGCCGACCAGGGAGCCCGCCGCGAACACGGCGAGCACGACGCCCGACTCGACTCCGCCCTCGCCGAACACCGCGACGACGCCCGCCTCGACCGCCGAGCAGGCGCCGATCAGGAGGAAGCCGACGACCGTGGCCAGCAGCACCGGGGGCTTCGTGAGCACCACGCCGAGGCGGCGCTTCGAGCGCGGGATGCGGACGCGGCCCACCTCGGGCGAGGCGATGAACCAGATCCCGCCGCCGATCAGGAACGCGGCGGCGGTCAGGATGCCCGCGACCGTCGACACCTGGATCGACACGAGCGTCGCCAGCACCGGGCCGAGCACCCAGATGATCTCCTGCGCGGAGGCGTCGAGCGAGAAGAGCGGGGTCAGCTGCGAGCTGGTGACCATCTTGGGGTAGATGGTCCGCACGGCGGGCTGCACCGGCGGCATGCTCAGGCCGGCGACGAACCCGATCACGACGAACTGCCACACCTCGAGCGGGAGCACGGCCATCGCGATGATCGCGCCCGCGCAGACCACGAGGGTGATCGTCAGCACGCGGCGCATTCCGAGCCGCCCCATCAGGCGGCTGGTCAGCGGCCCGGCGATGGCCTGCCCGATCGACATCGAGCCGAGCACCAGGCCGGCGGCGGCGTAGGAGTGGTGCACCCGCTCCACGTGCAGGAGGAACGCCAGCGAGAGCATGCCGAACGGGAAGCGCGCGGTCAGCTGCGCGAGGATGATGCGCCCCACCCCGGGGGTCTTCAGGAGATCGGTGTAGCTGCCCACCGGACGACACTAGCGCTCCGGAGGGGACTGCGGTTCGTCGAGGGAGACCGCTGCCCGAGGGCCCCTCGACGGGTCGCGGTTCCCTCGGCGGAGGGGCGCGTCAGCCGGCCAGCACCTTGCGGATCCGCTGCAGCGACACGCTCTCGGCGGTGCCGAGCGACTGCGCGAAGAAGCTCACCCGCAGCTCCTCGATCATCCAGCGGGCGCGCGCGATCCGCTCCGGGGCGTGCGCGGGCAGCGGCACGACGCCGCCTGCCGAGCGGTAGAGCTCCTGGGCCGCCTGCACCTCGTTCAGCCAGACGCGGTCGCGCCCGACGTTCTCGGCGATCTTTCCGAAGCGCTCGGTGATCCCGCCGAGGTAGCGCGGGAGGTGCCGCAGCCGCTCCACTCCGGTCGCCGAGACGAAGCCCGGGTAGACCAGACCGGAGAGCTGCTCCCGCGCATCCGTGAGGGCGGGCAGGAGCGCCATGCTCGTCGAGGCCTTGAGCGCCTTCTCGACGCCCCGGGCGGTGGTGAGGATCGTCGTGACCGTCTTCACGGTCTCGAACATCGCGTCCATGACGCTCGCCGAGACCCGGTCGCGCACGGCGTCGAACTCGGCGCGGAGGAAGAGCATCCCGTCGGGCTTCATCCGCCAGAGGACCGCGTCGACGCAGGCGAGCAGGCAGTCGGTGAAGAGCGCGGTCGTGTTCTGGTACGGGCTCTGCGCGAGCACGAGCTTCTCGTTCGAGGTGAGGTGCTGCTGCACGTAGGCGACGGGGCTCGGCGTCGCGAGCAGGAGGAGGCGGCGGACGCCTCTCGGGTGCTCGCGCGCCTGGTCCTCGGCCGTGGCGAGCAGGCGGATCGAGACAGAGTCGCCGTCGTCGATCAGGGCGGGGTAGGCGCGGATGGTGTTCCCGCCCTGCCGGGTATCGGTGACGCGGGGCAGCTCCGGCATGTCCCAGGTCTTCAGACCCCGGCGCTCGAGCGCGTCGGGGACCCGGGCCTCGACCACGCGGGCGACCTCGTCGCGGACCCGACCGCGCAGGCGCTCGGCCAGCGGGGCGAGCTCCTTGCCGGCGGCGACCGTGCGCCCCCGCTCGTCGGCGACGGCGAAGGTGACCCGCAGGTGCGAGGGGATGCGCTCGAGGTCGAAGTCCTCGGGCTGCACCACCACGCCGGCCTCGCGGCGGATCGCTCCGGCCAGGGTCGCCGCGAACGACTCCGTCGGCGGGTTCGGCACGTCGTGCGGCAGGGACGCGGTGAGCTTGCGCGCCCAGTCGTTCGCGGGCACCACGTTCCGGCGCAGGTGCTTGGGCAGCGCCTTGATCATCGCGGTGACCAGCTCGGCCCGGAGCCCCGGCACCAGCCAGTCGAAGCCGAGGGGCGTCACGCGGGGCAGGAGCGCGAGCGGCACGTGCACCGTCACTCCGTCCTCCTCCGTCCCCGGCTCGAACCGGTACGAGAGGCGGAAGCGCTGGTCGGCCTGGCGCCACTGCGTGGGGAACGCGGTCTCGTCGATCTGCTCCGCGTCCTCGGGGAGGAGCGTCTCCTGCGTCATCGTCAGCAGGTCGGGCTCGTCGTGCTGGGTCGTCCGCCACCAGGAGTCGAACGAGCGCACCGAGGTGATGTCGCGCGGGAGTCGGCGGTCGTAGAAGTCGAACACTGCCTCGTCGTCGACGAGCAGGTCGCGGCGGCGCGTGCGCTCCTCCAGCCGCTCGAGCTCGGCCCGCAGGGCCCGGTTCTTGCGGTCGAAGGCGTGGCGCGACTCCCACTCGCCCTCGACGAGGGCGTGCCGGATGAACAGCTCGCGGGCGTACGAGGCGTCGATCCGCGAGAACTGCACGCGGCGGCGGGCGATGATCGGCACGCCGTAGAGCGTGACCTTCTCGTAGGCGACGGCCGCGCCCTGCGACTTCTCCCAGTGCGGCTCGCTGAACTGCCGCTTGACGAGGTCGCCCGCGATCGCCTCGGCCCAGGCCGGATCGATCGCGGCGTTCGAGCGGGCGAAGAGGCGGCTGGTCTCGACCAGCTCGGCGCTCATCACCGCGTCGGGGAGCTTCTTGGCCAGGGCGCTGCCGGGGAAGATCGAGAACTTCGCGTTGCGGGCGCCGATGTACTGCACGTTCTGGCGCTCGCGGCTCTTCGCCGCGCGCTGCGCCTGCTGCGAGGTGGTGTCCTTGATGCCCAGGTGCGAGAGCAGGCCGGCCAGGAGGCTCCGGTGGATCCCGTCGGGGTCGATCTTCGGCTCGCCCAGCGCGAGCTTGAGGGGGCGCGCGAGCTGGCGCAGCTGGCGGAACACGTCCTGCCACTCGCGCACGCGCAGGTAGTTGAGGTACTCGGCCTTGCACAGGCGCCGGAAGGCGCTCGAGGAGAGCTCCTCCTGCTTCTCCTCCACGTAGTTCCAGAGGTTCAGCAGGGTGAGGAAATCGCTGGTGGGGTCGACGAAGCGCGCGTGCTGCTGGTCGGCCTGCGCGCGGCGCTCGAGCGGGCGCTCGCGGACGTCCTGGATCGTGAGGCCCGCGACGATCGCCATCACCTCGCGGCTGACGCCGTGGCGGCGCGACTCGATCACCATCCGGCCGAAGCGCGGATCGATGGGGAGCCGCGCGAGGTCGCGCCCGATGCGCGTGAGCTGCGGTGCGGCCTCCGCCCCCTTGCGCGGGACGCCGCTCGAGTGCGCGCTCGGCGGCGTGTCGCGCACCGGAGCGGCATCCCGTGGAGCAGCGGAGGCGGCGGAGGGGGAGCCGGGGACGCGGAGGGCGCCGAGCTCCGTGAGCAGGTCGAGGCCGTCCTTGATGCCGCGGGAGTCGGGCGGAGTGAGGAACGGGAACGACGCGATGTCGCCCAGTCCGAGCGAGATCATCTGCAGGATCACCGCGGCCAGGCCCGTGCGCAGGATCTCGGGATCGGTGTACTCGGGGCGGCGGAGGTAGTCCTCCTCGGAGTAGAGGCGGATCGCGATGCCCGCGCTCGTGCGGCCCGAGCGGCCGGAGCGCTGATTCGCGGAGGCCTGCGACACCGCCTCGATCGGCAGCCGCTGCACCTTCGAGCGGGCGCTGTAGCGCGAGATGCGGGCCGTGCCGCCGTCGATCACGTAGCGGATCCCCGGGACGGTGAGGCTCGTCTCCGCCACGTTGGTCGCGAGCACGACGCGGCGGCGGACGCCGGGGGTGCGCCCCTTCTCGAAGACGCGGTGCTGATCGGCCGCCGACAGGCGCCCGTAGAGGGGGAGCACCTCGGTGCCCGGCAGGTTCCGACCGCGGATGGCGTCCTCGGCGTCGCGGATCTCGTTCTCGCCCGAGAGGAACACCAGGACGTCGCCCGGATCCTCGCGCGCCAGCTCGGCCAGGGCGTCGGCGATGCCGGTCATCAGGTCGCGGCTGCCGCTCGTCGCGTCGGGGACGTCGGTGTCGTCGTCCTCCTCCGGTTCCTCGGCGACCAGCGGGCGGTAGCGGATCTCGACCGGGTAGGTGCGGCCGGAGACCTCGATGATCGGCGCGGGCTCGCCGGCGGCGTCGGCGAAGTGGGCCGCGAAGCTCTGCGGATCGATCGTCGCCGAGGTGATGATCACCTTCAGGTCGGGGCGCTGCGGCAGCAGGCGGTGCAGGTAGCCCAGGAGGAAGTCGATGTTGAGGCTGCGCTCGTGCGCCTCGTCGATGATGATCGTGTCGTACCGGCTGAGCATCCGGTCGTGGTTCATCTCGTTGAGCAGGATGCCGTCGGTCATCAGCTTGATCCGCGTCGAGGCGGACGCCTTGTCGGTGAACCGGACCTGGTAGCCGACCAGCCCGCCGACCTCGTCGTCGAGCTCCTCCGCGATGCGCTCGGCGATGGTGCGCGCGGCGATGCGCCGGGGCTGCGTGTGCGCGATGCTCTCGCGGCCGAGCTCCAGGCAGATCTTCGGCAGCTGGGTCGTCTTGCCCGATCCGGTCGCGCCGGCGACGATGACCACCTGGTGGTCGCGGATCGCGGCGGCGATGTCGTCGCGCCGCGCCGACACGGGGAGTTCGGGCGGGTAGCGGATGCTGAGCACGTCTGACATGAGCCCTCCATCCTACGCCGCGTGCGACAATGCCCTGTCTCGTGAAACATCGCGGGCCACCCTGCCCGGTCGGGCGCTCCGGCGCCGGTCGACCGCGGCGCACGATCCCGTGGAGCACCCCGATGAATCCGCAGTCCCTGCTGGTCGTGCTGAACATCGTGCTGCTGCTCTTCGCGATCCGGGGCGTGCTGTCGAACCCGAGGCTCTCGAAGGTCGCGAAGGTCTCCTGGGTGGCGTTCATCGTGATCGCGCCGTTCATCGGCAGCCTCGCCTACCTGGCGGTGGGCCGTCGCGGTGGGAGCGGCGGAGGCGGCACGGTCGTGCGCGGCACGGAGCGGCCGTCGGGCTGGTTCTTCGAGCGCTGAGCGGCCGGGCGGGCCGGCGGCGGGGGAGACCCGCGGACCTCGGCGTCCCGCGGACCTCCTGACCCTCCGTCCCGCGGCAACCCCCTGACCGGAGGCTCCGCCCACGTCTAGCGTGGGGCGCATGGCCGATCGTCTGCGCTCCAGTGTCAGCCCCTACCTCCGCTCGCACGCGGACAATCCGGTCGACTGGTTCCCCTGGGGCGAGGAGGCGTTCGCCGAGGCGGTGCGCCGCGACGTCCCGGTGATGGTGTCGATCGGCTACTCCACCTGCCACTGGTGCCACGTGATGGCGCGGGAGTCGTTCTCGGATCCGGTGCTCGCCGCTCGGCTGAACGCGGACTTCGTCGCGGTGAAGGTCGACCGCGAGGAGCATCCGGACGTCGACACGGCCTACCTGACGGCCGCGAGCGCGTTCACCCGGCAGCTCGGCTGGCCGCTGACGGCCTTCGCCACCCCCGCCGGCGAGACCTTCTTCGCCGGCACCTACTTCCCGCCGCGCGCCGTCGGCGGCGTGCCCGCCTTCTCCGACGTCCTCGACGCGGTCTCGGAGGCGTGGCGGCTGCGGCGCGACGAGGTGCAGGCGACGGCGGGCGGCCTGGCCGCGGCCCTGCGCGAGGCGACCGCGGCGCTGCCCGCCGATGCCGCGCTGCCCGGCGACGCCGAGCTCGACGGCGCCGTCCGCGCACTCGCGGACGAGGAGGACCAGGTGCACGGCGGCTTCGGCGGCGCCCCGAAGTTCCCGGTCGCCCCCGTGCTCGGGTTCCTGGCCTCGCGGCCCTCGGGAGCGGCGCTCGCCGAGCGCACGCTGCTCGCGCTGGCCGCGTCCCCTCTCCGCGACCGCGACGGGGGCTTCTTCCGCTACGCGACGCAGGCCGACTGGAGCGATCCGCACTACGAGCGGATGCTGTACGACAACGCGCAGCTGCTGGACGTCGCGGCCGTCCTGCTCGGGCACGACGGCGCCCGGGTGGAGGAGCTGACCGGAATCGCGGAGGGGGTCGCCGCGTTCCTCCTGACCACTCTCGAGCGGCCGGGCGGCGGCTTCGCGTCGGCGCAGGACTCGGAGAGCATCGTCGACGGTCAGCGCTCGGAGGGCGGCTACTACCTCGCCGAGGACCGGTCCCGCCTCGCGCCTCCCGCTCTCGACGAGAAGGTCGTCACCGGCTGGAACGGCCTGGCGATCCGCGCGCTCGCCCGCGCCGGACGCGTGCTCGGACGGGAGGAGTGGATCGACGCCGCCCGGCGCGCGGCGGACGCGGTGCTGCAGCGGCACCTCGTCGACGGCCGCGTCGCGGTGCGCGCCTCCCTCGACGGTGCCGTCTCCGCGGCCCGCCCGGCGCTGGAGGACCTCGGGATGCTGGCCGGCGGGCTCCTCGAGCTCGCCCTGGCGGAGGGCCGCCCGCTCTACGCGGTCGCGGCGCGCACCCTGATCGACGGCGCGCTCGACGCGGCCGACGGCCCGCTGCCGTTCGCGCTGCCCGGGGGAGGGGACCCGGCGCTGACCGCGCGGGGACTCCTGCTCGCGGCCGACCCCTCCGAGGGCGCCTACCCCTCCGGCCTGTCGGCGACGGCGGACGCGGCGCACGAGCTGTACCTGCTCACCGGATCGCAGCGCTACCGGGAGGCGGCCGAGGCGGTCGTCGCCTCGATCGCTCCGGGCGCGGTCCGCCAGCCGATGGGCTTCGGCGCCGTGCTCGGGCTCGCTTCGCGGCTGGCTCGCCCGGTGCGGCAGATGGTCGTCGTGGGCCCCGGAGCGGCGGAGGCGGTGCAGGGCGCCCGGTCGGCCGGAATCGGCGTGCTGGTCGGCGTGTCCGACGAGGGCGCCCGGGACTGGGCGGACGCGGGCTTCGAGCTGTTCGAGGGGCGGATCTCGCGGGAGGGGCTGCCGACCGCCTACTCCTGCGAGGCCTTCGTCTGCGCCCTGCCGACGACCCGCCTCCCGGAGGAGCTGCTCACGCGGCCGTGACCACCAGCGGCGCCGCGGGGTCGGCGGCCCACTCGTTGAGCGAGCCGTCGTAGACGACCGCCGTGTGGACTCCGAGCACCGCCAGTGCGAGTGCATCGGCCGTCGCGGCGATCCCGCCCCCGCAGTAGAGGACGATCCGCTCGGCCTGGAGAGCGTCTCCGAACAGCGACCGCAGCCGCTCCGGCGGCAGGAGCGTGTTGTCGGCCCGGTCGACGAGCCGCCCGGCGGGAACGCTCCGCGAGCCCGGCAGGTGTCCGAGGCGGGGTCGGCGCCCCTCCTCCCCGGTGAACTCCTTCGGCGGGACCGCGCAGACCAGCGCCCCGGGAGCCTCGCCGCGCACGACGCTCTCGACGCCGGCCTTGTCGATCCAGAGCGGCCGCTCCTCGCGCACGCTGATCCCTCCGCCCACGGCGGGCTCGACGTGCCCCGTCTCGATCGGGCGCTCCTCCCGCCGCCAGGCCGGGAGCCCCCCGTCGAGCACCGCGACGGCGTCGTGCCCGGCC
The DNA here is from genome assembly GCF_002932235.1 of Rathayibacter sp. AY1E3. Classification (NCBI taxonomy): domain Bacteria; kingdom Bacillati; phylum Actinomycetota; class Actinomycetes; order Micrococcales; family Microbacteriaceae; genus Rathayibacter; species Rathayibacter sp. AY1E3. The sequence goes on from NZ_PSVN01000011.1 coordinate 109,485, forward strand.
GAGCGCAGCAACCACCACAGGCGCGAGGCCCACTGGCCGACCGCGGAGTCGTACACGACGACCACCGAGTCGTCGTCGATGCCGAGCGCGGCCGTCGCGGCGGCGAAGCGCTCCGGGTCGAGCCGGGTGAAGGGCAGGGGAGCCGCCGGATCGGACAGCTGCTCGAGCAGGTCGCCGAACACGGCGCCGGGGACATGCCCCTCGAGGAGGTACTGCTCGTCGCCGCTCAGGTAGCCGGGCCGCCCGTCGAAGCCGGGCACGAGCAGCACGCTGGCGTCGACGACGACGAGGTGCTCGCGGCCGAGCTGGTCGGCGAGCCACTGGGTCGAGACGATCGGCCGGGCGAGGTACGGGACGGAGGAGGTGCTCACCCGCCCCACGCTAGGCGCGACCGCCGACAGGCGCGCCCCCGTGCGTCACGCACGGTCACGGACGCCGCCGGGCGCTCAGCACTCGATGACGTTGACCGCGAGGCCGCCCTCGCTCGAGCCGCCACCCTCTTGTCCAGACGCCGCCCTCCTGAGGTCGTCTCGCGGCCGACAGCGGTGTCTCGAGACGGCTCCCTCGCCCGCGACGCCGCTTCCCCCGTGAGCCAGCTACTGCATCCCGAGCCGCCGCCCTCTCGTCGATCCGTCGCCCTCTCGTCGAGACGCCGTCGTCTCGATGCCGTCTCGCGGCAGACTGCGGTGTCTCGATGGGTGTCGTCGCTCGCGACGCCGTCCTCCGCTCGCGCCGCCGTCTTCCGTCGAGCCGCCGTCCTTCGGCGGCCGGCTCATGCATTACGGCGGTGTCTCGGTGGGGAGTCGTCGGTCGCGATCCCGCGCTCTGCTGGAATCCGTCGCCGGTCGCCGGCTCCCCGGACGGGCTCCGAGACGGTCGGCCGGCCTGGACCGTTCGAGCGAAGCAGATGCTCCTCCACAGGCCGCCGTTCTCCCCAGATCCGCCGACGGCGCTCCGCGACGCTCGACGAGCGCGCAGGATCGGCGGATGACCGAGCTCCCTCTCTTCTTCGTCCGAGATCTACGTGAACGCGGCACCGTCTCCGCTCTTCCCCGCGAGCGCGACCTGGAGGCGCTCTGGCGCGGAGTGCGCACCCCCGCAGCCGAGTGGAGGAAGGCCTCGGAGCGCGACCGCCAGCACGCCCGCGCCCGCGCCGCGGTCCTCTCCCGGCGCGACGGCGTGCTCGTCGGAGAGTCGGCCGCCGTCCTGCACGGCCTCCCGCTGATCGAATCGCTCGATCCGCGGGTCCACGTCCTCGCTCGTCCCCAGGTGGGCAGCCGCACGAGGGCCGGCGTGCGCGAGCGGAGCTTCGCCGTGCCCCCAAAGGTGGTGGAGGTCGACGGTGTGCCGGTCGCCTCCCTCGCCGACACCGTGGTCGATGTCGCTCGTCATTCGAGTCTGCGGCGCGCGGTCGTCGTGGTCGATCACGTTCTCCACGCCGAGTCGAGGAGCGGCGGCGACCCCGAGCGCCTCCGCGAGAGGCTGCGGCACCTGCTGGCGGAGGCGGGACCCGGCCGCGGTGTGCGGACGGCCGGCGAGGCGATCGCCTTCGCCGACGCCCGTGCAGAGTCACCCCTCGAGTCGCTGAGCCGCGTCGTCATCGCCGCAGCAGGTCTGCCGGAGCCGCGTCTCCAGCACGTGTGGCGTCTGCCGGACGGGACACGAGCGGTCACCGACTTCGACTGGCCCGAGCACGGGCTGGTCGGCGAGGCCGACGGGCGGGCGAAGTACGCGCTGTCGGCTGCCGAGCACTTCGACGACCTGGCCGCCGCCGTCTTCCGCGAGAAGCGCCGCGAGAACGCGTTGCGCTCCCTGGGGCCGCGGATCGTGCGCTGGGAGTGGCGGGACGCGCTCGACGGCGCTCCCCTCGTCGCACTCCTGCGCGCAGCGGGCCTTTCCCAGCGCCGGGGCAGCCGCAGGATCGACGGATCAGTGGCCGGTTGAGCGCTGACGAGACGCCGCCAGAAGTGACGAAGCACCGGTCCGCCGACGGTGTCTCGATGAGACCGGGACGTCCGGACGCCGTCGAGACCGGGCGCTCAGCACTCGATGACGTTGACCGCGAGGCCGCCCTCGCTCGTCTCCTTGTACTTCGACGACATGTCGATGCCGGTCTGGCGCATCGTCTCGATGACCGCGTCGAGCGAGACGCGGTGGTCGCCGTCGCCGTGCAGCGCGAGGCGGGCCGCGCTCACGGCGGTGGAGGAGGCGATCGCGTTCCGCTCGATGCAGGGGATCTGCACGAGCCCGCCGACCGGGTCGCAGGTCAGTCCGAGGTGGTGCTCCATCGCGATCTCGGCCGCGTTCTCGACCTGGCGCGGACTGCCGCCGAGCACCGCGCAGAGCGCTGCGGCGGCCATCGCGCAGGCCGAGCCGACCTCGCCCTGGCAGCCCGCCTCCGCACCGGAGATCGAGGCGTTCGTCTTGCAGAGCGAGCCGATCGCGGTGGCGGTGAGGAGGAAGCGGCGCAGCCCCGCGCGGTCGGCGCCCGGGACGAAGCGGAGGTAGTAGTGCCCGACGGCGGGGATGATGCCCGCCGCTCCGTTCGTCGGAGCCGTCACGACGCGCCCGCCCGCGGCGTTCTCCTCGTTCACCGCGAGGGCGAAGGCGTGGAGCCACTCCACCGAGGTCGCGCGGGCGCGGTCGAGAGGGTCCTCCTCGAAGGCCTCGAGGCGCTCGCGCAGCACCGAGGCGCGGCGGCGGACGCCCAGGCCGCCCGGCAGCACGCCGTCGGTCGCCAGGCCGTGCTCGACGCAGGCGGCCATGGCGTCCCAGATCGCGTCGAGGCGGGCGTCGATGTCGACCCCGGGGTGCAGAGCGCGCTCGTTCGCGGCGGCGATCTCGGCGATGCCGGAGCGGGTCCGGTCGCAGGTCGCCAGCAGGTCGAGCCCGGAGACGAAGGGGTAGGGGTGCGGGGCCAGCGCAGCCAGCTCGGCGCGCTCGCCCGCGCGCCGGATGAAGCCGCCGCCGATCGAGTAGTAGGTCTCCTCCCACACCGGCAGCGCGTCGTCGCCGACCCAGACGCTGAAGGTGAGGGCGTTCGGGTGCTCCGGCAGCCTCGTGCGCGGCTCGAAGACGACGTCGTCGCGCGTCATCGCGAGGCGCTGCTCGCCGGCCAGCAGGATCGTCCCCTCCGCGTCGAGGCGCTGCCATGCCCCGCGCACCAGCGCCGGGTCGCACGTCTCGGGGTCCAGGCCGGCGAGACCGGCGACCACCGCGTCGGGGGTGCCGTGGCCGATCCCGGTGGAGCCGAGCGAGCCGTAGAGGGTGCATCCCACCCGGCTCACGCGGCCGAGGAGCCCGGCGTCGCGGATCCGCTCGGCGAGGGCGAGGGCGGCGCGCATCGGTCCGACGGTGTGCGAGCTGGACGGGCCGATCCCGACGCTGAACAGGTCGAGGACGGAGACGTAGGCGCTCATCCGTCGAGCGTACGCCCGTCCGCGGACGGGGGAGGGCGGGCACCCTCGTGGACGCCCGCCCTCCTCACCGTGCCGCTCCGGTCACCACTCGCAGTGCACGTGGTTGTCGTGGCCGGGCTTGCCCGGGCCGAGCGTGAGCGTCGCGCCCAGGGCGGTGCAGGCGTCCTGCACGGCCTGGTGGTCCGCTCCGTTGAGGACGGTCACGCCGTCGATCCGGTCGATGTCGACCGCGTGGCCGGTGTAGTGGCGCGACGACGCCGTGTGGTCCTCACCGGCGAGGGAGGTGACGCGGAGGTCGAAGCCGTACTCCGTGTTGAGGCGGAGCAGGCCGTTCAGCATGGCCGGGTCCAGGGCCACCTCGGTGACTCCCGCGTCCCCGCCGGAGCTGGTCCGGGCGGGCTTCCCTGCCGCCGTGTCGCGGATGTTGACGAGCGAGGTGGACTCCGGGTCCGCGCCCGAGTCGGCGCCCAGCTCGTAGAGCTCGATCCCCGGGTTGTCGAGGATGGCCTGGGCGGTGGCCGCCGCGTCGCCGCTGGGCGGAGGAGTCGTGCCTCCGCCGCCGCCGGTCCCGGCGATGAGGGCCTTCCAGGTGGCAGGTCCGACGATGCCGTCGGCCGTCAGGCCTGCTCCGCTCTGGAAGCCGGTCACTGCGGATTCCGTCCCGGCACCGAAGACGCCGTCGACGGCGAGGGAGGCGCCGTTCGCGTTCAGCTGGGTCTGCGCCGCACTGACCGCGTCGCCGGTGGAGCCGCTGCGGACGGTCACCGCGAGTGCTCCCCAGGTCGCCTCGCCGATCACGCCGTCGGCGGCGAGGCCCTTCGCGGACTGGAAGGCGTTCACGGCACTCGCAGTGCCGGAGCCGAAGGCACCGTCCACGGCGAGCGACTGGCCGGAGCCGCGGAGCAGGTACTGCGCGGTGGTCACGTCGTCGCCGCTGGATCCCGAGGAGAGCACGGGCCAGTCGGCCGCCTGAGCGCTCGTCGCCCCGCCGACGGTGACGCCGACGGCGAGCAGGAGCGCGGTGATCAGCGCGAGGACGCGGGAGCGGGCGCTCCGCGGTCGGACGGTGGTGTCGGTGTCGACGGTGGTCGTGTCGATGGTGGTCATGATCCTCATCCCTCGCTCTCGACGGCCTCGCGGGCCAGGGTCTCCCACTGCGCGTAGGCGTCCGGCACGCCGGACTGCTGGACGGCCTGCGCGGCCTCCGTCACCGGCAGCGACTCCCAGCCGGCGACGTCGAGGAGGCCGGCGTTGCTGGTGGGACTGTTCGCGGCTCCGTAGAAGGCGCGCGACGCGTAGACGGGGTCGACCAGCTCGGCCGCGGTGCCCCAGCCGTAGGACGGGCGCTGCTGGAAGAGTCCGACGGAGTCGCGGTCTCCGCCGGAGAGGTTGCGCAGGCGCGACTCCTGCATCGCCGTCGCGATCGCGATCACCCAGCCGTACTCGGGGACACCGGCGGTCCTCCCCTCGGCGATGATCGTGCGGACGTTGGAGAGCTGCTCGTCGTTCAGGGTGGCGAACGTCTCGCCCGGCTGCCCCGGGTCGGGCGTCGAGCCGGAGCCGGAGCCGGTCAGCGACTGCCAGGTCTGCGGGCCGACGACGCCGTCGACGGTCAGGCCGGCCGCGGACTGGAAGCCCTCCACGGCGGCGCGGGTCGCGGCTCCGAACTCGCCGTCGACGGTGAGCCCGGCGCCGGTCTTGTTCAGCTGCACCTGGAGAGCGGTCACCGCCTCGCCGGAGTCGCCGAAGGAGACGGTCGTGATCAGCGCCGTCCAGGTCTGCTCGCCGACCATGCCGTCGGCCGAGAGGCCCCGGTCGCTCTGGAACGCGGAGACCGCGGCTGCGGTGCCGGCACCGAAGACTCCGTCCGCGTCGACCGAGCGGCCAGCGGCGTTCAGCAGATGCTGGACCGTGCGGACATTGGCGCTGTTCTCGCCCTGGGCCACGACCGGCCAGGCGGCGGCCGAGGCCGAGACGGCCGCGACCGAGACGGCCGGGGCGGGAGCGGCGAGGGCGGCCGGAGCGCTTGCGAGCGATCCGAAAGCCAGAGCGCCGCAGGCGGCACCAGCGACGAGCAGCCGACCTCGTGGGGATGTGGTGGTGGGATTTCTCATCGTCTCGTACACCTCTTCGTGGCCGGGTCCGGCCGGATTCGTCGTCACGATCTGGAGAGCGGTTCTCCCTTGCCCCTCAGGCCTACTCCGACCCCTCGGCCTCCGGGGGAGGACGGATGCGGTCTCCAGTGACTGTCCACGGAACACGGAGGGGGATCCGTCGCGCGGGGGAGGCGTCCCGCGGCGCGCGGCGGCACACTCCGCCGGAGAAGGAGGCCGAGTGCTCGCTCGGTGAGGGCCGGGCGGCGCATCGTCGGCCGCAGGCCGGGCAGGAGCCGCCGCGGTCATCCGTTCCTGCGGCACCGGTCAAGCCCCGGAGACCTGCGATCCGATCGATCGGGAGCCGCTCGACGCGGCCGACCCGTCGGTGATCCCGCACGCCCCCCGTCGGTCGTCATCGTCGGAGGAGCCGACACCTGCCGCGAGACGCCGCTTCAGTACGCGTCACATCGCGGGAGGCGTGCACAGGTGGCGTCTCGCGGAGAGGAACGGGTCAGCGCAGCGTCTTGCGCGCCGAGATCTGGCCGGTGTCGAAGCCGAGCAGGTGCAGGCCGCCGTGGAAGCGGGCGTGCTCGACCTTGATGCAGCGGTCCATCACGACGGTCAGGCCCTTCGACTCGCCGTACTCGGCCGCCTCCTGGTTCCAGATCCCCAGCTGCACCCAGACCGTGGGCGCGCCGACGGCGAGGACGTCGTCGATCACGGCGGGGATGTCGCTCGCCTTGCGGAACACGTCGACGATGTCGGGCACGACCGGGAGCTCGGCGAGGCTGCGGTAGACCGGCTGCCCCAGGATCTCGGTGGCGTTCGGGTTCACGAAGTAGAGCTCGTAGTCGCTCGACTGCTGCAGGTAGGTGGCGACGAAGTAGGAGGAGCGGGCCGGGTTCGGCGAGGCGCCGACGATCGCCACGGTCTTCGCGCGGCGGAGGATGTCGAGTCGCCTGCGGGCGTCGGGGCCCACCCAGGTGCGCTGCGAGCGGAGCATCTTCGCCAGCGGCGAGTTCGCCGGGACCGAGCAGCTCAGCCCGTTGGACAGCTGGACGACCGTGTCGGCGGTGTCGGTGGTGCTCATGCTCAGACCTCCACGGCCGGGGTGTGCAGGGTGGTGGTCGTGTCCTCGGGGAGCTCGGTCGGAGCGTCGGGGGTGCCGTGCTCCTCGACCGCGCGGGCGAGCGCCTGGTCGAGATCGTAGATGATGTCGTCCGCGTCCTCGATGCCGACGGAGAGGCGGACGAGTCCGGGGAGGACGCCCGCGTGGAGGAGCTGGTCCTCGGTGAGCTGGGCGTGGGTGGTCGAGGCGGGGTGGATCACCAGCGTCTTGGCGTCGCCGATATTGGCGAGGTGGCTGGCGAGGTCGACCGATTCGATGAAGGTCTGGCCGACGGCGCGGCCGCCCTTGACCACGAAGCTGAAGACCGAGCCCGGTCCCTTCGGCAGGTACTTCTGCGCGCGGTCGTGGTGCGGGTGCGCGGGCAGCCCGGCCCAGTAGACCGCCTCGATGCGGGGGTCGGCGTCGAGCCACTCGGCGACGCGGCGTGCGTTGTCGACGTGCGCCTGGATCCGGTACGGCAGCGTCTCGACGCCCTGGGCGAGCAGGAACGCGGAGTGCGGAGCGAGGACCGGCCCGATGTCGCGCAGCTGCTCCGCGCGCAGGCGCGTGAGGAAGCCGTACTCCCCGAAGTTGCCGTCCCACGACAGGTCTCCGTAGGAGGCGACCGGGTCGTGCAGCAGCGGGAACTTCTCGGGGGAGTAGTGGAAGCGCCCCGACTCGACGACGACGCCGCCGAGCGTGGTGCCGTGTCCGCCGAGGAACTTGGTGGCCGAGTGGATGACGATGTCGGCGCCCCACTCGATCGGGCGGACGAGGTAGGGGGTGGCGACCGTGGAGTCGATGATCAGCGGGATGCCGGCGGCGTGCGCGACCGCGGCGAGGCCCTCGATGTCGGCGATCTCGCCGGAGGGGTTCGCGATCGTCTCGGCGTAGAGAACCTTGGTCTTCTCGGTGATCGCCGCCGCGTAGTCGGCCGGGTCGCTCGAGCGGACGAAGGTGGTGTCCACTCCGAAGCGGCGGAGCGTGACGTCGAGCTGGGTGATCGATCCGCCGTAGAGGTTGGCGGAGGACACCACGTGGTCGCCCGCGCCGACGAGCGCCGCGAAGGTGATGAACTGCGCCGAGAGCCCGGAGGCCGTGGCGACGGCGCCGAGGCCGCCCTCGAGGCTCGCGACGCGCTCCTCGAAGGAGGCGACCGTGGGGTTCGACAGGCGCGAGTAGACGTTGCCGTACTTCTGCAGCGCGAAGCGGGCCGCGGCGTCGGAGGTGTCGTCGAAGACGAAGGCGCTGGTCTGGTAGATCGGCAGAGCGCGGGCGCCCGTCACCGCGTCGGGGATGTTGCCCGCGTGGATCGCACGCGTCTTGAAGCCGTACTCACGATCTGCCATGCGATCGACGCTAGCGGGAGCCGCCGACACCGCCGCGCCGGAGCGACGCATCGCGTAACAGAGCGGCCCCGCAGTGCAGAGCGACCGTGCGCGACAGAGCGGTCGAGCGGATCGGAGCGCCGATCAGAGCGCCAGCTGCACCGCGGCCAGGCCCATCGCCGCGATCGCCGCCCACGACACCAGGGCGACGAGGAGAGCACGCCACCCCGTCGTCACGAGCGCGCGCACCCGGACGGCGCTGCCGAGCGCGAAGAGGGCCGCGGCGAGGAGCCAGGTCTGCGCGGTGTCGGCGGCGGCGAGCAGTCCCTCCGGCAGGGGGAGGAGCGTGCGCAGCAGCACCGCGGCGAGGAACCCGACCACGAACAGCGGCACGATCGCCGGGCGCGTCCCGCCGGTCCCGCCTCGGCGCCTCGTGACCGCCGCCGCCACCGCGACCATCGGCGCCAGCATGACCACTCGGGTGAGCTTCACCACGACCGCCACGGCCAGCGCCGACGCTCCGGCCACCTGGGCCGTCGCCACGACCTGGCCCACGTCGTGGACCGAGGCGCCGACCCAGTGCCCGAACTGCACGTCGGAGAGCCCGAGCGGCTGCTGCAGGGCGGGGAGCACCGCGATCGCGAGCGTGCCGCAGAGCGTCACCAGCGCGACCGGCGTCGCCTGCTCCTGCTCCTTCGCCCGGGTCGCTCCGGCCATCGCGCCGATCGCCGAGGCCCCGCAGATCGAGAAGCCCGCCGCGAGCAGCAGCGGCTCCTGCCCGGGCAGCCGGAGCACCCGGCCCAGCGCCCAGGTCAGGCCGAAGGTGGCCAGGACGATCCCGACCACGACCAGGATCGCGCCCCAGCCCAGCGCAGCGATGTCGATCAGAGAGAGCTTCAGCCCGAGCAGGACGATGCCGGCGCGCATCAGCGAGCGGGACGAGAACTTCAGGCCCGGCGCCAGCGCCCCGCTCAGCAGGGGGCGCGCCGCGGGCAGCTGCGCCACGAGGATCCCGAGCGCGACCGCCGCGGTCAGCATCGGCACTGCCGGCACCGTCGCGTGCAGCAGGGCCGCGATCACCGCCGCGACGGCGCAGGCCGCGACTCCCGGGCCCAGCCGCCGGATCAGACCCACGAGGGCAGCCACATGTGGGCCTGCCAGAAGGTGAAGGACGTCTGCGCGCCGATCCAGAGCGGCAGGAAGTAGGCCGTCAGCGCGGCCGCCGCCACCGCGAAGACGAGCACCACGAGGACGCCCCGGGTGCGCCGCCTCCGCTCGTCGCCCGGACTCCCGATCACGATCCCGGCCGTCAGCGCCAGCGCCAGCATCATGTAGGGCTCGAAGACGACGCAGTAGAACTGGAACACCGTGCGGTCGAGGTAGAGCAGCCACGGCAGGTAGCCCGCGACGATCCCCATCAGCACGAAGCCGGCGCGCCACTCCCGGTACCGCGCGAGCCGGTAGAGGAGGTACACCAGCGCCAGGACTCCGGCGTACCAGATGAGCGGATTGGCGACCGAGGTGATCGCCTCGTCGCAGCGTGCGGCGGTGCAGCCGTCGACGCCCGTCGCCTGGTCGACGAAGTACATGCTGGTCGGCCGGAGCATGAGCAGCCAGGTGAGCGGGTTCGCCTCGTAGGGGTGCGAGGCCCGCAAATTGATCGAGTAGTCGTACATCTGCACGTGGTAGTGCCAGAGGCTCTGCGCCCAGTCCGGCACCCACGCGAGAGCCCCGGTCCAGGCGTTGCCGGGGGCCTCCGACGCCCACTGCCGGGCCCATCCGCCGGAGGTGCGCAGCCAGCCCGTCCAGGTGACGAGGTAGGCGATCAGGGCGATCGGCACGACCAGGAGGAAGGTGACCGGACCCTGCTTGAGGATCGCGCCGCTGCCCCAGAACGGCACGCCCGCGCGGCGCCGCATCAGCGCGTCGACGACCACCGCGTACACGCCGTACGCCGCGAGGAAGTAGACGCCCGTCCACTTCACGCCCGCGGCCAGGCCGAAGAGCACGCCCGCCGCGAGCAGCCAGGGACGCCACCACAGGACCGGCCCCCAGCTCGGCAGCGCTCCCGCCGCCACCTTCCGCGCCAGCTGCAGGTCGGCCCAGCGCCGGTCCAGCAGCACCGCCGCGACCCCGCAGAGCGCGACGAACATCAGGATCCCGTCCAGGAGCGACACCCGCGACATCACGATCGCGTGGCCGTCGAGCGCGAGCATCAGCCCCGCGAAGGAGGAGAGGAGGGTGGAGCGGAACAGGAGGCGGCCGATCACGATCACCAGCGCGACGGCGAGGATCCCCACGACGGCGGTCGCGACGCGCCAGCCGACGCTGTCGTCCGCGCCGAACACGCCCATCCCGAGCCCGATGATCCACTTGCCCAGCGGCGGATGCACCACGAAGGACGGCGCCCCCGTGAAGGTGTCCACGTCGCCGGCCGCGAAGCCGGGGTCCGGGTTCTCGGGCCAGGCGCCCTCGAACCCGAGGTTCCAGAGGGTCCAGGCGTCCTTCACGTAGAAGGTCTCGTCGAACACGAGCGAGCGCGGGTGGCCGAGGTTCCACAGCCGCAGCACCGCGGCCAGGGCGACCACCAGCAGCGGCAGTCCGAGCTCGTACAGCCGGCGGCGCGCGGGGGAGGCGACGAGCCGGGTGTGCAGGTCGTCGAACCAGGAGCCGCGCGGCACGTCCGGGAGCGGGGTGCGCTCCCGCGGTGCGGACGCCTCGGCGGGCTCCACCGGGACCGAGCGCGCCGATCCCGCCGCGTCCAGGAGCAGGTCGTCGAAGTCGCGCTGCGGTCGGTCCGTCACCCGGCCATGCTAACGGGGCGCCTCCTCCCGGGACGGCGGCGATCCGCGGCGGGAGGCCCCGGACCCGGCCTGGGAGACTGGCGGCATGATCATCCTCGCCGGCACTCCCATCGGAAACCTCGGCGACGCCTCCCGCCGGCTCGTGGAGGCGCTGGGCTCCGCCCGCCACGTCGCCGCTGAGGACACGCGCGTGACCATCCAGCTGATGCGCGCCCTGGGCGTCGAGAACCGGCCCGCCCTCTACGCGCTGCACGACCACAACGAGCGCGAGCGCGCCGCCGAGCTGGTGGAGCTGGCCCGCGAGGAGGACCTGCTCGTGCTGAGCGATGCTGGCATGCCCACGGTCTCGGACCCGGGCTACCACCTGGTCGAGGCGGCGGTGGCGGCGGGAGTCGCGGTCACCGCGCTGCCCGGTCCCTCGGCGGTGCTCATGGCGCTCGCCGTGTCCGGGCTCCCGACGGACCGCTTCAGCTTCGAGGGGTTCCTGCCCCGCCGGCACGGCGAGCGGGTCTCGACCTTCCGGGCGCTCGTCGACGAGCGGCGCACCATGGTCTTCTTCGAGTCCCCGCACCGGATCGGCGACGCGCTCGCCGACCTGGTCGAGGCGATGGGCCCGGAGCGGCGCGTCGTCGTCTGCCGCGAGCTCACCAAGATGTTCGAGGAGGTCCGTCGCGGCACGGCGGCCGAGCTGGCCGAGTGGGCGGCCGACGGCCTGCGCGGCGAGATCTGCCTGGTCGTCGAGGGAGCCCCCGCGAGGGAGGCGTCGCTCGAGGACGCGCTGGCCGACGTGCTGGCCCGCGTCGAGGCCGGATCGCGGCTCAAGGAGGCGTCGGCCGAGGTCGCCGAGATCACGGGGCTCTCGCGCCGCGCTCTCTACGAGGCGGCGCTCGCCTCCCGCCGCGGCTGAGAGCTCCCTCCCAGACGGCGCCCGCGGCCGGTCGTCCACGGCCTCCGTCACACGCCGGGAGCGGTGCCGCGCGGTGAATAGGATGGTCGCCATGTCCGACGGCGCCTCCTTCTACCTCACGACCCCGATCTTCTACGTGAACGACGTCCCGCACATCGGGCACGCGTACACCGAGGTCGCCGCCGACGTGCTCACCCGCTGGCACCGCCAGGCGGGCGACGACACCTGGCTGCTGACCGGCACCGACGAGCACGGCCAGAAGATCCTCCGCACCGCCACCGCCAACGGCACGACCCCCCAGGAGTGGGCCGACCGCCTCGTGAGGACCGCCTGGCAGCCGCTGCTCGAGACCATCGACATCGCCAACGACGACTTCATCCGCACCACGGACGCGCGGCACGAGGTCAACGTCCAGAAGTTCCTGCAGAAGCTGTACGACGAGGACGCGATCTACACCGGCGAGTACGAGGGCTACTACTGCGTGGGCTGCGAGGAGTACAAGCAGCTGTCCGACCTCGAGGAGGGCACCGGCGACTACGCCGGCCAGTACGTCTGCAAGATCCACTCGAAGCCGGTCGAGCTGCTGAAGGAGAAGAACTACTTCTTCAAGATGAGCGAGTACACCGAGCGGCTGCTCGCGCTCTACGAGGAGCGTCCCGACTTCGTCCAGCCCGAGTCGGCGCGCAACGAGGTCGTCAGCTTCGTCCGCCAGGGCCTGGCCGACCTGTCGATCTCGCGCTCCAGCTTCGACTGGGGAGTGAAGGTCCCGTGGGACGACTCGCACGTGGTGTACGTCTGGTTCGACGCGCTGCTCAACTACATCACCGCGGTCGGCTACGGCCAGGACGAGGCGGAGTTCGAGCGCCGCTGGCCCGCGACCCACATCGTCGGCAAGGACATCCTGCGCTTCCACGCGGTGATCTGGCCCGCCATGCTCATGGCCGCGGGCCTCGAGGTCCCCCGGCAGGTGTTCGGCCACGGCTGGCTGCTGGTCGGCGGCGAGAAGATGTCGAAGTCGAAGCTCACCGGCATCGCGCCCGAGCAGATCACCGACACCTTCGGCTCCGACGCCTTCCGCTACTACTTCCTCCGGGCCATCACCTTCGGCCAGGACGGCTCGTTCTCATGGGAGGACCTGTCGGCGCGCTACCAGTCCGAGCTCGCGAACGGCTTCGGCAACCTCGCCTCGCGGGTCGTCGCGATGCTGCACCGCTACTACGACGGCGTCGTGCCCGCGCCGGGCGAGCCGACCGAGGCGGAGGAGCGCGTGCAGCGCATCGTCGCCGAGGCCGCCGCGTCGGCCGACCGGTCGATCGACGCGCTCGCGATCCACGACGCGATCACCGCCGTGTGGAGCATCGTCGAGGAGCTCAACGGCTACATCACCGAGCAGGAGCCGTGGGCACTCGCCAAGCGCGAGGAGCGCGAGCGCCTCGGCACGGTGCTCTACACCGCGACGGAGGGGCTCCGCGCCCTGGCCGTGCTGCTCTCGCCGGTCGTGCCGCGCGCGACGGCGTCCCTCTGGGAGGCGCTCGGCGTGACGGAGTCGCTCGGCGCCCTCACCGCGCAGCCGATCCGCGAGGCGGGCCGGTGGGGGGTCCTCCCCGTCGGCACGACCGTCGGGACGCTCGCCGCGCTCTTCCCGCGCATCGAGGCTCCCGCGTCCTGACGGCCGCGCCTCGACCCATGGACCGAGCAGTCGCGCGGCCTGGAGTCGCCGACGGAGGATCCGCAGGGGAGTGCACGATGACCGCGATCCGAACGCGAGGGGCCGGGTGCGAGCGGTCCTCCGCTCCGGGGACGGCGGGGCGCTGATGACGCGCGAGGTCCTCGACGCTCTCGAGCAGGCGGCCGAGCTCACCCGGCGCCACGTCGGGCACCCCGAGCGCGCCGCCGCGCTCGCCCTGCGCCTGCACCGGGTGACCGCTCCGACCGAGCTCGTCTACACCCGGTTCCCGCCGACCCTCAGCCTGGTGCTGGCCGGCCGGAAGCGCTCGGTGGTCGGCGACTCCGACGAGCGGTGGGGCGCCGGCCGCTTCCTGGTCACCCCCGTCGATCTGCCGGTGGTGGCGGCCGTCGTGGAGACCGGCGACCGCGGCGACTTCCTGTCGGCCAACTGGCGTCTCGACCCGCTCGTGGTGGCCGAGATCGCGGCGCTCGCCCCCCGGACGGCCCCGCGGGCTCCCGCCCCGCGGATCGGCACGGTCACGGAGGAGATGGCCGACTCGCTGCGCCGACTCTTCCGTCTGCTCGACGCCCCCGCCGACATCCCGGTGCTCGCCCCCGCGATCACGCGCGAGCTCGTGCTGCGGCTGCTGCAGACGGACCAGGCGCCCCGGCTGCTGGCCGCGTCCAGCACCGTCCGCTCGGAGGCCGTCTCCCGTGCGGTCGAGGCGATGAGCGCGTCGCTGTCGCGCGGATGGACCCTCGGCGCGCTCGCCGCGGAGGCGGGCACCAGCGTGCCCACGCTCACCCGCCGCTTCCGCGAGCTGACCGGGATGTCGCCGTTGGGCTACCTGCGGCGGCTCCGCCTGGGGGAGGCCAGGAAACTGCTCCTGGTCCGGGGCGACACCGCCGCGCAGGCCGCGGCCGCGGTCGGCTACGCGAGCGCGTCGCACTTCGGGCGCGACTACCGCCGCGCCTACGAGACGACCCCCGCGGCCGACGCTGCGCTCCACCCCGGGCCGCTCGTGCAGATCCACTGAGCGGCGGGCGCTGTCGCGGGGACTCCGAGCGGCGCGTACCGCGGCGTCAGCCGCGGGCGCCGACGATGCCTCCGTCGACGTCGAGCGTCGTGCCGTGGACGTACGAGGCGTCGTCCGAGACGAGCCAGCGCACGGCCAGGGCGATCTCGTCCGGACGTCCGGGCCGGCCGGCGGGGGCGGACGCGGTCATCTGCTCCAGGATCGCCGCGGCGTGCTCGTTGCCGGGCGTGAGAGTCGCGCCGGGCGCGACGGCGACCACGCGCACGCCGCTCGGGCCGTACTCGGCCGCCCACGCCCGCGTGAGGTGCTCCAGCGCCGCCTTGGTCGCGGGGTAGAGCGCGGTCCCGGGCGTTCCCACCCGTCCCATCCACGAGGTGATGTTGACGACCACTCCGCTCCCGCGCTCGGCCATGGCCGGGGCGATCGCCGCGACGAGCTGGTGCGGCACGCGGATGTTCGTGGTGAGGAGGGACTCGACGTCGGCGTCGCTGAGGTCGGCGGTCGGCCCCACCGGGAACACTCCGGCGTTGTTGACGAGGACGTCGATCCGCCCGTCGAGGAGGGTCAGCGCCCGGGCGGCGACGGCGCGGGTCTCCTCCGGCGTGCCCGCGAGGTCGGCGACGAGCGCGGAGGCGGTGCCCCCGACGGCGCGGATGCCGCGGACGACGGACCCGACCCGCTCGGGGTCGCGTCCGTGCACGAGGACGTGAGCGCCGGCCCCGGCGAGCCGGCGGGCGATGGCTGCGCCGATCCCGCTCGAGGATCCGGTGACGAGGGCGTGGCGCCCGGCGAGGGAGCCGGGTGCGGAGTGGGCGAGGAGCTCGGTGTCTGTCATGGCTCCAGCCTCCCGGCGGCGCGGGAGGCGGGCTGTCCCGATCCGATCGGGTGCTGACCCGATCCGCTCAGGGCGCCTCAGCGGCCGCCTCTCGGCCCTCGTCCACCCGGGACTCCGGTCCGCGCGAGCCCTCCCGGTAGCCTGGAGCGCATGACCGACAGCCAGCACGTCCGCTCCCGCGAGGCCTCGTCCGGCCGCGACCTGACGTACCCGCCGCTGCCCGAGGCGCTCGTCGTCCCCGTCTACGACAACCACACGCACCTCGAGATCGCCGACGGCCTCGAGCCGCTCGACCACCGCGAGCAGCTCGACCGGGCCTCCACCGTCGGGGTCCGCGGCGTCGTCCAGGTCGGCACGGACGTCGAGACGAGCCGCTGGTCGGCCGAGCAGGCGGCGAGCGAGCCGCGCATGCTGGCCGCCGTCGCGATCCACCCCAACGAGGCGCCCGAGCTGGAGCAGCGCGGCGAGCTCGACGCCGCCCTCGCCGTGATCGCCGAGCTGGCGGAGCAGCCGCGGGTGCGCGCCATCGGCGAGACCGGGCTCGACTTCTTCCGCACCGGCGAGAGCGGCCGCGCCGCGCAGTTCCGCTCCTTCGAGGAGCACATCCGCATCGCGAAGGAGCACGACCTCGCGCTGCAGATCCACGACCGCGACGCGCACCGCGAGGTCATCGAGACCCTGCGCCGCGTCGGCGCCCCCGAGCGCACCGTCTTCCACTGCTTCTCCGGGGACGCGGAGATGGCGCGGATGTGCACGGACGAGGGCTGGTACCTCTCCTTCGCCGGCACCGTGACGTTCAAGAACGCCGAGCCGCTGCGGGAGGCGCTCGTCGCGACTCCGCGGCACCTCATCCTGGTCGAGACCGACGCGCCGTACCTCACTCCGTCGCCCTTCCGCGGCCGCCCGAACGCGCCCTACCTCCTCCCGCACACCCTGCGCTCGATGGCCGCGACCCTCGAGACCGACGTCGGCCACCTCGCCGCGACGATCGCGTCGAACACGGAGGCCGTGTACGGCGAGTGGGGCGGCGAGGTCGGCTCCGAGCCGACGGAGCCGGTCGGACCCCTCGCATGAGCGGCCGCCACGCCGCCGAGGCGACGGCCGCCGCGATCCCGCGCCTGCTGGGCCCGGCCGAGATCCGCGACCTCGCCGGCCTCCTCGACGTCACGCCGACCAAGAAGCTCGGCCAGAACTTCGTGCACGACGCCAACACGGTCCGCCGCATCGTCAAGCTCGCTCGGGTGCGCCCGGGGGAGACCGTCGTCGAGATCGGCCCCGGCCTCGGATCGCTGACCCTCGGCCTGCTCGAGGCGGGCGCACAGGTCGTGGCCGTCGAGATCGACGGGCGCCTCGCCGAGCAGCTGCCGCGCACCGTCGAGCTGATGGCGCCGGGCGCCGATCTCGCGGTCGTGCACGCCGACGCGATGAAGGTGCTCGACCTGCCGGGGGATCCGGTCCGGCTCGTCGCCAACCTCCCGTACAACATCTCGGTGCCGGTGCTCCTGCACTTCCTCGAGCACTTCGCCAGCATCCGGTCCGGAGTGGTGATGGTGCAGTCCGAGGTCGGGCACCGGCTCGCCGCCGGTCCCGGCTCCAAGGTCTACGGCGGCCCGAGCGTCAAGGCGGCGTGGTTCGGCTCCTGGACGACGGGCGGCGCGGTCTCGCGTCAGATCTTCTGGCCGGTGCCGAACGTCGACAGCGTGCTCGTCGCGTTCGACCGCGGCGAGGAGCCGGGCGACGAGACCCTGCGCCGCGCCGTCTTCGCGGTCGTCGACGCGGCGTTCGCACAGCGGAGGAAGATGCTCCGCCAGTCGCTCGCGACCCTCTTCGGCGACAGCGCCGCGGCGATCGTCGCGCTCGAGCGGGCCGGCGTCCCGCAGACCGCGCGCGGCGAGGAGCTGGACGTCGCCGCCTTCGTCCGCCTGGGCCGCGAGCTCGATCCGGCGCGGGTCCCCGTGCGCGGCGCGGCGGTGCCCGACGGGTCGCCGGCGGAGACCGACGGGGACGACACGGACGGCGACGGGGAGCCCGCCCCGGGTGCGGACGAGGGCGCCTCCGCCACCCTGTAGCGTGGATGCATGGCCCACCGCGCGACGTCGAACCGGGTCCACGCGCGGGCGCCCGGCAAGATCAACGTGTTCCTCAAGGTCGGCGCCGTGCGCGACGACGGGTACCACGAGCTGGCCACCGCGTTCCAGTCGCTCTCCCTCTACGAGGACGTGTTCGCGGAGGAGGCGGCCGACTTCTCGGTCTCCTTCTCGGGCTCGATCGACACCTCCCGCCTGGCCGTCGACGGCTCCAACCTCGCGATCAAGGCGGCTCGGGCGCTCGCCCGGGCGACCGGCTACCGCGGCGGCGTGCACCTCGAGATCGAGAAGAACGTCCCCATCGCCGGCGGCATGGGCGGCGGCTCGGCCGACGCGGCCGCGACCCTGCTCGCCTGCGACGCGCTCTGGGGCACGGCGTGCACGAGGGAGCAGCTGCTGGGCATCGCCGCGAGCCTCGGCGCCGACGTCCCCTTCTCCTTCACCGGCGGCACCGCGATCGGAGTCGGCCGAGGCGACGAGCTGAGCCCGGCGCTCGCCAAGGGCCGCTTCGAGTGGGTGCTGGTCCTCTCGGAGGAGGGCCTGTCGACCCCCGAGGTCTACAGCGAGCTCGACCGGCACCGCGAGCGCCACCTGCACGACTTCCGCCCGATCTCGGCGACCCCCGCCATCGATCCCAACGTGCTGCAGGCCCTCCGTGCCGGCGACGCCGCCATGCTCGCCGACGCGATGCACAACGACCTCCAGGCGCCGGCGCTGCACCTGCAGCCCGGGCTCGCCCGCATCCTCGAGCTCGGCGAGGGCCGCGGGGCGCTCGGCGGCCTCGTCTCGGGGTCCGGCCCGACCGTCGCGTTCCTCGCTCCGGACGCCGATGCGGCGGCCGACCTGCAGCGCGAGCTGAGCTCCGCGCGGCTGAGCGCCGTGCGGGTGTCCGGCCCGGTCCACGGGGCTCGCCTGCTCTCGACCTAGTCGCGGAGGCGGTGCCTCCGGAGCGGGGCTCGCGAGCCCCGCGCCCGGCGCCCTCCACAGACGGTCCGCAGGGAAGTTCCGACCTCGTGGCTTAGAGTGCCGCTCATGTCCCGCCGAGCCACCCTCTTCGCGATCCTCTCCGGGATCGTGGCCGCCGTCGTCGCCCTCGCGACCGCCGAGGTCGTCGCGGTCTTCACCGGAGCGGGCGGCAGTCCGCTGGTCGCGGTCGGCGGCTTCGTCATCGACATCGTGCCCCCGGGCGTGAAGGACACGGTCATCGCGCTCTTCGGCACCGGCGACAAGCTCGTGCTGCTGGTCTCGATCGGCCTCGCGATCGCGCTGCTGGCCGTCGGCGCGGGAGTCCTCGAGTACCGCCGCCCGCCGTTCGGCGTGCTGCTGCTGGCCGTCGTCGCGGGCGCCGGTGCGCTCGCCGCCGTCAGCCGCGAGGGCGCGTCCGGGATCGACGCGGCGCCGAGCGTCGTGGGCATGGTGGCCGGTGCCGCGGTGCTCCGCTCGGCCTCCGTCCGCCTCCGCGGCTGGCAGGAGGAGCGCGAGAGCGACTCCCCGGACCGCCGGTCGTTCCTCCGCCTGGTCGGGATCGCCGGAGTCGCCGCGGTCGCCGCCGGCATCGGCGCCCGCTTCCTCACGTCCGCCTCCGCCGCCGTCACCGCCGTGCGCGAGGCCGTGGCCCTGCCGGCTCCCGCCTCGGCCGCCGCGCCCGTCGCGGCCGGCGCCGTGCTCGACGACATCGACGGCATCAGCTCCTACGTCACTCCCAACTCCTCGTTCTACCGGATCGACACCGCGCTCTCGGTGCCGTCGGTCGAGCCCGCCGACTGGTCGCTGAAGATCACCGGCATGGTGGAGGAGGAGATCGAGATCACCTGGGACGAGCTGCTCGCGCTGCCGCTCGAGGAGCACCTGGTCACCCTGTCCTGCGTGTCCAACGAGGTCGGCGGCGACCTGATCGGCACCGCCCTCTGGCTGGGCTACCCGATCCGCGAGCTGCTGGCCCGGGCCCGGCCGACCGCCGGCGCCGACATGGTGCTCTCGCGGAGCATCGACGGCTTCACCGCCTCCAGCCCGCTCGACGTGCTGCAGGACGAGGACCGCGCGAGCCTGCTCGCCGTCGGGATGAACGGCGAGCCGCTCCCGGTCGAGCACGGCTTCCCCGTCCGGATGGTCGTCCCCGGCCTGTACGGCTACGTCTCGGCGACGAAGTGGGTCGTCGAGCTGAAGGTCACGACCTTCGCGGAGGACCTGGCGTACTGGTCGACGCGCGGCTGGACCGAGCGCGGTCCGATCAAGATCGAGTCGCGGATCGACGTGCCGCGCCAGGGCCAGCCCGTCGAGGCGGGGACGGTCGCCGTGGCGGGAGTCGCCTGGGCGCCGCACACCGGCATCGCGAAGGTGGAGGTGCAGATCGACGGCGGCGCCTGGCAGGAGGCGCGCCTCGCCGAGCAGGTCACCGCGGACACGTGGATCCAGTGGGTCCTCGAGTGGGACGCGACGGTCGGCGACCACGTCGTGACCGTGCGCGCCACCGACGCGGACGGCACGGTGCAGACCACGGTCGAGCGCCCGCCCGCTCCCGACGGTGCCACGGGACTGCACCGCCGCTCGGTGTCCGTCTCGGAGCCGGCACCCGCGGGCTGAGGTCCGGGGGCCGCGACCCGGCCGCACTGTGATCGACCCGCGGCGGACCGCTCAGGCGGCACCGCCTAGGCTGGATCCCTATGGCACATCTGCTGGGCGCCGAGGCGCTGCGACTCGAGTACCCCACACGCGTGATCTTCGACGACGTCTCCCTGGGGATCGAGGAGGGCGACCGCATCGGGATCGTCGGACGCAACGGCGACGGCAAGTCGACCCTCCTGCGCCTGCTCGCGCAGCGCATCGAGCCGGACAGCGGCCGCGTCACGCACCGCCGCGGCGTCACGCTCGGGATGCTCGACCAGGCCGACACGGTCGATGAGGACCTCACCGTCGCCCAGGCCGTCGTCGGCGGGCTCCAGGAGCACGAGTGGGCGGGCGACGCGCGCACCCGAGACGTGATCGCGGGCCTGCTGCGCGACGTCCCCTGGGACGGAGTGGTCGGCTCCCTCTCGGGCGGGCAGCGGCGCCGGGTCGCCCTCGCGAAGCTGCTCGTCGGCGACTGGGACGTCGTCTTCCTCGACGAGCCCACCAACCACCTCGACGTCGAGGGCATCGCCTGGCTCGCCGAGCACCTCAAGCGCCGCTGGGCGGCGTCGTCGGGCGGGCTCGCGGTCGTCACCCACGACCGGTGGTTCCTCGACGAGATCTGCACCGCCACCTGGGAGGTGCACGATCGCCTCGTCGAGCCGTTCGAGGGCGGGTACGCGGCGTACATCCTGCAGCGCGTCGAGCGCGACCGGATGGCGTCGACCATGGAGGCCAAGCGCCAGAACCTGATGAAGAAGGAGCTCGCCTGGCTCCGGCGCGGCGCCCCCGCCCGCACGGCCAAGCCCAAGTTCCGGATCGACGCCGCGAACCAGCTGATCGAGGACGAGCCCCCGGTGCGCGACTCGGTCT
Organism: Rathayibacter sp. AY1E3; assembly: GCF_002932235.1. NCBI lineage: Bacteria > Bacillati > Actinomycetota > Actinomycetes > Micrococcales > Microbacteriaceae > Rathayibacter > Rathayibacter sp. AY1E3. The sequence continues at coordinate 130,254 of NZ_PSVN01000011.1, forward strand.
CGCTCTCGCAGCTCGCCGTCTCGCGCCTGGGCAAGGACGTCGTCGACCTGCTCGACGTCACCGTCCGCTACGGCGAGCGGACCGTCCTCAACCGCATCGAGTGGCGGATCGCGCCCGGCGAGCGCACCGGCATCCTGGGCGTGAACGGCGCCGGCAAATCGACCCTCCTCGGCCTGGTCGCGGGCAGCGTGGAGCCGACGAGCGGCCGGGTGAAGCGCGGCACCACCGTGCGCGTCGCGATCCTCGACCAGCAGCTGCGCGAGCTGACCGGTGTCCAGCACCGGCCCGTCCGCGAGATCATCGCGGAGCAGCGCACCAGCTACTCCATCGGCGGCAAGGAGATGACTCCGGGCCAGCTGCTCGAGCGGCTCGGCTTCTCGAGCGCGCAGCTCTCGACGCCGGTGAAGGACCTCTCGGGCGGTCAGCGCCGGAGGCTCCAGCTCCTGCTCATCCTGCTCAGCGAGCCCAACGTGCTGATCCTCGACGAGCCGACCAACGACCTCGACACCGACATGCTCGCCGCGATCGAGGACCTGCTCGACTCCTGGCCGGGCACCCTCCTCGTCGTCTCGCACGACCGGTACCTGCTCGAGCGCGTCACCGACCAGCAGTACGCCGTGATGGACGGCGCGTTCCGCCACCTGCCCGGCGGCGTCGAGCAGTACCTCGACCTGCGCCGCGCGCTCGAGAAGGGTGCGCCCGCGGCGGCGTCGTCGGGCTCCTCCTCCGCCGCGCCGGCGTCGAGCGGACTCGCGGGGGCCGAGCGCCGCACCGCGGAGAAGGAGGTGTCGGCGATCGACCGGCGCCTGCACAAGCTCACGCAGCTGACGAAGACCGTGCACGAGAAGATGGCGACGCACGACCAGGACGACTACGACGGCATCCTGGCGCTCAACGCCTCGCTCCGAGCCTACGAGGACGAGGCGGCCGAGCTCGAGCTGCGCTGGCTGGAGCTCTCGGAGCAGCTCGAGGGCTGACGCCGCTCTCCTCCGCGGCACCGGCAGCTGTCCCGTACCGCGTGGGCGGGCCGCCGTCGCGGGCCCGGGGCGACCGGCTCAGCCGAAGTCGAGGGAGAGCTTCCGGAGGAGCTGCGCCAGCCGCTCCTGCTGGGCGTGGGTGAGCGCGCCGAGCAGCTCCTGCTCCGCGTCGACCAGGCGGGTGATCGCCGCGTCGACCCGGGCGAGCCCCGACGGCGTCATCTGCACCAGCACGCCGCGCCCGTCGTTCGGGTCGTCGAGGCGCTCGACCAGGTCGCGCTCGACCAGCCGGTCGATGCGGTTGGTCATGGTCCCGCTGGTGACCATGGTCGCCTGGAGGAGCTGCTTGGGGCTCATCCGGTAGGGCGCGCCCGCGCGCCGCAGGGCCGAGAGCACGTCGAACTCCCACGTCTCGAGCTCCGACCGGCCGAAGGCGCTGCCGCGCGCGCGCTCGAGCTGCTTGGCCAGCCGGCGCATCCGCGAGAAGACCTGGAGCGGCGTGAAATCGAGATCGGGCCGCTCCCGGACCCAGGCGTCGACGATCCCGTCGACCTCGTCATTCGCACTCACCCGTCCATTGTGGCGGCTGGGCGGCTCGGGGGACGCCGGGAGGCGGACGGGCCGGGAGGCGGAGG